>JALSIJ010000059.1 GCA_026981655.1 Rhizobiaceae bacterium | reverse complement strand
AAGACGCCGCCGAATTTATGAAGGCAAGGCAAAAATACTCTATGAAGGGCCTGAACCGGGCACCCTGATTCAGTTTTTTAAGGACGATGCAACTGCGTTCAACGCCAAGAAACACGACATCATTGATGGCAAGGGCGTGTTGAACAATCGCATTTCTGAATTTATTTTCAACCACCTCAACCGCATTGGCATTCCGACCCATTTCATCAAACGGCTGAACATGCGCGAACAGCTGATTAAAGAAGTGGAAATTATTCCGTTGGAAGTGGTTGTGCGCAATATCGCAGCCGGCCAGCTTTCCAAACGCCTTGGCGTTGAAGAAGGCACCGTACTGCCGCGTTCAATCATAGAGTTTTACTATAAGTCAGACGAGCTTGATGACCCAATGGTTTCGGAAGAACACATCACCGCTTTTGGTTGGGCATCTCCGCAGGAAATTGATGATATTATGGCGCTGGCCATTCGGGTGAATGATTTTGTATCCGGATTGTTTCTAGGGGCTGGCATTCAACTTGTTGATTTTAAAATCGAATGCGGTCGGCTGATCGAAAATGACGTTATGCGCATTGTTGTTGCGGATGAAATTTCGCCAGACTCCTGCCGACTTTGGGATTTAAAAACCAACGAGAAGATGGATAAGGACCGGTTTCGCCAAGACCTTGGTGGTATGCTGGAAGCTTACCGCGAAGTGGCGAACAGGCTTGGAATTTTGAACGAAAATGAACCGCCTCGCGGCACTGGCCCTGTATTGGTGAAGTCGGAATAGCCTCATGACTTTATTCAATGCACGCGTAACAGTGACACTAAAAAACGGTGTTCTTGACCCACAGGGCAAGGCGATTGAAGGCTCGCTTTCTGCCCTTGGTTTTGCCGGCGTTGAACAAGTACGGCAGGGTAAAGTTTTTGCGGTTACGCTAAATGCCGACAGTAAAAAATCCGCCATTCAAAGCCTCAATTCCATGTGTGAAAAACTTCTCGCAAATACGGTGATTGAAGATTATGCGGTGGAGATTGTGGCTTGAAAACCACCGTCATTATATTTCCCGGTTCCAACCGCGACCGCGATATGATTGCGGCGATTACCAAGATTTCCGGCCACGTGCCGAAAACCGTATGGCATACGGAAACTGAACTTTCGTCAACCGACCTGGTGATTATTCCCGGCGGTTTTTCCTATGGGGATTATCTGCGGTCCGGTGCAATTGCGGCGCGTTCGCCAATCATGGATGCTCTTTCCAATGCTGCCACACAAGGTATACCCATTATTGGCGTTTGCAACGGTTTTCAAATTCTCACCGAAGCGGGCCTTTTACCCGGCGCTTTGATGCGTAATGCGGGGCTAACCTTCGTTTGCCGTGAGGTGAAACTGGAAATTACCAATGCTAATACGCAGTTTTCCAGCCGCTATGGCCAAGGCGAGATTATCCGCTGCCCGGTTGCCCATCATGATGGCAATTATTTTGCCGATGAGGCAGTATTAAAAAAACTCGAAGACAATAGTCAGGTGGTTTTTCGTTATGCGGAGGGCACCAACCCGAATGGCTCAATCAACGATATTGCCGGAATCATCAACGAACAGGGCAATGTGCTTGGCATGATGCCGCATCCTGAAAATCTGATTGAAGATGCCCATACGGGCGATGACGGGCGCAGGCTATTTGAAAGTGCATTGGGGCTGGTTGCGTGAACAAAATATCACTGATTGCAGTTTTGATTTTACCTCTGGCGGTGACCGGCTGTCAGCAGACAATCAGCAAGGGTGCAAAAGGCCCGAGCCCACAAAAAATCATGGTTCACATCGCCCGGCAAGCGCAGTCATGCTGGTTTAAGAAAAACGATCCTGCGTTTGCAAAATTCAGTATGGCAACTGAACTAAACTCCCATTCCGGACGGCCTCGCGTGTTAATTGTGCCGAGGAAAAACCCGGGCGGCCTGCCGAAACTGGTCATTCAGGCCGAGCGCATTGTCGGCGTTGCTGGCGTTTCAACATTCGGCCCATTGCTTGATTCTGATGCCGGCTCGCGCATTCAGGATGCGGTATCTAAATGGGCGGCCGGCGGTAAAAGCTGCTAATCTTGGGCTAATTATGAACATTCCGAACGAAATTCAAATTACACCAGAGATGATTTCCGATCACGGATTATCTAACGATGAGTGGCAACGCATTCTGGAGCTGACCGGACGGGAACCGAGCTATACCGAGCTTGGTATCTGGTCTGCCATGTGGAACGAGCATTGTTCCTATAAATCATCGAAAAAGTGGCTGCGCACCCTGCCAACCGAGGGCCCACGGGTTATTCTTGGCCCTGGCGAGAATGCCGGTGTTGTTGATATTGACGATGGCGATGTAGTGGTTTTCAAAATGGAAAGCCACAATCACCCCTCATATATTGAACCCTATCAGGGGGCTGCGACCGGTATGGGCGGCATTTTGCGCGATGTATTTACTATGGGTGCGCGACCTATTGCTGCGATGAACGCGCTGAGGTTTGGTGAACCGGAGCACCCCAAAACCAGACATCTGGTTTCTGGTGTGGTGGCAGGAATTGGCGGCTATGGGAATTCCTTCGGGGTGCCAACCGTAGGTGGCGAAGTGAACTTTCACGCCCGCTATAATGATAATATTCTGGTCAATGCATTTGCCGCTGGCCTTGCCAAGGCCGATCAGATTTTCACATCACAAGCTGAAGGTGTCGGCCTCCCGGTTGTCTATCTTGGTGCAAAAACCGGCCGCGACGGGGTTGGTGGTGCCACAATGGCATCTGCAGAATTTGACGATGATATTGATGAAAAGCGCCCAACCGTACAGGTCGGCGATCCGTTCACTGAAAAATGCCTGCTGGAAGCCTGCCTCGAACTCATGGCCTCCGGTGCGGTAATTGCTATTCAGGACATGGGGGCCGCCGGCCTAACCTGTTCTGCGGTTGAAATGGGTGCGAAAGGTGATCTCGGCATTGAACTTGATCTCGATAAGGTGCCGTGTCGCGAAGAAAATATGAGCGCCTATGAAATGATGCTTTCTGAAAGTCAGGAACGCATGTTGATGGTGCTGCGGCCTGAGCATGAAAAACAGGCCACAGCAATCTTCACGAAATGGGGGCTGGATTTCGCCATTGTTGGCGTTACCACCGATGATCTGCGGTTTCGCATTTTGCGCCACGGCGAGGAAGTTGCCAATCTGCCGATTAAAAAACTTGGCGATGAGGCACCGGAATATGACCGCCCGTATATTACGCCGGGCAAGTATAACGACCTTGCAGCGGCAGATGTGCCGCAGGTCGACGACTATACCGCCGCGCTAATTACCATGTTGCAGTCACCAGACATTGCCTCCAAGCGCTGGATTTATGAGCAATATGATACGCTCATTCAGGCCAATACAATGCAAGTGCCGGGCGGTGATGCGGGTATTGTGCGGGTTGAAGGCCATGACGGCAAAGCGCTGGCATTTTCCAGCGATGTGACACCGCGTTATTGCGAGGCCGACCCGTTTGAGGGCGGTAAGCAGGCGGTGGCCGAATGTTACCGCAATCTTTGCGCCGTTGGTGCTGAACCGATTGCGGCAACCGACAATCTTAATTTTGGCAATCCTGAGAAGCCAGAAATCATGGGTCAGTTGGTCAAAGCCATTGAGGGCATTGGCGAGGCTTGTCTGGCTCTATCCATGCCAATCGTTTCGGGCAATGTTTCGCTCTATAATGAAACGCAAGGACAAGCGATATTGCCGACACCGACCATCGGTGGGGTCGGCTTGATTGCCGATTACCGCACATCCGTTGGCATTGGTAGTGCGGGCCAAGGCGATGTAATCTTTCTCATCGGCACCGAAGCTAGCCATCTTGGTCAATCAATTTATATGCGCGAATTGCTGGACCGCGAAGACGGGCCGCCTCCCCCGGTTGATTTACAAACCGAGTGGGCGCGCGGCGAGTTTGTTCGCACATCTATCAATACTGAATATATTACCGCCTGCCATGATATTTCTGATGGCGGGTTGGCAGTCTGTCTGGCTGAAATGTGCATTGCTGGACAAATGGGAGCCACCATTGAGCTTCAATCTGAACAACCACATGCGGCACTTTTTGGCGAAGACCAGTCACGCTATATTGTCAGTGTTAAACCGGATTATGCTAATATGTTTGCCGCAAATGCAGAAGCTGCCGGTGTTTCGTTTGCCAGAATTGGGGAATTTGGCGGCAAAGCATTGACGATTGGCGCTCTGATCTCCATATCTGTTGACGATATGCAACGCGCCCATGAAAACTGGTTGCCAGATTATATGGCAGGCAAATAGGGTCAAAACCCACGCACCAACGAGGAGACCGCAATCATGGCTATGGATGCAAGTGAAATTGAACGGATGATCAAGGAAGCGCTACCGGATGCGCAGATCGCTATTCGTGATCTGGCTGGTGATGGCGATCATTATTCGGCCGAAGTTGTATCTGAAAGTTTTCGCGGCAAAAGCCGGGTCCAGCAACACCAAATGATTTATCAGGCACTCAAAGGCAATATGGGCGGCCAACTGCACGCGCTCGCGCTACAAA
>JALSIJ010000058.1 GCA_026981655.1 Rhizobiaceae bacterium | reverse complement strand
ACAATCACCCTCGCCCAGCGCTGCAACAGCTTGATGAATTGCCTCTCTGCGATCTCCAATTTCCTGCGCATCCGGTACAGCGACCAATATTTCGCGACGGATTTCGCCCGGCACTTCGCCGCGCGGATTGTCATCGGTGACAATAATTTTGTCAGCCAACCGATGAGCGATTTCGCCCATAACCGGCCGCTTGCCCTTGTCGCGATCACCCCCACAACCAAAGGCAACAACAAGCTGGCCGGTCGTATAGGGGCGTAGCGCCTGCAGCACATTTTCCAGCGCCTCCGGCTTATGGGCATAATCCACATAAACCGGCGCGCCATTGCTGGTTTTTCCGATCAGTTCAAGCCGCCCCTTGGCCCCTTCAAGATGCTCAAGAGCCGCAAGTGTTTCGCCCACATCGCTTCCGGTGGCAATCACAAGGCCTGCCGCAACCAGCGCATTGGCCATCTGAAACTCACCCGCCATCGGCAAAACCACACGATAGATTTCACCCTCATGGACAACCTCGCCAATTTGACGAAACTGCTCCTGCTCAACCCGTTTAAGATTGAGAAACGAGCCTCTTTTGCCAACAGTAAAAACCCGAAGCTTTGCGACCCGCGCCGCATTGCTGGCAGCCTGTGTATAGGGATCATTGGCATAAATCACTGCAGGCGCCCCCTTCGGTACAAGCTGCCTGAAAAGGCGCAGTTTTGCGTCAAGATATTCGGCAATTGTTGCGTGATAATCCAGATGATCATGCCCAAGATTGGTAAATGCACCGGCAGAAAGGCGCACCCCGTCGAGCCGCCGCTGATCAAGCCCGTGACTGGAAGCCTCCATCGCTGCGTGGGTTATGCCAAGGCCTGCCAGTTCATCGAGTAATTTATGCAATGCGACAGGATCGGGCGTTGTCAGCGATGCATAATTGACCAATCCGGGTGCGGTCACCCCGGTCGTACCAATCATGCCGGCTTTTTTACCCTCAGCATGCCAAATCTGACGAACAAATGAGGCAACCGAGGTTTTCCCGGCCGTACCCGTAACCGCCACCATCGTTTCCGGTTGACGCGGATAAAATTTTGCAGCCATCACCGCCAATTCGTGGCGCGCATCGTCCACCTTGATTACCGGCACATCCAACCCGTTGCAATCAAGATCGGTTTCCTGATTAGTGACAATTACAGCTGCGCCATTGGCAACCGCTTCACTGGCAAATTTGGCCCCGTTTGTGGCACTTCCAGCCAATGCAGCAAAAACAAAACCCGGCGCAGCCTGACGGGAATCCGCTGTTATGCCTGTAATATTAATATCACCCGCTTGGTTATCCAGATTAGCACTTGTAAGTTCAGCAAGCTTCATTTCGAATTTCATAGTCCTTAAATAGGCAATATCAGCCGTTTAGAGTCTCAATATGACGACAATATTGCAGTACTTTGTTCACTGAAATCCGGCTGCACACCCAACATCGGGCCGGTTCGGGAGATAATAGCTTTCACCATTGGAGCCGCATTCCAGCCCGCCGTCGCATATCGGTTGCCTTTTTCAGGCTTCGGCTCATCAACAATAACCAACACAACATATTGCGGATTATCGGCCGGGAACGCCGAAAGAAAAGCATTAAACCGCTTGGCCCTGGAATAGCGACCATTGACGACCTTTTCCGCCGTGCCGGTTTTACCACCAACCACATAGCCCTGCACTTCAGATTTCCGGCCAGAGCCTTTCAGCACATTCAAGCGAAACAGATAGCGCATCAAACCGCTGGTCTTTTCACTCACCACGCGGGTGGCAATTTTGTCCGCTTCTTCTTTGGTTCGCGGAAAAAGGGTTGGCGGAATAAGTTTGCCACCATTCATCAACGCTGCCGCCGCCATCGCCGTTTGCAAAGGCGTGGTTGAAACCCCGTGGCCAAATGAAATGGTGATTGAATTGATCTTCTTCCACTTTTTCGGCTGGGTTGGTTTGGCAATTTCCGGCAATTCAAACCCTTGCATACGGGTTAGCAGCCCCATGCGGGTTAAAAACTCCTGATGAGCCTTAATGCCAACCTTGTCAGCCATTTTTGCTGTGCCAATATTTGATGAGTAAATAAATATCTCCGGCACGGAAAGTATGCGCCGCTTGCCGTGAAAATCTGAAATCTTATGCCGGGCAATCCTGATGGGCTTGCGTGCGTCAAACCTGTCCTGGATTTTCACCAGACCCGAATCAAGCGCCATTGCGGTGGTGAAGGTTTTGAATGTCGACCCCATCTCATACAGGCCCGCAGACATGCGGTTTAACCGGTCAGACTTTGCCGCATCAACCGGATTGTTGGGATTATAATCCGGCAGTGAAACCATGCCACGAATTTCGCCTGTGTTAACATCCATCACAACCGCTGCTGCAGCAATCGCCCGGTATCGCTCGATCGCCTTGGTCAACTCATCGCGGACGGCATGTTGCACACGCAAATCAATCGCCATTTTAACAGGCTTTAAGTCTTGCTTGACCGCAAACCCCGCATTGTGCAAATCGGCCAGCCCGTTGTCATCGAGATATTTTTCAATCCCGGCAATTCCTTTATTATCGATATTCACCAACCCAAGAATATGGGATGCAACAGGACCACCTGGATAAAACCGCCGGTTTTCGTTGCGAAATCCAATACCCGGAATCCCAAGAGCAAGAATTTCATTCTGCTGCTTTGGGGTCATTTCCCGTTTGATCCAGACAAACCCGGCTTTACTGGAAAGCTTCTTATAGGTTTTTTTGTAATTAAGGTTCGGCAATACGGTTGTCAGCAACTCCATTGTCTCGTCCACATCGACAATCCGGCGTGGCTCTGCAAACAGTGATGCCATTTTGATGTCCATCGCCAATATTTGCCCATTGCGATCAACCAGCTTGGGGCGAATTGCCGAAGTTGAGCGATCCACCGCAAACCTGGATGCAAGACCGCCCTCTTCCTGCATTCCAAGCCAGATCAATTTACCAACCAGAACCGAATAAATCAGCCCGATAGTGCCCATGACAATAACAATGCGATTACCCGCCTGTTGAGTTCTGGCCTTTTGAGTACCTTCAAGCGCAATCGATTTTCCGGTTTCAGGTTTCGATTGAGTATTCCTGAACTTGTTCAATAGATTGGAAATCACTGTTTTCGCCCTCCTATTGAACCGGTCAGAATATTGTCACTTGTCTCGCCTCGCGCCAATGCGCCGATAGGGTCTTCCACCTGCCGCATTGGCGGCAAATCTTCAGGGGTGATAATTTGATCAACCTCTAATTGCTGGAGCCGCAATTCGTCGGCAAATTTCCGTGCAACGCTTTGCAAATGCTTCGGCTGGGTCAAAATTGCCCAGTCTGCCTCTAACAGGTCGACACTGTTCTTTTGACGATCAATCTTCTGCTGCAACTCCGCAACCTTACTGGCCGATATTTCAGCCTTATGCTTTATTTGGAAAGTCCACACGGCCGCGGCAATCATCAGTCCTGTCAGCACAACATCGCTTGCTTTAATCATCATGCATCCCTTCTGGGTATTTCGACCACACCGGAAAAATCGGCGAGTTTGAAAATGGATAAATCGGGTTTTCCGGCAGGCGCATCGGTGCGCAGGCCTGCCCGTAATTTTGCCGAGCGGGCGCGTGGATTGCACTCAACCTCATGGGCTTTTGGAGCAACTGCACCCCGCTTGAGCAGCGAAAATGTTATTGGCCGACTATCCGCTTGCGGCAAATGTCTGGACCCCACATACTCTGACGAGCGATCGACCAAAAACCGTTTGACCAACCGGTCTTCCAGCGAATGAAACGAGACCACGACCAGGCGCCCGCCGGGCTTCAAAATTCGCTCGGCTGCAAGCAAGGCGAGGGCCAGTTCTTCAAGCTCGCTATTGACGAAAATACGCAAGCCCTGAAAGGTACGCGTTGCCGGGTGAATACGATCGTTTTTGGTTTTACCAACGGCCTTCTCCACGACTTTGGCCAGATCAAGCGTGCGGGAAAACGGCTCAACTTCCCGCCGCTCTATAATTGCTTTTGAGACCCGCGAGGCATGGCGTTCTTCGCCCAGAATGCCAATAATTCTGGTGAGATTTGCCCGCTCCAGATTGTTCACCAGATCAGCCGCAGACGGCCCCGTTTGCGCCATCCGCATATCCAGTGGACCATCATGCAAAAAAGAGAATCCGCGCTCATCCTCGTTGATTTGCATGGAAGATACGCCCACATCCAGCACCACGCCATCCACCAGATCAGCTCCGGCCTCGGCAACAAGCACATCCATCTGGCTGAACTTGCCGGGCAAAAGTTTCAGCCGGCCATCAAATCGCGCCACCAGCTCTGCACCATCGGCAATCGCATCCGGGTCGCGGTCTATGGCGATTACATTGGCACCCAAATTCAAAATTGCAGTGCTGTATCCACCGGCACCAAATGTGCCATCAACAAAAACCTCGCCGGGCTTGGGTGCCAGATACTTAATCACCTCATCCAGCATAACCGGAATATGACGCATTTCATTTTGCGCGACACCTGAAGCTTGAGGAGTGGCTTTTATTTCGCTCATATGCCCGCCCCGCGACTT
>JALSIJ010000057.1 GCA_026981655.1 Rhizobiaceae bacterium | reverse complement strand
GGAGTGCTGCAAATACCGCTGCCGGTGTCGCCAGTCTTGGTGGGACAGCGGCCTATTTTGGCAAAGTTTCCAATGATTATCTGGGCGGAGTTTTTGCCCATGACATCAAGGCAGTCGGTGTGGATTTTGCCAATAATCCGCTGGATGGCGATCCAGCCACAGCCCGCAGTATGATATTTGTGACCCCCGATGGTGAGCGTTCGATGAACACTTATCTTGGTGCCTGCGTAGAATTAAGCCCGGACGATATTGATTCTGACATGGTGGCCGATGCCAGCATTACCTATTTTGAGGGCTATTTATGGGACCCGCCATTGGCAAAGGATGCCATTCGTCTGGCGGCAGAAATTGCCCATCAAAATGGCCGCCAGGTCGCTATGACACTTTCTGACAGTTTTTGTGTGGACCGCTACCGCGAGGAATTTCTCAACCTTATGCGCTCACGGACGGTAGATATTGTCTTTGCTAATGAGGCTGAATTGAAATCTCTTTACCAGACCTCCTCATTTGAAGAGGGCATCAAGGCCATTCGCGAAGATTGCGCATTGGGTATTGTAACCCGCGGTGAAGCTGGTTCTGTGGTTGTGACCTATGAAAAAACCCACGTGGTTGAAGCAATACCGGTAAAAGAGCTTGTGGATACTACAGGTGCCGGCGATCTTTATGCGGCCGGTTTTCTTTTTGGCATGACCCACGGAATGAGCGAGCAGGATTGCGCCCGGCTTGGTGGCCTGGCGGCCACCGAAGTTATTCAGCAAATTGGTCCACGGCCGCAGGTTAGGTTGGTTGATGTTGCCGCCGAGGCAGGTTTTTAAACGGCTTTACAGGTTTGCGCTGATCGGAATATCTCCGCCCGGATTACGAAGGTTTTTCAGTTTTTCTGAAACGGCCTCCTCCGGGCGTTTTATTGCCGAGACAATGAATATCACCGCAATGACGATTATCATCACAATCAAACTGGCGAGAATTCCAAGATAATTGCCGACAATTGATTCCGATGAAAACCAGGCTTGTGTAAATGATCGGCCAAATTCGGTTTCCAGACCAACAAAACTGACAGCCATCAAAAACAACCCGGTTATTATTGCCAGAACAATCGCAAGAGCAGATGTACCCGGCCAGATTATCGACACCAGCATCACCGGCAACAGGCAGGAAAGACTTAAGCCCAAGGCCCATACGAGCATTGGCAAAGCATCAAAAGCCGGATTTATCGAATATTTCCAACAAATATAGGCCAGCAATATTATCATAATCCGCGCAATAAATATCTGCCGATTGAGCGGGACCCGGCTTACCTGCAAAAACTGATATCCATCGTGTGACAGGGCATTGGCCAAAATACTCAGTAACAGCGAGGTGGTCGATATGCTCACCATAAGCAGGGCTACGGGCATAAATATCTGCAAAACCACCGGCATCGCGTTTAAAAATACCGGGTCGGCGGCAACCAGATAATACAGCGCCGGAATGGAACTCAATAACAAGCCTGACAATATTAGCGAACGCATTGAAGCCCGCCTCGCAACAATAGTCGACTTTGCGACCATACTGTAATTGGCCGACTGTGGTAAAACAATAAAACCAAGCAGCAATAGGAGCGGCAGCAAATAGCCAGACTGCTCTATCAAACCAAATGCAAATTCCAGCTCTCTGGCAAGCCGAATATCTACCAGCGGCTGGCTGAGCGCAAAAGTACCTGAAAAGTTTAAAAGTGATTGCGGTAACGGGTTGTCTGTAATTTCAATTGCCAGCCAGGTAGCCGTAGTTAATACGGTTACCAAAATAAGCAAAACGAGAGCGGACTGGAGTTTTGAAACGGAGCCAATGCCACCCAATAGGCTAACAAAGGCAGAAATAATAACGATAGCTGCCGTGATATGCTCAAACGAAAATTGCAGTATCGGCGCCAGATATAATCCGGCAAGTCTAATTTCCGCAAAAAGAAAGGCTGAGCAAATAGCCACAACCATCAGCATAGTCAGGAAGCGGATCAGCTTTGAATTATATCTGAAACCAAGAAAATCCGGCATTGAATAGGCGCCAGATTTTCTCAAAATCCTGGAAAATAACCATCCATTTAATCCGTGGCCGGCAAGAATTGCAACGATAATAACCGTCACAGAAAATGAATTTCCGGACTGCAAATAAACCAAAAGCAAAAATAACGGAGTGGATAACAACGCAGCTGAATTTCCAATCACCAGATTGGAAAGTCCCTGACTTCGGTTATCACAAAAGAAGGCATTTCCGCTGGTCGTGCGCGCTGAATATCCAAATAATATAGCGACTGCAAAAATACTGGCCGCCAGTGACCAGACCAAAATAATATCTGGTACACCGAGCCTTTCGAGCAGGAACAGCACAGACCCAAAAACCAAAAAGCTGGTGGTGGAAGCAATGAGCTCTCGTTGAATTGCTGGGCTATCAGGATTTGCAATCAAGATCATTTACTCAATTTAACAGGGTATATTTTCTTGGTGTTGATCTTTCGGCTAATTGACTTGCATGCAAAAACGATCAATCAACTGTTATTAGAACCTTTCATTGTTAAATGGAAGCGGTTTGACAGGCTCCAACGGAACAAAGGCCGTAATGAAAGGGATGCTTTTCTATGCAAAATTGCTCAAAGATAATTATAGCTGATGATCATCCCTTGTTTCGGGGCGCGTTGAAGCAGGCGCTAGCCCGCCCGTTGGGTGAAGATGAAAACCCGCCAACCATCATTGAGGCTGGCGATTTTAGTATTACAGTGAGTTTGATATCTGAAAACACCGATGCGGATTTGATCTTGCTTGACCTTTCTATGCCCGGCACTAGTGGGTTTTCCGGGCTGGTCAGTTTGCGCTCACAATATGCCGGAATTCCGGTGGTCGTTGTATCTGCAACCGATGACCCTTCAAGCATTCGCCGTGCAATGGAGCTTGGTGCCTCGGGGTTTATTCCAAAATCATCTGCAATGGATACAATCAGAGAGGCCGTTGCCTCGGTGATGGAAGGTAATATGTGGACCCCGCCCGAGCTTGATCTGGGTACGGAAAGTGACCCCGATGTGGCTGACCTGATCGAGCGGCTTTCCTCGCTTACCCCACAACAGGCCCGGGTTCTCACCATGTTGGGAGAAGGCTTATTGAACAAGCAAATTGCCTATGAGCTGGGTGTATCAGAGGCAACGGTCAAAGCACATGTGTCGGCCGTATTGCAAAAACTTGGCGTTGAAAGTCGCACGCAAGCAGTGATCAGGCTGTCAAAAATTGGTGCTGATGCGCTGGACATCGTATCTCTGAGATAAACTATCATCTGAAATACCTATTCTGCAGTGCTTGGTACTTTCACTCGTTTTTGTGCAAGGGCCGCACGCAATGCGGCCGGTTTAACCGGCTTGTTAAGCACCGGCATGTCGGATTTTGCCGCTTGTTTGCGCACCCGATCAGAGCGATCAGCGGTCAATAAAAGTGCTGGAATGTTCGCTTTAAATTGATGCCTCAAATGATTGACCACATCAATACCATTGCTGTCATCTAGGTGATAGTCAGCTACAATCACATCAACGGTTTCAAATTTCATGCAGCTTATTGCCTGCTCAAGCGTTGCGGCTTTGAGCACCGAACATTGCCAACTGGTCAGCAGCCGGTCCATGCCGTTTAAAATATTATCGTCATTATCAATACATAATACGGTTGTGCCGCTGAGATTGGCTGCAATCGCGCGACCCGCCCTGACCGATTTCATATCTTCGGCACTCTTTTGGTTGGCCAAAGGCATTCTAACAGTAAAACATGAACCATTTCCCTCACTGGAATTAAGTGTCAATGAATGATCTAGCACTTTCGAAATTCGCTTGACGATAGAAAGCCCAAGTCCAAGGCCGGGGGCTTGTCTTCGTCCGGCATCGAGGCGCTGAAACTCATTGAAGATTTTTTGCTGCTGATCATGGGCGATGCCAATGCCTGTATCTTTCACCTCTACGATTACTTCATTATTTTCAACATGGCTTGTAACGGTCACCGAACCGGTTTTGGTGTATTTAATGGCGTTGGAAAGCAGATTGCGCAATAGCCTCGAAAGCAGGCTGTTGTCAGTTCTAATATGGTAGCCATTCAATTCAACCCGGAGGTTTAACCCTTTTTCCTCCGCAACCGGCGACAGCTCAATTTGTAATTGGATCAGGATTCTGTCCAGACTGCAATTGAGCAGGCTTGGTTTGAAGGCGCCCGTATCCAGCCTGGAAATGGCTAAAACCGTGCTTAGAATGTCTTCAACCGATTCCAGTGATTGATCCATATTTTGCACAAGTTCGCGGCTTTCAGAATCCGCCAACCGTTCTACCAGTGCCGACGAATACAGTCTTGCCGCATTAAGCGGTTGCACAATATCATGGCCAACGGCCGCCAAAAATTTGGTTTTACCGATATTCGCCGCATCGGCAGCCTCGGTTGCCTGCGCCAAATCCACATTCAATCGTGTCAGCTCTTCCGTTCGTTCGCGAACCCGGCGCTCCAATGTGGTATTTGCCTGACGAAGGGCAGCGGCAGCTTTCACCCTCTCGCTGATATTGCTC
>JALSIJ010000056.1 GCA_026981655.1 Rhizobiaceae bacterium | reverse complement strand
GGTGGTCATCTGATGCAAAATTGTATTGGTCACCCCGCCAAAAGCCTTTTCGCGCAGGCGAGAATGGCTGAATGCACCCATGATCAATAAATCGGCGCCCGCATCTGATAGATAGTTCAGAATAACCGTATCGGCGGAAAGATCCGGATAGGACTGCCGGTCAACGGTAGTTTTAATGCCGTGGCGCTGCAGATGAGCCGCAATATCCTCACCCGGATTGTCGCCATGGGCACCACGTCTTTCGTCCGGATTTATAACCAGCACAATCGCCTCACTGCGCCCTTTCAGCAGCGGGATAGCATCGTTAACCGCCCGCACTGCCTTTTTACCGCCATCCCAGGCAATGACGGCTTTCCTGATTTTCATATTGGGGCGGCCAATATAGGGCACCACATATACCGGACGACCGGAGCCAAACAGCACCCCTTCCAGCAGACCTTCCTGAAATGCAAACCCGGCATCATCCGGGTTTGGCTGACCAATAAAGGAAAGGTCCGCATGACGGGCAAAAAAAGCCAATCGTGCCGGTGCTTTGGTCGCACTGCAGCGCACAATCTCATCGGCAAATTCAATTCCAGCTTCCTTAGCCGCCTTTCTGAATTTGGCAATTGCTGATTCAGCCGATTTCTGCACAACAGACTGCTGCGCCTCGCTCAAACTGGCTGGAAAATCAATACCGATATAGGTGGAAATGGTGGATTTCAGCGCCAGCGCTATGCCGCTCAGCCGTGCGTCCTGCCGCTTGGCCAATGCAACGGCTGCATCAATACGTTCCGCGCATGCATGATTATCATCGAGATGAATCAGAATGTCTTTATAGCCCAAAGGTTCTCTCCTTTTGTGAAAAGCAGAAACTTCCTTATGTCCATATTCGATTTCACAACATGATTTGGATCAAGCCGGGGTAATTATTACCTACCTGGATCAAGCTCAATATCCATCATTTTCCTCGACACCCTGAACTTTCTTCCAGTCGGCACAAACGCGCCAACCCAAAAAGAACACCGAAGGTGCCTCCAATAAGAATTACAAATTAGGCCGGCATCGCCGTTTCAACTAATTTTGCCCAATAGGAACATCCAATCGGAATTGCATCATCGTTAAAGTCATAATCCTCATGGTGCAGCCCGGCTGTATCCCCATTGCCCATGAAAATAAAGGCACCAGGACGAGATTCCAGCATGTATGAAAAATCTTCGCCCCCCATAACCGGTGCCTGATTTGTATTGACCTTGCTATCACCTGCAATTTCCTTGGCAACACTTGCGGCAAAGTCAGTCTGCACATCGTGATTGAAAGTCACGGGATAACCGGTTTTATAGACAATCTCAGCCTTGGCACCGTGCGCAGCCACAAAGCCATTGACAATTTCCCTAAAACGCTTCTCAACCAGCGCGCGCGTTTCCGGTGTCAATGTACGCACAGTGCCAAGAAATGTGGCACTTTGCGGAATTACATTATGTGCTTTACCGCCGTTAATCGCAGTCACCGATAATACGGCAGATTCCAGCGGATCCACATTGCGCGATACAATTGACTGCAATGCCTGAACTATCTGGGTAGAAATGATGACGGGGTCAACCGCCCCCTGCGGGAAGGCCGCATGAGAGCCAAGCCCTTCGATTGTCACGTGAAATTCATCAGTTGCAGCCATAAGCGCGCCGGGTCGAATTGCAAATTCGCCAACCGGAAGGCCGGGCATATTGTGCATCCCATAAACTTCCTGAATGTTCCAGCGCTCCATCATGCCATCATCGACCATAGCTTTACCGCCGGCACCGCCCTCTTCAGCCGGTTGAAAAATCACCACAACGGTGCCATCAAAATTCCGGGTTTCAGCCAGATATTTTGCAGCACCCAGCAACATGGCAGTATGCCCGTCATGACCACATGCATGCATCAGCCCTTTATTCTTCGACATATAGGGGCGTTCGGTATTCTCCAATATCGGCAATGCATCCATATCAGCCCTAAGCCCGATTACTTTGCCACTATTATTGGATTTTCCTTTGATAATACCAACAACACCGGTTCTGCCAATTTCACCAATAATTTCGTCAACGCCGAATTCTTTCAGCTTGTCACTAACCAGTGCTGCAGTTTCTTCAACCTCATAAAGCAAGCCGGGATTTGCATGAATTTCCTGCCGCCATTCGGTGATCTGGTCATGAAAGTCAGCAAATCGGTTAATTGTGGGCATGATAATAACCTCGCTTTAAGGGCGCTCCAAAACAATTCCGCCAGATAAAAGCCGCAGAACCGCATCAGGATTACGCAAAAACACAATGGCAAATTCCAACAACATTGCTGCAATTGGTTTAGTTTTGCACTGAATGAAAAATTAATTTATAGGCTCGCCGGGAATAAGCAATAGTGGCCACGGCGTTTTATAAAGCAATGGAATATTATTCCCCTGCCGCAAGCTGCAAAGCCTTGATCTTGTCCGCCAGGCTTGCAGCCTTTCCATTTGGTGCTGGTTTCCCATCCCCCTCGGTCGAATTATTTTTCGCATTCTTTTCCGTAGCCAAAATAGAATTGATTATCGACGTGTCACCTTCCAACAACGCTGTCATTGCTGTCACCTGCGCAGCAAGATCATTGATCCGTTCGCGCAAAACCGCATTTTCATGCCGCTCCGTATCCCATTCATTTCCCGACGATAATTGAATGGCGCTCAATTCCACTTTCAACGCATCGCGCTCGCTCTCAATAGCCTGCAAACTTATTTGCAACGCTTGCTTTTCCTGACGGATATTCGACAGTGCTTTTTCAACATTGTCATTCGAGGCATCCTCCAGCAGCGCTTCCATTTGTAAATTGGATTTCGCCAACTCGGCTTCAATATCCAATTTTTCAGATTTTATTTTTATCAGTTCTGATTCAATTTTTGTGTTTGAGGAAGAGTTTTCCTTACTTTTCTCACGCGCCTTTGCAAGTTCGCGTTCCCGCCGCTCAAGTTTCTCCTCGCGGTCAACTAATGACGCCTGAATTTTTATGAGTTCTGTTTCAAAATCCTTGGCCCGGCTGCTTTCCGTCGCCAGCTCGCGTTTTAAGGCCTTGATTTCAGATTTTAACTGTCCGGAATTTTTATCACCCTCAATACGCACTTTATTAAGGTCACCCACCTTGTCAGTGAGGTTTTGAAGTTGCGTATCGCGAGCCGCAAGTTCAATGCGACGACCGTCAAATTCCGAAGTTGCCGCCCTGAAACGCTGCTCCATCTCACCCAATTCGGCCGATCGTTCCTCAAGTGCCGCCTCAGCTGCCCGGTATCGACGGTTTACATCGGCAAGATCCTGCTCACGCTTGCGCAATTGGCTGCGCAATTCTTTTCCCTCAGTCTCCAAAGACGTTAAATTTTCCGATTTATGTTCAGTTTCATCAGAAAGTTCGCTCAACTCTTCACGTTTCCGATTAATTTCAATGAGCTGTTCAGCGGCCTTGTTGCGTAATTTCTCAACGCTGAGTTCCAGCCTTCTTGTGCTCATCGCAAACTCTGCCCGCAATTGATCCTTATCAGCTTGAATTTGGTTCAGTGTTAACGGTACAGAACCTTCAATCCGCTGTTTTGTCAACAATACCGCCCGGCGCCAGATTGCTGGCGCAACCATCAACGCCAATAGTGCAGCGGCCAAAAAACCCAGCGCAAAATAAAGCACACTTTCCAGCACAGATTTTCCCAATCATTCAAAATTAAAATACACGAGTATTCCGATTATGCCACTAATCTGCAGCAATATCCACGCTATGCTTTAAACATGATTAAGCCGCCGGATCACGGATCCGACGGCTTATAAAGTTAAAGGCTTAAGTTTATATTTTAAAAGGGGTTCCAGGTCGCTTCGCGGCGCAATTTAAGATAGCCAACATTCACACCAAGTCTGGCGCCAATGCCTGTTCGAACAGGGACCAGCACAACCCTACCCCGCTTCATGACCGTCATGCCCAGGCCGCCGACGAGATAGGCCGAACCACTTACACCCAAAAAGCGTTTATAAACATCTTCCGTATCATCAAGGTTATATACCAGCATCATGGTGCGATTGCCATCACCACCAAAATCCCAGCCAATCGACGGTCCCTGCCAAAAAACCTTATGATCTCCGGCATTTTTGGTAAACAATGTGCCTTCGCCATAGCGCAAACCGCCAAAGAATGCACCGCTTGCCTCTTCGCCGAGAATATAGCCATTGGGCATGCCGCGCTCAGCAACAATTTTTTCAATCATCGTTGCCAGGCCAGTTGTGGTTCTCCCGAAAAACCGATGCCCCGTTTGAACAATCTCTGATTGTGAGAAGTTGTTTTCAACGGCATTTGCGCCCGGCAATTGCGCAAACAGCATTATAAACGCCAACGCGAATGTCAAAAATAAGGCCGTAATTTTACTGAATTTCTTTATGATCACTCTCATAACGGTAATCCTTCACTACTTGGTACACATTACATTTCCAGGATCACTACATCAGAAATAAGGTATTCCTGTGCTGCAGGTGAACCCATAGCTGAACTCACTATCGACCCAAACCTTTTCAAAGTGGTAAACGAAATCTTCACAAAATTGATAAAATTACAGAAATCACGATAGATGCCGGCTAAAGCTTGTCTCAGAAATGTGGGAACCGGTTTTGGAAACAAAGATATGCGATAACAAATAGCTAAAGCACATCAGATGAAGACGATTGTATGTGATACGCTCTAGGAAAAATTACTGATCTAAATCAGAATTCAGCCAGCAGTG
>JALSIJ010000055.1 GCA_026981655.1 Rhizobiaceae bacterium | reverse complement strand
TTCGGCTGCAGCGGTTGCCTCATCCAAAAGGGAAGCATTGGCAAGCGGCAGGCCTGTCAGGTCTTCAATCATCTGCTGGAAATTAAGCAGCGCTTCCAGCCGTCCCTGACTTACCTCCGCCTGATAGGGCGTATAGGCGGTGTACCAGCCCGGGTTTTCGAATATCTTCCGCAATATCACCTTGGGCGTTACCGTTCCCGAATACCCCATACCGATCATCGAGGTGTACACCTCATTTCGATCGGCCATTTTACGCAAATAGGACAAGGACTCCCGCTCGCTTTTTGCCTGCGGCAAATCCAGCGGCCGATCGGTTCTAATCGAGGACGGGACAACCTTATCAACCAGGTCATCCAGTGAGGTTGCATCAACCAGTTCCAGCATTTGTTCCACATCCCTACCGGTTGGCCCGATATGACGGGGAATGAGGTTGGCGCCCGGTTGGAGTTCTTGCAGCGACAGACGTGAATTGGACATGATTGCCTCTTTGGCTTTACTGGGTCACAGACCCTGGGGTGTGAAAATTCAGAATTATCAGATTATTGAAGTTTTAATCAGCCGATCAGCTCTTTATAAGCATCAAGGTCCATCAGCTCGTTAAGTTCCTCGGCATTGGAAAGCTTCATTTTGTAAAGCCAGCCATCAGTTTCAGCTCCGGCATTGACCATTGCAGGTTCTTCATCCAAAGCTGAGTTTACCTCGGTTATGGTGCCGGAAACCGGCGCATAAACATCTGAAGCGGCTTTCACGGATTCGATAACCACCGTATCGCCACCCTGCTCTACTTCATCATCAACATCTGGCAGTTCAACAAATACGATGTCACCGAGCTGGTCTTGCGCATGGTTGGTTATGCCAACGGTTGCATCATCGCCATCAACTGTCAGCCATTCATGCTCTTCGGTATAATAGGTTTTGCTCATTTTGTTCTCCTCTGAAATTTTGGTTTTGGGGGGTGTAACCCTATCGTTTGTAATTATGCGGTACAAATGGAAGCGAATGAACTTCCATTGGAATTTGTTTGCCGCGCACTTCCGCAAATACCGGCTGATCAGCCGCCTTCATATCAATCAGGCCAAGGGCAACCGGGCCTTCAAAGGACGGGCCAAAGCCGCCGGAAGTTACCTTGCCGATGTCCTCGCCATTCTCATTGACCAGCTTGGCCCCGGCCCGCACCGGCATTTTACCGGTTGGGCGCAGGCCTACCCGTTTCCTTAAACGACCGGCTTCAATTTTTTCCGCCAAAGCATCGGCCCCAATAAACGGCCCTCCCTGCCGCAAGGGTTTTGGGATCGCCCAAAGCAATCCGGCCTCATGCGGGGTAACGCTGTCATCAAGGTCTTGCCCGTAAAGCGATAATCCGGCCTCAAGCCGAAGACTGTCACGGGCACCAAGGCCAATCAACTCAACATCGGCGCTTTCCAACAGCTTTTGGGCAAATGCTTCGGTTTCTTCAACCGGCATGGCAATTTCAAATCCGTCTTCGCCGGTATAGCCGGTGCGGGAAAGGAACCATCCGGCTTTTGGCTCAATGGCAGTCATGAATGCCAAATCGCGCACGGCATATCCCAATCGATCAAGAACACTCTCGGCTTTTGGGCCTTGGAGCGCCAAAAATCCGCGCGGAATAACTTCAACTGTTGCATTAAAATTTTCAGCCAAACCATTGATATGGGCAATATCCTTATCGGCGCAACCCGCATTAGAAACGATGAGATAGCGAGTGCTTTCAAGTCTGGTAATGATCAAATCGTCGATCACACCGGCGTTCTCATTGAGAAAAAATGTATATCGTGCCTGCCCTATAGGCTGGTTCGATGCATCATAGGGGCAAGCACGTTCGATCAGCTGGGAAGCCTCACTACCTGTCACTTCCATATGAACCATATGGGAAATATCAAACAGGCCGGCAGAATTGCGGGTGTGAAGATGCTCTTTCATGACGCCGAGCGGGTAGAATAAAGGCATATCATAACCGGCGAATTCGCCCATTTTGGCGCCGGAATTCTCATGGAGACTAAACAGAGGGGTGTGTTTCATTTTCTCTCAGCCATTTGCTTAATTCAAGTCAGACACAGGTTTCCAGTCGCAACTATAACGACCAGATCACCCCTCTGTCTGAAGCCTGAGAGACTCGCGAAGCCTGCCAAAGAAGCAACCTTCACTTACACCTTCGGCGCGGACGGCAAACCGCCCAGCTTTCCAGAGTGCTTACCGTCAACGGTCCTTTTGCCTGAGAGATTTCGGGTGAATTCACCTTCGGCGGCTTGAAATCAAATAGATCGAACCAAGCGCTCTCCCGCGGACGGTCCGGCTTTTGGCCGGATGCGGGGCGAACTTATTCGATCTTATTCGCCTTGTCACCCCGGATTGTCGCAATTCGAATAAATAGTTGTGAATCCGCGTCAGGCAGCTTCAAAGCTGCTTGATTAAAGGCTGTAATTCGTCAAGTGAATCAATCATATGTTCGGCATGCACGGATAGATCGTCAGCCGGGAGCGGCCCTGTTGATATTCCAATTGCCGTCATACCTGCAGATTTGGCGAAATTCATGTCATGGATGGAATCACCCACCATCACCACCTGATCGGCATTCAAACTGCAATTGGCTAAAAATGCTTCGGCCATGCCAGTGCCGGGTTTTGGGCCGTGGCCACTGTCATAACCTGCCAGAAATTTGAAATGTTGAAGAACCCTGGCGAAGCTCAATTGGGCACGGGCACAGGCTTGCGTATCATTGGTGGCCAGGCCCAAATAATAGTTGGCACCGAGCACATTCAAAACCTCACCCACGCCATCAATCAACACCACATTTGTCTCGGTCAATTGCTTGAACATCGCATCAACACTGATTTGAAACTCGCGATCATTGGGCCTGCGCAATACCTCCGCCCAAATGGCGCAAATATCTTCGGCGCACCCCTCCACCAGCGAGGATACGGGATCTATCAAACCGGATGAAAGATTGAAACCAACATCTGATGCGAGCCTGGCCAGCAATTCCCCATTGCCCTGGCTCAATTGCTCCATAATCTCGCGGGTCACCGTGCCATAGGTCGCCTGGAAATCGACAAGTACGCCGTCTTTATCAAACAGGATGGCTTTGATCTTTTTGTTGCTCATCTATCCCTCGAAAATACCAGTTAAAACCGCAGCGACATGCACGAGAGGCCACCATCAACCTTGGCAGCTTCGCTGGTATCAAGAACAACCACACTGTATTCGTTTTCACGCAAAAGAGCTTCGGATTTAGGATAACCTTTGCTCAGGAACACCACATCATTATAGCGCACGATGTTGGCAGCACCTTCTTCGCCTTCCGGCACAATCAGCGTATTCATCGGCGCAAAACAGCCAAGCACCGCCAGTTTTTCAGTGGCAAAAACAGTGCCGGAATCAAGCAACCCGCATTCGGTTTTGAAATGCAGAATATCCTTGGGCGTATTGATCTCTACCGATTGATAACCAAATTCCATCAGGCAGTTGAATAAGGCGTTTCGGCCTTCTTCGTTGGTACGTTCGGAAAGGCCGATAAAGGCGTGATCATCGGATAAAAGCACATCACCACCATCGACAAAGCCATCGCCTGGCAGGTCAATGACTGTTGAAAACATATTGGTAAGGGTTGGGCGTATTTGTTCGGCTTCGCCAAACCGTGTTTCGGCACCGGGCCGCAAAACAATCGCCGCATCGGATAAGCAAATCGACGTATCTTCGACAAAGACAGAATCGGGAAAATCTTCCAATGCGGGCAAGAGAGTCACCGCCGCGCCGGCACTTTTCAACGCCTCAATATACTCGCCATGCTGTTTGCCAAATAGCGAGGCATCAGGATTTGGACCACCGCCATCACGCAAGCCATACGTTACGCTTTTGGAAGGAATACGCGAAATTGCGCGGGTAAATTTAAAGGAGCGGCCTTCAATCATCTAAAACACCGTTTTGTAAAACCATAGCAGCGATCTATAGCAAAGCGGCACTATTGACTACAAACAAAATCCCACACCTGAAATCGTCATCCCGGCGAAGGCCGGGATGACGGCCGAGAGGATCCGATGACCGAGTTTCCAATCAATAGATCTTAGAATAGCACTCGCAGCATCTCGATGGAAACGTAGCTGTGCTCTTTACCAAAACCAGCAATATGTCTGTTCGGCGCATCCGGTTCGCCCAAATCGCTGACAATGCTTACGGCTCCGGTAAAGTCGTGATCATCGGTATATATTCCGGGAGTTATTAGGGTTGGAATACCAGCTGCCATCGCAGATAAAAGGCCGTTGCGGGAATCTTCAAATGCTATGCATTCGTCCGGAGCAAGCCCAAGTTGCTCAACAACAATATTGTAAACATCAGGCGCCGGTTTTTTCTTTTCAACCATGTCACCTGCACCAATAATATTGATTGCCTCTATGATTTGAGCTGAAAAATTTGCTTCCAGCAGAGCATTCACATTGGCAAGGCTGGTGGTGGTGGCAATCGTTATTTCAATTCCGGCTGTAATCGCCTCGCTCATCAACCGGGCAACGCCGGGGCGCAATTCCAGCTCTCCCGATGAAACATAACCGGTGTAATAGCCGGTTTTGGCTGCGTGCATTTCAGCAATTCTTGCACGCATGGGATGGTCTGCGCTGAAATTCAATTCATCCATATAGCTGGCGATGCGTTCCTTGCCGCCGGTAACGTGCAACAGATGGCGGTAAAGGGTTTGATCCCAACTCCAATCAAGACCGAATTCCGGGAACGCCTGATTGAAGGCGCGACGGTGCAACTCCTCGGTCTCAGAAAGTGTTCCATCAACATCAAAGATAAGTGCTTTTAAGGTCATAACCAGCCCATTT
>JALSIJ010000054.1 GCA_026981655.1 Rhizobiaceae bacterium | reverse complement strand
CCTTCAAACCGCAATTCGGCCCAAAGATCCTGTGGAATCGGGTGTGACATCAGCGCCACGTTTTCAGTGATCTCGCGCGCATGCACCGCGCCGGTTATGACGGACGCAACCCGGGCTTGACCAAGTGGAAACTGAACCGCCGCCGCTGCCAGAGGTGTATTGTGGCGCGCGCAAATTGCGCTCAACCTGTTCACCTTGTCAATGACCTCTTTAGAGGCAGCCCGGTAATCATGGGTGGCCCCTGGCTTGGCACCAGTGGCTAGAATTCCAGATTTATACGGCCCGGCAATCAAGAAGGAAAATCCTTGCGCCTCGGCCAGCGGGAACAGCTCATCCAGCCCGTCTTGTTCCAGCAAGCTATAGCGCCCGGCCAGCATATAGCAGTCAAGCTCGGCATTTTGCGCAAATTGCACACTTGGCCCAACCTCATTCACGCCGATTCCTATGGCCTTGATCACGCCGGCACGCTTAAGCTCCTGCAAGGCCGGCACCGCCCCCGCGATGGCCTCCTTGAAACGGGCGTCATAATCGTCTCCATGATGGGCGACATCAACATCATGAATCAGCGCCACATCGATCTGGTTCATGCCAAGGCGATGATAGCTATCTTCAACCGAGCGCATAACCGCATCATAAGTATAGTCATGCACGATCTTGAAGGCATGCGTCCGCTTCCAGTTTCCAGGCCGAATATCTTGCCCAAACGCCGGCTTAAGCAATCGCCCAACCTTGGTAGACAAGGTAAAGCTATCACGGCTCTTTTCACGCAAAACATGACCAAATCGATGTTCGGCCACCCCATGGCCATATTGCGGTGCCATGTCAAAATGGCCAACCCCCGCTGCATGGGCCGCTTCAACCGTTTCCAGGGCTTGTGCTTCGGGTAATATCTCAAAGAGATTCCCCAGTGGCGCGCCGCCCAATCCCAATACAGTTGTTTCGCATTCTGTGCGCCCGATTTGGCGCCGTTCTAGAGTGTTTGTCATTTATTCACCGCTCTTTCTAGGATTTTCTGTGGAAAATTATTCTTCTGGTATGACATGTTTTCGCGGGCAGATAGCAACATGGCACTATGGTCAAGATCTCCATGATTTTCTAAAAGCTGTTGCAAATAGCTGCGCGCAACTTTTGTGGCCTCTAGCCCATTTTCTCCGGTATCCACCTGCGAAAATGCGCAGGCCAGATCCTTTAAGTGGGTTGTTGCCCGGCCTTTTGGCTGGAAATCTTCGGCGTGAATGCGCGGTCCCATAACCTCAAGAACCCGGCTATCCGCCAGCCCGCCTTTCAAGGCGGCTAACAGGTTTTCAGGTGCAATGCCTAAAGCCTCGCCAAAAGCGACGCCCTCTGCCAGCCCGGCAATATTACACGCCACCACTATCTGATTGGCCAGTTTTGTTGCTTGTCCGGCCCCTATTTCTCCCATATGCGAAACCCGCCCGAGTGGCTGAATCCGGTCCATTACCAGAGCAGCATCCTCTGAATTTGCACCAAGAAAAATAGATAGAATACCCTTTTCTATGCCAATAGTTCCGCCCGAAACCGGAGCATCCGCGAATCGAATAGTTGGCGGGAGTTGTTTTGCAATTTGGCGGGCCGCTTGGGGGGTATTGGTGCCCATATCAATCAGCAACGCGCCATCACGAAAATGCCCAGCCGCCCCTTGCTTGAAAATAACGTCATCAACTGCTTCGGCATCATGGAGGAACATTAACACAGTATCTGCCTGGGCAACCGCCTCGGAGGATGTGGCGGCGATTGTTGCAAAGCGCCCAACAGATTGGGTGGCTGCGCCAGATGTGCGGTTCCAGGCCACGACCTGCTGCCCACAAGCCACCAATCGCGCTGCCGCACGGGATCCCATCAAGCCCAAGCCCAAAATGCAAATTTTTCCCGGCATGTTGATCCACTCCCTTCCATATGGTATGATCAAAATATCATACAAACACAACACCTTTCCAATGGCACCCTGTCAAAGCCTTAAAAGTATGGCAGCTGTTACGAAGTATAGTTGGGCCTGTCGCGGAGAGGTGGTCCTGGATTTTCGACCAGTCAGCAGCCAGCTCAAGATGGATCAGGTTTTCATTCAGGCTGCCAATCTCATTGGTTCCGTTTTTCCTTCATAGGCTTCATCCGGCGTCAATATTCCGTGGGTCGAATGCGGACGTTCGGCGTTGTAGGCCTTCCTCGGCTGCGTTTAACTGTTCAATCGTGGTAAATTCGTTCGGCTGGTGCGCTTGGTCAATAGATCCCGGCCCACATACTACCAGCGAGTAACCCTCGCGCTGAAACTGACCCGCCCCGGAGGCATAGTTAGATGTTGCCTGGAGATACGTAAATAGCGACAGCCATGACAATTTTTGGCTTTTCAATTGAAGAGGCAAGGGGTTAAATGGAATCCAAATGCTCAGCCAGTTCTTCGGGCCGGGACATAAACGGGGAATGGTCCGTATCCATTTCAAAGACCTTCTCGCACGGGTTTGCGGTATACATAGCTTTTTGCGACTTTGGCGTGATCGCCCAATCTTGCAAACAAGAAATATAGTAGCGCGGCACCGAACCCCAGCGCTCTTCGCTGAGCTGAACCGGTGTTGCAAATGGCGCTGACGCTTGGGCATGGAGCCGGGATTTTGCCCATTCTATATCTTCATCCGAGCAACAATTATAAAGCGCATCCTTAAGGGCGTCTTGATTGAAGGTCATTGTTGATTGATCTTCCGAGAACGTCAGATTGCGCAGCACAAGGTTTTCTGAATCTGGCTGCGCTTGATCAAGCAAGCACTGGCCACTGGACAACAGAAAGGCCGATACAAATACCTGTGCTTTGAATTTATCTGGCGCGATTTCAACAGCTTGAGAATTGCTTAGCCCCGTCATAGAATGGCCAACAACAATCACTGGCTCTGATGCGGAAGCCGCAAAATCGGCAGTGGCTTGGGCATAAACATCCATTGTTATTTCGCTTAATGGTGTTTTATCTTCACCATGCCCCGGAAGATCCGGTGCCATGACGGTATGGCCTTTGGCTTCCAGCAATGGCTTAACCTTGTCCCAGCACCATCCTCCGTGCCAGCCACCATGAATTAACAGAAACGTTGCCATGTCCTATCCTCTCGTTACTTCGCAAATCAAGTAAGGCGAATTTCCCCGTTTGATATTCTGCATCTGAATAGTCAACATTGACTACTATATAAAAAAGTTGTTAACACAACACATAAATCATCGTCAATGATCGATTGATTAGTTTTAAATGGAGGTCAAATGGGGTCGGGAAAATTCAGAAGAGAGGCATGAAACTGGGGTGGAGAATTTCTCAACTGTAACGGTATGGTTTTCAGCCTGAAAAGGAAAAACGATCCATAGATCGAAAACTTACAACAACGTATAAGGGGTTTATGATGAAAAGTTTTTTTGTTGCTGTTGCAAGCATATTAATGAGCACAACAATAGCGGGCGGGCAAACGACAGCGGATACGCAAATGTCAATGCCCGACGGTATGACCGGTAATATGTCTGATATGGATATGGCAATGCAAATGCCACCTGTGACTGCTGAAATGATTGGAGAATCAGGCATGAGGCGGCTGGTTTTTTATGCGAACCGCTCGGTTGCAGCCTTGGAAGAGGTGCTTGAGAATGTGGATTCAGCGGATACCGCAAAGAAAATCGAAATCAACAATAAGTTTCGCTCAACCGTTGCGCGGTTGCTGGATGCCGGAACGCGCTCGGAGCTGGAATTTGAGCAGGTTGCTTTCTTTTTTATGGCCGCAGTAATTGATAGATTTGGTGAGGAATTCATTCAAAGGATTGTTCGAGCCGGTGAGGGGCAAGACATGCTCACTCTGTTCCGATACGTATCCGTAGTTGGAGATCCGGACCAAGAAGGAGCGGATCACGGGGCGCAATTTCTCAATAACCTGGCTGCAATTTCAGAGGATGCAATGCCTGTGGCGGACTTTGAAGAAGTAGTGAGAACACCGGAGGCGGAAATCCGCCCCGTCGCATTCCCCAGTGCCAACAGAGCTGAACTCAGTATTATTGACCGGATCGTTATCAATAACGGGGAATGGATAATTACGGTCATTCGAGGAGATACGCTATCGCTCTATTCATCCGCAATATTCGGAAATGCCAATTCCTACGACCTTATTTTTAAGGCGAACCAAGATAAAATTCGAAATCCGAATATAATAAATGTTGGTCAGAGGATACTGTTGCCAAGACCGTAACTCTGTGCTGGTTTGACATAATGGCTCCTTGCCTAATTTTTAGGTAAGAAGGTGTCAACAAATCTAGGGGCTATTCAGTCATTGTGAATCGTCTTTCTCCTCAGGCGATCCATCTTAACAACCGGTCCGAATCCTTACGACCACCTCTGTGCAACCTAAACTGAATTTGTGAAGAGAATCCGTCAATATTATTGACAGTTGTGATTCTATGTGCATATTGACGATTATGCGCTGAGTTCGAAGAGTATAAATTTGGTCTTTTGATCTTTGGGATTAGAAGAAAGTAAAACGGAATAAATATGTGTTTTGGTTGTATTTGTTAGTGCAGCCTGTGATTTAAGCGATCGCGAAAATGCGTGGCGCTGTAGTTGGTAAATGAGCTGTATTTCTGCATCTATACAAATAGCCAACTTGCGAAAGCTAAGAACTGAATGACGACACCAATAGAAGAAGGTAGTGAGCTTCAGATTGATGCGGCCGCTATTGGCCGCCAAAGCGTAGAGGCGCGGACAGGCGGCGGCTTTCTGCCGTGCGCTGTAGGACCGGATCTCCAAAGATCAAATACTCCAATGCAGTATATTTGCGTAAGGGAATATAGATAATGGGATCCGTTA
>JALSIJ010000053.1 GCA_026981655.1 Rhizobiaceae bacterium | reverse complement strand
CAAAAAGAAAAAAAGCTTTTCCTGGAGCGATCTTAATCCATTCAGCTAATTGCTGATGAAAATGATTTTTGCACCGGGCCGCAATTTGCGGCCCTTTTGTTTTATCGACGTGATTTGAAAAATTCCTGCAATATTGCGCGGGCCGCAACATCACCCAGACCGGCGTAAACATCAGGCACATGGTGGCAGGATGGATCACTGTAAAAGCGAATGCCATTTTCTACCGCACCGCTTTTAATATCATCAGCTGCAAAATACAGCCGTCTTATGCGGGCAAACGAAATCGCCGCTGCACACATGGCGCATGGTTCAAGGGTCACATATAAATCGCAATCGGTCAGGCGCTCATTGCCAATTTTACTGGCCGCTTGCCGAATTGCCAGAATTTCTGCGTGCGCGGTCACATCTTTTAATTCGATGGTTTGGTTTCCGGCACTGGCAATCACATTGGCATCTTGTACAATGACCGCTCCAACTGGTACTTCACCGCGGTTGGCTGCAAGTTTTGCCTGTTCCAGCGCTAAATCCATAAATTTCGACATGATCGCTACTTTCTGTTCGCGCCCTTATAAGCAAACTGATATGAGATTGCCATGAACATTAAAACAGATACAAAATCTGCGGGTGATGGATCGCCCGTAAACGAAAAGCCCGAGCGTATTGCCAAGCGGATGGCACGGGCGGGCCTTTGCTCGCGGCGAGATGCAGAACGCTGGATAGAAGCCGGCAGGGTTGAATTAAACGGCAAGAAACTTACATCGCCGGCAATTACGGTCACCATGCGAGATAAGATAATCGTTGATGGTAAGCCCATTCCGACAATGGAGCGAACAAGGCTTTGGCTTTATAATAAAAAATCCGGGCTGGTCACAACCAATAATGACCCGGAAGGCAGAAAGACTATTTTCGAAGCGCTGCCTGCGGGCATGCCACGGGTTATGAGTGTGGGTCGGTTGGATATTACCACGGAAGGTTTGCTCTTGCTGACCAATGATGGTGGTCTTGCCCGGGTACTGGAATTGCCGGCAACCGGGTGGCTACGTCGCTACCGGGTGCGCGCCCACGGTAAAGTAACGCAAGATCAATTGGATACGCTGAGGGATGGTATTGCGGTTGATGGCGTTCTTTATGGTTCGATTGAAGCAACCTTGGATAAAGAGCAAGGACATAATTGCTGGCTGACATTGTCATTTCGCGAAGGTAAAAACCGCGAAGTGAAGAAGGTTTTGGCTGCGCTCGGGCTCGAGGTGAACCGGTTAATCCGCATATCCTATGGGCCGTTTCAATTAAACGACTTACCACCCGGTGAGGTGGGAGAAATACGCGGGCGCACCTTGCGGGATCAATTGGGCGAACGGCTTATTGAGCAATCGGGTGCCAATTTTGACGCACCGATTATTAATGTAATGTCAGCTGAGAAGCAGGTGAACTCGCGTAAAAACCAGAAAAATTCCGGCAAACGCAAAGGTCCGACCGACCGGGCGGGTTTGCTCGCGCGGCTCGATACAAAGCCAAATAAAGGCTGGGTTGGTAAATCTGATAAGTTTGATAAATCTGGCAAACCCGGCAATTCAGGTGGGGGTCGAAAGAAAAGCCGCCTAAAACCAACGCGGGACAAGGGGGCTTCACGTGCGGATCGTCGGCGGTAAATTTAAAGGGCGGACGCTGATTACGCCAAAATCTCAAGAGATCAGGCCAACGACAGATCGAATTCGTGAAAGCCTGTTTAATGTAATTTTGCATAATTATGCTGATAATCTGGATAATTGCCGGGTTCTGGACCTGTTTGCTGGAACCGGTGCACTGGGCATTGAGGCCCTTTCACGGGGGGCGCGGTTTGCGCTGTTTATAGAAAATTCCATTGAAGGACGCGGTTTGCTGCGGCAGAATGTTGAAAACCTGTCGTTGCAGGGGCATTCAAAAATATTCAGGCGAGATGCAACCAGCCTTGGCCCAGTAGGGTCTATAACCCCGTTTGATCTGGTATTTGCTGATCCACCCTATGGCCAGGGTTTTGGAGAAAAAGCGGCGGCCGGACTGCTCTCCGGTGGATGGTTGCAACCTTCTGCAATTCTGATGCTTGAGGAAAGCAGGGAAAGCGCGCCGGAAGGCCTGCCCGGTTTTGAACGGCTTGAGGCCAAATCATACGCGGGTACGCATATTGGAATTTTCCGCCTTATTCAGAACTAAAAATAAATACATCAGCAGACCTAACGAAAAAGTAACGTGCAACTGATTGATAGGAGCCTATATTGCGCCTATCAGGCCAATGCCATCCATTTTTATTTGGAGTATACATGTCACATAATCTAAGGCGGGCTTTTTCCCGTTCATTTGCATCAGTTCTGGTTGTCGCCGGATTTGCGTTTGTTTCTCAAGGCCCGGCATTTGGCGAGCAAGCCAAGGCAGGAGAAGAATCGAAGGGTCCGGAAACCACCAGCTTCACCCTGAAAAATGGTTTGCAGGTTGTGGTTATTCCTGACCGGCGCGCGCCGGTGGTTACCCATATGATTTGGTATCGGGTTGGATCAGCGGATGAAAAGCCCGGAAAATCGGGTATTGCGCACTATCTTGAACACCTCATGTTCAAGGGTACAAAAACGGTGCCTGCCGGGGTGTTTTCGGCCAAGGTTGCAGAAATTGGTGGTCAGGAAAATGCGTTCACCAGCACCGATTATACCGGCTATTATCAAAAAGTTACACCGCAGGCGCTAGAAGAAATGATGCGTCTGGAAGCGGACCGGATGTCCAATCTGGTTTTGACTGATGAGACTGTGCTTCCTGAGCGCGATGTAATTCAGGAAGAAAGACGCTTACGAACAGACAATAATCCAGGGTCACAATTGGGCGAGGCGGTGCAGGCAGCGCTTTATCAAAATCATCCTTATGGTATTCCGATTATCGGCTGGCAGCATGAGGTTCAGGCCTTGACCAAAGAGGATGCGATTGAATTTTATAATAAATATTATACGCCAAACAATGCAGTGCTGGTTGTTGCCGGTGATGTTTCGGCTGATTTTGTTAAAGAATTGGCGGAAAAAACCTATGGTAAAGTGGCGCGGCGGGCAGAACCTGGCCAGCGCGTTCGACCTAGGGAGCCGGAACCAAAAGCTGCAAGAACCGTATCTTTAAGCGATCCACGGGTTACTTCTGCCAGCTGGCAACGCACTTTTTTGGTGCCGTCCTATACGACAGCAAAACCGGGTGAGGCGGAAGCCCTTGATATTCTGGGAGAAATTCTCGGTGGGTCGTCCACCAGTCGCCTGTATAAGCAATTGGTTAAATCGGCCAAACTGGCTGCAAATGCCGGGGGCTATTATCAGGGCAGCGCGCTCGATGATACGCGCTTTATGGTTTACGCGACCCCGCGACAGGGCGTGACACTGGAACAGATAGAGGCCGAGATTGAAAAAGTTATCACAGAGCTTTTGACCAATGGTGTTAGCGAAAAAGAGGTCGCGCGCGGCATTAACCGGCAGCTTAAATCGGTGATTTTTTCCCGTGATAGCCAGAGTACATTGGCGCGTATTTATGGAGCATCATTGATGGTTGGTGAAACCATTGAGGATATTGAGCAATGGCCTTCTCGTATTTCAAAAGTTACTGCTAAGGATGTAAATGCGGTTGCGCGTAAATATTTGAAGAAATCCCGCTCTGTTACCGGGTATCTTCGCCCAGAAAAAAACCGGAGCTAAACCATGAGAAATTTAATTTTACATCCGGTACAGGCAAAATTCATTGCTCTGTTCACCCTGATCGCTGCCTTGATTATTTTGCCGGTTACCTCGGTAAAAGCGGTTGAAATTCAAACTGTAACCTCACCGGGAGGTATTACAGCCCTGTTGGTGGAAGATTATACAGTGCCGCTGATTGCTATTTCTATGGCATTTAATGGAGGTGCCACACAGGAAAAAGCCGAGAAAGAAGGGCTTACCAATATACTGTCTTCGCTACTCGATGAGGGTGCCGGCGACATTAAAAGCGAAGAATTTCAACTAAAGCTCGATGATCTTGGTATGGAGCTTGGTTTCAGTGCCGGGTATGATTCATTTACCGGCCGTTTGAAAACTTTGCGAAGCAGCAGAAATGAAGCCTTTGATATGCTACGGCTGGCGCTTACCAAACCTCGTTTTGATACAGAGCCGATTGAGCGTATGCGGGCGACTCAATTGTCGATTTTGCAAAACTCTTTGAAAAAACCTCAGGTTATTGCTGGCAAGGCCTGGCGGAAATCCGTGTTTGGAGATCACCCCTATGGCCGCTCGGTGGGTGGTACGATCGAGGCAGTAAAAGGCATTAAGCGCGATGATATTGTTTTAATGCACAGAAAATTGCTGGCGAAAGACAACCTTGTTATTGGCGTTGTTGGGGCGATTAGCGCCAAAGAACTTTCTGTCATGCTTGATGTTGTGTTTGGTGATTTGCCCGCCAAGGCTGAGTTGACACCGGTCGCCGAGGCAAAACTCAATGTTGGGACAACTCAAAAGGTGGAACTTAAAATTCCGCAGAGCATTATTCGTGTGGTTTTCGATGGTTTGAAACGCAGTGATAAGGATTTTTATGCGGCTTATTTGATGAATTATGTTCTCGGCGGCGGGTCATTTTCCTCACGACTCTATGAAGAAATCCGCGAAAAGCGCGGCCTTGCCTATGGTGTTTACACCTATCTGGGGACGCAGGATCATGCGGGCTTTATTGGTGGTGGAACTGCAACCCGTGCAGACCGCGCCGATGAAACACTCAAAATCCTTTTGGCCGAAGTTGAGCGTATGGCGAAGGAAGGCCCAACCAAAGAAGAGTTGGAAAAAGCCAAAAAATATATAACCGGTTCCTATGCGATTAATAATCT
>JALSIJ010000052.1 GCA_026981655.1 Rhizobiaceae bacterium | reverse complement strand
GATCGCGCTGAAACGCTGTCCGCGTTCGGCTTGGCGGCTCGTCTATCAACCGCCCTTTGCTGTTTACCGGATCACTTGCATAGGGCGCACGATCGCGCCAGCCCGGAGGCAAAATTGAAATTCGATTATTGGCCATTGCAGAAACTCCTAACTGTTCCTACCTCTATATTAGCCTCCATTAACACATATTAAAAATTCTATGTTTGGAATTTGACTAATATGTGATATAAAGACGTTCCTTCAAACTCGATGAGACCGATATGACCGCCGAAGCCATGCAAAATTCGACTGAAGACAATTCCAGTGTCACTATGTCAGAAAGTGCGGCCAAACGGGTTGCCAAAATCATTGATGGTGAAAAAGACAAGAACGCTCTTCGGGTTTCCGTCGAAGGCGGCGGCTGCTCCGGGTTTTCCTATAAATTCGATCTTGTCTCCTCCCAAAATGATGATGACCTGATTATCGAACGCAGCGGAGCAACCGTATTAATCGATTCGGTTTCCGTTATGTATATGGAAGGCTCGGAAATCGATTTTGTCGATGACCTGATGGGCCAGTCATTCCAGATCAAAAACCCAAATGCCACAGCTTCCTGCGGTTGCGGCACCAGTTTTTCAATCTAAATTGAATTACCCGGCAACTTTTACATCTGCAATCTGACCACCGGTCATTTCCAGCAATTGCTCCGGCGTGGTTGAAAACACATGGGCAGGAGAACCCGCAGCGGCCCAAATTTTCGGCAGCGGCATCAAATCTTCATCCATGAAAATCTTACAAGGTGACTTTTGCGCAATTGGTGATACGCCACCGATGGCAAAGCCGGTAACCTCCCTCACCCAACGCCCCTTGGCGGCTTCCAGCACCTTACCCAATAATTGCTCAATCTTGCGCTCATCAACCCGGTTTGATCCGGAAGTCAGCACCAGAACCGGTTGGTCATCTGCCTTGAAAATCAATGACTTCACAATTTGTGAAACTTCGCAGCCAGCAGCGTTAGCCGCATCCACGGCCGTGCGCGTACCTTCCGGGAATTCAAAAATATCGCCGTCATGCCCGGCCGCCAGCAATGCCAAACGAACCCGGTCTACCGATCCCTTTTTCATGGAAAGCCTCTCACAATTTAACAAAAAGCAATTAGATGCGTCTTAGAACCCAGACGACAATATCTCTTGAGACCTTGTCAAAAGCCCGATCAAGCGCCCCCACATAGTCATCATTATTACTGCCGCTAAAGGGTACGGTTGCGCTGAATACGTTAGATTTCAACACCCGACCGCTGCGGTCGCTCAACAGCCGCACGGACAATTCGATTACTGCGGCCTTCCGCCCCCCGCTAACGGCCACTTCAAATGCCCTGATCGCGGTTAAAATCTGATAATCTATCACCAGCCCGTCGCCAGGCTTGGCAACCGCACCCGAACGACCTGTATTTTCAAACGCTTCCACCAGCTTGGTCTGCACCATTTTGGGCAGATCATCACTCCATTGAGCACCCTTTAAATAGGTAATAATCGAGGGAGCCGGCTTAACGACGATGTTCTGGCTGTCGAGCGCCTTTAGCGATGTTGGCGCCTTAACCAAAATTTGCGCTCTCGTACCGACCTTCAGGCCAGCAAAATTTTGCGGCGCAGAAATATCATAGGTTTCCGGTGGAGGCGGAGCAGGCTTGATCAACGCGCAGCCGGAAAGTTGAACGGCAAACAGCCCCAGAACGCAAGCGCCAATAAGCGGCAGGTTCGTGCGTTTGCGCAAGCAAAATACAGCACGATGCAATCGCTGTAACAAATTACAATCCCCAGAATATTTATTCAAATGACCGTCGCTCATTTACTCAATACTCAAATTCTTACCCGACTCGCCTTATATGCTTTTGCGGGCGAAATAGCTACCGTCTTGGCCTGCTACCGCTCACCTGCCTAATCCCCGGCGTTCCAACAATAAATGCCTGGGGGTTTTTCTCAAAATTACTAATGACCCGGTCAATCCGGTTGATGGATTGCCTTGCCTGTTTAATCAACACTTCAGCTTCCCGCAAACCGCGATTGGAAAACCGTGTAAGCCCTTTGGATATTTCAGCAATCCGCCTATCAAGATTAACCGCCAGCTTTCTAAAATCGGCCAGAGTTGCGCGTGCATCGGCCATCAGGCCTTCGCCATTGCCGCCGCCCAACATACCATCAAGCTTGGTCAATATTCCATCCACCTTGGTCGAAGATTTATTCAACCGACTGGCAAGTTCTTGAGCATCCGTAATGATTTGATTTATATCATCAGCACGATTGCGAAATTTAGCGGTAACCGTGGAAACATCTTCAACAATGACTGATGCGCCTTTGGCAGTCTTTTCCAGATTATCAACCACACTGGCAATCCTGTCGGCGTCAATTGCAGAGACTACCGATGATGCTCCCTCGATTGTTGTACCAAGATCATCAATCAGTTTTGCAAGCTTGGTCGTATCAACCGCAGAAACCAGCTTCTTGGTTTCTTCCGACGCTTTGCCAAATTCGTCAAAAGCACTATTGATTTTATCAACTTCTATTTTGGCCACAAATGCAGATGCATCAGAAACGGTCTTTTCAATTCCATCGGCAATTCTCGTCACCTGATCCGGCTTCAGCGAGGCAAGCGCATCATTGGCACGCTTGGCCGCCTGATCAAGGTTCTTTAGTGCCGAGTTCACCCTATCAGCATCAATTGCGGCAATCAGAGTTGAGGCATTATCAACAGTTTTACCAATATTATCAACGATTTCACCCACCCTTTCAGGCTTGACTGCAGCAACAAGATTCTTTGCATCTTCGGATATTTTTGAAATGTTTTCCAAAGTATCCTTGATGTTGCTGGCTTCCACATCGGCTACTATTTTGCGGGCGCTGGTTGCAGCTGAACTTAAATCATCAATCGCTGTGCCAATTTTTTCTGAACTCACACTGGCAACCAGAACATCGACCTTGCTGAGCGTCTTATTCAGTCCATCGGAGAATTTATTCAATTGTTCGGCAGCACTGGTAATTTTATCAACGACCTTGGAAACATCTTCCCGCGATGCATTCAACGTCTGGGAGAACCCTTCGAGATTGGCGATCGTTTTACGAACCGCTTCGGGATCAACCGCCTTCACAATATCTTCGGCTCCCTTGATCATCCCATCCAGTTTTGCAGAAAGGGCCTCAATAGTCTTGCCAATATCAGCTGTGGCCGAAAGGAAAGATTCCACCCCATCTGCATTCTTCGCCAAAGCATCTGAAAACACCTGAGCATTGGTGATTGTCTTGCTGAGACTTTCGCGATTTTCAATTAAAAAGGACTCGACCGTACTCATCACCTTTTCCGTACGGTTAGCAATCGAATTCACCTTGGCAATAAGTTCATTGAGGGCCGCCGGTTCCGCATCAATTATTGGCACCTGCCCCTCTGGCATGTCGGCCAATCCCAATATATTGCTTGCATCAGGCGAACCACCTTCAAGCTGGATAAATGCTCCGCCGGTAAAACCCTGAATCCCGATACTGGCTTTTGTATCACTGCGCACCGGTGTTTCCGCGTCAATTTTCACTTTGGCAATAACGAATCGCGGCGCATTGGTGGCAATCGCCAGGCTTTGAACTGTGCCAACCTGAATGCCGTTAAACAGAACCTGAGACCCTTTAACCAATCCGGTAACCGAGCCTTCAATCTTGATATCCATATCAACATAGGAACGCTGTTCATTATATTGCCCGAGCCAAACGACAAATGCAAAAGATAACGCCAGTATTAAAAGCGTGAAAACACCAACGGTGACATAATTGGCTTTGGTTTCCATTGAAATATGTAATTCCCTATAACGATTGAGTAGGGTCAGGACCCTAATCATAGACTATATTCACGCAACCACAATCGAGCGGGCGCGTTTCCCACGAAAATAGGATTGCACCCACGGATCATCAAATTCCAGCATCCTCTGCAATGGGCCTTCTACCAATACATGCCGATCACCCAATACGGCAATACGGTCGCAAACAGAAAACAGACTATCCAAATCATGTGTAACCATAAATACGGTCAAACCAAGTGTATCGCGAAGTTTGGCGATTAAGTCATCAAAATCAGATGCACCAATTGGATCGAGCCCCGATGTTGGCTCATCCAAAAACAACACTTGCGGATCAAGTGCCAATGCGCGGGCAAGTGCAGCCCGTTTAATCATACCACCAGATAATTCAGATGGATACTTGGTGGCGGCCTCCTCCGACAATCCAACCAGATTGAGTTTCAACATGGCCAGCTCATCCATCAACCGCTGATCAAGATGCAGATATTCCCGCATCGGCATTTGAATATTTTCAAGCACATTTAAAGATGAAAACAATGCCCCATGCTGAAAGAGCACCCCAAGTTCCTGATCAATAATATTGCGAACTTTCGGATCAGATTCTGCAAATTCCACCCCCAGAATCTCAATCGACCCTTTCTGCTTGGGATTCAAATCAAGAATACTGCGCAGCAACACAGATTTACCCGAACCTGAAGCGCCAACAAAGCCCAATATCTCGCCATGATAAATATCAAGATTAAGCCCGTCCAGCACCAGATGACTACCAAATCCTACGGAAAGATCGCGTATCTTGATCATCACATTTGAATGGTCGCTCAATAGTCTATCACTCCATAGAATATCGCGAAAAGCCCATCGACGACGATAACAACAAAAATAGCTTTCACCACCGCTGATGTTGTGTGTCTGCCGAGCGATTCAGCGCTGCCAGATACTTTCATCCCCTCGATGGAAGCGACAAGCCCGATAATCAGCGCCATAAACGGCGCTTTGATAAGACCGGAAAAAACGGTGGTAAAATCAATGGCGGTTCGCAAATTGTTGACAAACAAAGCGGGCGAAATATCCACATAGATCCAGGATATTACAATTGCGCCCAGCATACCGAACAAGTCAGACACAATCACCAGCATTGGCAAAACGATGATCAAGGCCATGATTCTTGGGAATATCAGCACCCCCACCGGGTTAAGCCCCATAACCGTGAGCGCGTCAATTTCCTCGCGCATTTTCATTGAGCCAAGTTCAGCCGTGATCGCACTTCCGGTGCGTCCCGCCACCATAATGGCGGTCAATAATACGCCAATCTCGCGAAGGTGCAGAATACCCACCAGATTGACCACAAATATTTCAGCGCCAAACACTTTCAGCTGCAAAGCACCTTGTTGGGCAATGATAATGCCGATGAGAAAGGACATCAGGGCAATAATCGGCACCGCCTGCAGTCCCATAACATCCATTTGATGAATAATCGAAACAGGGCGAATGCCGCCGGATTTACCCGGTTTCATTTGCGCGCCTCTGATAGATGCCCCGATTATATGGGCGGCCATAATAAAATCAGTGCCAAAACCTGCTACGGTTTTTCCAACTCCTGCCAAACTTCTATTAATCAGGCTTTCTTGTTTGGGGGGCTGTATGGGCACAAATGGGATAGCAACGGCGGCAAGCAATTCCAGATGTCGATCATTGTCCGATGAAATATCAATTGGCTGATTGCGAGCCTTACAGGTGGCCACAAGTCGGTGAATTATCCAGGCTCCCGCCGTGTCGAGCCGCACAATCCCGCTTAAATCGATAAAGACAGGCAATGTACCGGTTTCATTTTCCAGCTGCCTCAATTCCCGATCCACCAGATGCACACTTGGCCCCGTCCATGTACCGGACGCCACAATAGCGATCTTTCCTGCATCCCGGCTTATCGCCAGTTCTGCAACGATGTCATCATCAACCTCGCCAATGGAAATATTCATGAATACGTTTTTCGTTCTATAGATTGAGGCCGCGTTACGGTTTAGGATCATACACCTAACACAGAGCTTTGGTAACGTCAGCCTTTCAAACAGATAAGAGCAAGATGAGAACAATAAATTTCATTCAACAATCCTGGCCAATTCAAGGAACATTTGCAATCTCCAGAGGCAGCCGCACAGAAGCATTGGTAATTGTTTGCGAAATTACCGACACCAATACCAGAGCCATAAAATCAACAGGCCGAGGCGAATGTGTTCCCTACGCCCATTATGGTGAGGGTATTAAAAGCGTATTGCAGCAGTTGGAAAGCGTAAAGCCAGCCCTTTTAGCGGGTGCAGATCGCAAAGAACTTCAATCACTGTTGCCGCCGGGTGCTGCCCGCAATGCGGTGGATTGCGCGCTTTGGGATTTAAGAGCCAAGCAATCAGGCACCAGTGTTGCGGAACAAATTTGCCGCACACCTGCCGAAGCCCTTGAGACCGCCTATACAATTTCAATCGGCACACCTGCGGCGATGGCAAGCGCCTGCAAAAAAGCCGCCAGGCCATTGTTGAAGGTCAAAGTCGGCGGCGAAAAAGACGGCGAACGAATCACCGCCATTGCCAATGCTGCCCCGCAGAGCCGCATTATTCTTGATGCCAATGAGGGTTGGAACGAAAGTAACATAGAGGAAAATCTGAAAATTGCAGCCGATGCCGGTATCGCCCTGATCGAACAGCCGCTGCCCGCCGACAAGGATGAAATTTTACGGCAGATTTATCATCCGGTGCCAATTTGCGCCGACGAAAGCGCCCATGTGACCAGCGACCTTGAGGGGCTTGTCGGGCTTTATGATGTGATCAATATTAAACTCGATAAAACCGGAGGGTTGAGCGAGGCATTGGCAATGCGCGACAAGGCAAGGGAAATGGGTTTTGACCTGATGGTCGGCTGCATGGTGTCCACATCACTCTCAATGGCACCGGCGCAATTACTGGCGCAAGGGGCCGAATTTGTTGATCTCGATGGCCCGCTACTGCTGGAAAAAGATTGCCCCAATGGTCTGATCTATGAAGGTGCGATGGTGTATCCAACGACGCCCGAATTGTGGGGATAAAGCTACCCTTCAAGCGCCCGCAGCAAGATGTCAGGATCGATATTTCCGCCGGTTAACATGACCACAATATTTTTGCCCCGGCATTCAGCCTTACCGCTGATTAAAGCCGCGAGCGCCACAGCAGCGCCCGGTTCGACCACGCATTTAAGCTCGTTGAAGGCAAAGGCAACGGCTTGCAGCGCCTCCTCATCACTGACCACATAGCCATGCGGTATATTTCCATTGGTTATGGAAAAGCTGATTTCACCGGCCATCGGTGTGATGATTGCATCACAAAGTGACCCGCTGGCATTCTCATTGGCAAGACGTTTCCCGGCCCTGAGTGAGCGATCATAATCGTCAAAACCTTCCGGTTCGACAGGATGAATTTTTGCATCAGGAAAACCATTAGAAATTGCCAGATAAAGCCCGCACAGCAACCCACCACCACCGGCAGGAGTTAAAACCATATCGGGCACTATATTTTGCGCTTTTAGTTCATCGACGATTTCAAGCCCGGCGGTGCCCTGGCCTGCAATCACAGGCCCATAATTGTAAGGATGCACGAGTATGGCGCCGGTTTCTCTGGCCAGTTTTTCAGTAATCGCATCGCGGTCGCCGGTAGCGCGATCATAGATTACAACCTTGGCACCCGAGCGTTCGGTTCGCGCCCGTTTGATCGCCGGCGCATCCTCAGGCATAATGATTGTCACCTCCACCCCAAGCAGACGACCGGCCTCGGCCAGCCCTTGCGCGTGATTGCCGGATGAACAGGCAATAACACCGTGCTTTTTGGCCTTCTCACCAAGTGCAGCAATTGAATTATAGCCGCCACGAAATTTGAAACTGCCAGTGCGTTGTAAACATTCAGCTTTAAGATAAACGCTTGCACCTAGCATTTCATCAAGGATATGAGAGCGCAGCAACGGTGTTTTATACGCCTTACCCGCAAGGCGGGTTTGCGCCGCCAATACATCGTCAATCGTTGGAATATTCATCATTCAATCCTGCATCCAGCCTGCAATGAAGCCCTGCCCTAACAGGATTATAAATTTCAAACAAACCGGTTTACGATATTTTCCAAATATTCCTGCCGCCCGGAACTTGGTTGCGGGTCCAATGCTCGTTCGGTCACATCGCTTGCAAGGTCTGCAAGCGACAATTCTCCACCAACAATCTGCTGGCCACGTTCGCTATTCCAACCCGCATATCGTTGATCAACATGGTTAGACAACGCGCCGCTCTCAATCATTTTAGCAGCCGCTTTTAGCCCGCGCGCGCAACAATCCATTGCGCCTGCATGGGCAATCAGCAAATCATCCGGCTCAATGGATTGCCGCCGTAATTTCGCATCAAAATTTGTGCCACCACTTGTGAAGCCACCGCCTTGCAAAATATGATAATAGGCCAGCGCCATTTCCGGCACATTATTGGGAAACTGGTCCGTATCCCAGCCGGATTGATAATCATTGCGGTTCATATCAACCGACCCAAAAACCCCTAACGCATTGGCGGTGGCAATTTCATGCTCGAACGAATGCCCGGCCAAAATTGCATGGCCCTGCTCGATATTCACCCTCACCTCATTTTCCAGACCATAGCGCTTGAGAAATCCATAGACCGTTGCCACGTCATAATCATATTGGTGCTTGGTCGGCTCCTGAGGTTTGGGTTCAATCAAAATCTGCCCGTCAAATCCAATCTTGTGTTTATAATCAACCACCAGATTGAAAAATCGGCCCATCTGGTCCATTTCGCGGCCCATATCGGTATTGAGCAGGGTTTCATAGCCCTCGCGCCCGCCCCACAAAACATAGTTCTCGCCGCCCAGACGTTTGGTCACATCGATGCAGGATTTTACCGTCGCCGCCGCATATGAAAAAACATCCGGATCAGGATTGGTGGCAGCCCCCGCCATATAGCGACGATGGGAAAACAGATTGGCCGTGCCCCAAAGCAGTTTTATTCCGGTTTTTTGCATTTTCTCGGCAAAATAATCAGCAATTTCATTCAGGTTTCGGGTACTTTCAGCAAAGCTGGCACCCTCCGGGCGCGCATCCGCATCGTGAAAACAAAAGTAAGGCACCCCAAGCGCCTCAAACATTTCAAACGCCACATCAGCCTTGAGTTTTGCCGCATCCATCGTGTCGCCCATCCTGTCAGCAAACCAAGGGCGTTCAAATGTCTGCCCACCAAACGGATCATTGCCGGGCCAGCAAAACGAATGCCAATAGCAGACAGCAAAGCGCAGATGATCCTCCATCCGCTTGCCCATAATCATTTCATCAGGATTATAATGCCGGAAAGCGAGCGCGTTTTCACTCGTCTCTCCTTCAAAGAGAATTGTTTTCACATCACCAAAAAATCTGCTGCTCATGAGTTTGCTCCTCGCGCTATGCTTTCAGGGCTGGATAAAGAGATTTATATTCTAAATAGGCTTCATCGAAGGCAGACAGGAGTGACCGATCCGGTTCAATCGTTACTTCAATTGTGGGCGGCAGACATATTTCTCTGGCAGGAGCATTATCCGCTGCCATAATCGCCAGACGCGTCGCACCAAAGGCCGCGCCATAGTCACCGGAATCAGGCAAGTCGACCGGCAGATCAAGAATGGTCGAAATAGCTTTCAGCCAATAGGACGAATTTGAGCCACCGCCAATTGCGGTTACCCGTTCAATATTAGTGCCGGCTTCCGCCAATGCCTGCACACAATCCTTAAAGGCAAACCCCACCCCTTCCAACACTGCTCTAGTCAAATCCGTGCGCTCGACCAAATGGGAAAGCCCGGTAAAAGAGCCGCGAATAGCCGCATCATTATGCGGTGTGCGTTCACCGGAAAGGTAAGGCAAAAACACCACCTCACCGGGGCTAACAAGCGCCTCTCCTAGTTCAGTGGACAACTCTTTTGGTGATTGCCCGGCAATTCGTGCATACCAGTTCAGCGCATCGGTGGCTGATAAGATCACCCCCATCTGGTGCCATTTATCCGGCAGCGCATGGCAAAAAGCATGGACCGCACTTGCCGCATTCGGCAGATATTCATCATTGGCGGCAAACAAAACCCCAGACGTACCAAGCGACAGGAAGGCCGAGCCTTTATCAACAATGCCCATGCCAATGGCGGAAGCCGCATTATCGCCGCCACCGGCAGCAATAATAATATTCTTCGGCAGGCCAAACTCTTCGGCAATCACATCGCGTAATCTGCCTGCAACCTGGTTACCTTCAACAATTTCGGGCATTTGCGACAGGCTCATATCGCAATGTGCAAGCAATTCACCCGACCAGCAACGCTTGCCCACATCAAACCAGCTGGTGCCGGATGCATCAGACGGATCAGATATATACTCCCCCGTCAGCCAAAACCTCAAATAATCTTTTGGCAACAGCACCTTTGCAACTTTTGCAAATATTTCAGGCTCATTTTGTTGAACCCAGATGAGCTTTGGCGCAGTAAATCCTGGAAAGACAATATTACCCGTAAGCGCTCTAAACTCTGGTCGTGCATCAAGTGCGGTCGCCTGTTTGAAACTTCTGGTATCATTCCAGAGCATACAGGGGCGTAAAATTTTGTCATCCGCATCAAGCAAAGTTGCCCCATGCATTTGGCCGGAAAGACCAATTGCCCTGACTTTTCCAAATTGCTCGCTATGCTGTGATTTTAATTCAAACAGCGCATTTTCAGTGGCGGCAATCCAGCTTGCCGGGTCTTGCTCGCTCCAGCCCGAATGGGGGCGTTCAACATTAAGCGCAGAGCTGGCAGAGCCGATAATATTCTGCTGCCCGTCAAGCAGTAAAATCTTGAGCGCCGAGGTTCCAAGGTCAATGCCAAGATACATGAATTTATCGTCCTTGATTCAGCAATTTAAATTTGTATCGCACCGGGGCCAGGCGTTGCACCTTCGGGACATTTACCAGCAATAATCATACCCAACACTTCATCCTTGGTCACGTCATGGGTTTTTGCCGCCCCAACAATCTGACCGTTTTTCATAACGATCACCCGATCCGCCAATTCAAAAACATCTTCAATGTCGTGGCTGATCAGGAAAATGCCAATACCGTCTTTCTTCAGTTGTAAAATCAATTCGGCCACCTGCGCCGTCTCTTCCGGGCCAAGGGCGGCGGTCGGCTCATCCATGATGAGAATGCGCGCATTGAACAAAATAGCACGGGCAATCGCCACCGATTGTCGTTGACCGCCGGAAAGCGCCTTGACCGGATCTTTGAACTTCTCAAATCGCGGATTAAGCCTACCCATAACCTTGCGGGCTTCAGACTCCATTGCAGAATCATCCAGCGTACCCCAGCGGGTGCGAAGCTCGCGGCCCAAAAACAGATTGGCCGCTGCGTCCAGATTATCCGCCAATGCCAGGGTTTGATATATGGTCTCGATACCGTAGCCTTTGGCATCACGCGGATTGGTGATCTGTGCAACACTGCCATTCACTTTGATCTCGCCCGTATCACGCAAATAGGCGCCCGACAATATCTTGATCAAGGTCGATTTCCCGGCCCCGTTATGGCCCAACAGGCCAACAACCTCTCCCGGAAAAAGATCAACAGAGGCATGATCAACCGCCTTGATGCCGCCAAAGGCGATTGAAATATCGCTCATTTCCACCAGCGGGGCGGATGAAGAAACTTCGTTCGACATAATATCCATCCCCTACGCTGATTTCTTGCGGTAAAGCGTATCCAGCCACACGGCCAGAACCAACACGCAACCGACAACGATTTGCTGAACTGCTGAATCAAACCCGACCAGAACCATGCCCGATTGCAGCGACTGCATCACCAGTGCTCCCAGCATCGCCCCGTATATGGTGCCGATACCGCCAGCAAATGACGTGCCACCAATCACCGCTGCCGCGATCACATAAAGCTCGTCCAATTGCCCCAGCGCATTGGTCGCAGAATTCAACCGCGCACTGGCAATAACCGCAGAAATACCCACCAGCGCGCCCATTAGGGCAAAGATCATCATGGTCATCCGCTTGGTGTTAATACCGGCAAGTTCGGCTGCTTCCGGGTTACCACCTATGGCGAAGACATAGCGGCCAAAACGGGTGCGCGTGGTAAGGAACGTCATGAATATGCCAACTGAAATCGCAACCAGTACCGGAATGGCAAACCCGTGTGATATGAACAGCCCGCCCTCGGGCATTTCCATATTGTTAGCGGCCAGGTGGCGCTTGATGATACCCTTCGGCCAGGGATAGGCGTTCATCACCATAACAGTGCCGATCACCAATGCTGAGCCGACAACACCAATCAGCCACTCAGCCCACATCGGACGCAAAGGAAACCTAAATCGAATACGCTGCCTACGCCCTGAAATGAGCAGGGCGATAATGCCAATGCAACCCAAAATGCCAAATATCCAGCTGCCGGTTGAACCAATGGTGCCGTAAGGTCCGCCTCCGATTAGCGCAAATGTGCTGTCCACCGGCGCAATGGTTTCACCACGCGCCACCCACCATGCGGAGCCACGCCAGATGAGCAACCCGCCAAGCGTTACAATGAACGCCGGAATGCCCAGATAGGCAATGAGGAAGCCGTGGAAAGCACCAATCATTGCGCCAAACAAGATACCAGCAACAACTGTAATAACCCAGATCATCGGATGGTCGAGGCCAAGATATTGTGGCAGCACCCAAACCTGAATAACCCCCATAATCATCGCCGTCACCCCAAGCAGCGATCCGGCAGAAAGGTCGATATGACGGGTGACAATTACCAGCACCATACCGGTTGCCATAACCGCAATTGACGAGGTTTGAACTGAAAGGTTCCACAGATTTCGTGGTGTCAAAAACGCTCCAAAATCGTTAAATATTAGTCCGTAGTAATGAAATCCAACCCAGATCAATACAAGCGCACCTATCATCCCGAGCATGCGCGTATCAACCTCGGTGGCGCGCAAAAACCTTACCAAGGCACCGTCTTGATGATCAACTGGCTCGTCGTCCGGTTTCTGCAGCTCATCAGACATCAAATATCCCCCGCCTTTTTTGCTCCCTATATTCAAAAGAGCGACCGCAATTAGTTTTGAATTCCAGCTAAAATAATGGCCGCGTTACAGTTTGCGACGCGGCCATTATGGATTCATTTATTCGCGTTACGCAATCAGCAACCGCCAACCATGCCAGCTTTAACGCCTTTACATGCAGTGGCTTTATCAACCCAGCCCGCATCAATCACCACAGAGATATTGTCTTTGGTGATCGCAGTTGGCTTCAGCAAAATTGCATTAACTTCAACGCCGCGCTTACCGCCGGAGAACTTTCCAACGCCGGGTACATCGGTCATTTTCTTACCCTGAGATAACAAAATAGCAGCTTCTGCTGCAACCTTGCCAAGGGCGCGGGAATCTTTCCACACAGAAACAAGCTGCGTTCCAAGTGCCACACGATTGATCGCGGCAAAATCACCGTCCTGCCCGGTAACGGGCACAGAACCAGCCATACCTTGCGCTGAAAGGGCCGCAACTACACCACCCGCCATGCCATCATTTTGAGAAATCACAGCATCAATCTTGTTGTTATTAGCGGTTAGCATTTGCTCCATATTACGCTGAGCATTTTCAGGCTTCCAGCCATCAGTGAAGGCTTCACCAACATTTTTGATTTTGCCCGCGTCCATATTGGGCTTCAAGACTTCCATAATGCCCTGAAACAGGAATGTGGCATTTGGATCGCCAGAATCACCCTTGATGAATGCGAAATTACCTGAATCTTTAACTTTTAACATTTCAGCAGCCATCAACCGCCCGACACCAATATTGTCAAAGGTGATGTAAAGTGAATCGGGATGTTCAATCTGCACATCATAGGCAATCATCGGAATGCCTTCGGCAGAAGCTTTTTCAACAGCTGGCAAAATGGCTTCAGAATCAAAAGGCACAATCATCAACACATCCGCACCCTGCGCAATGAGCGATTCCACATCGGTCAATTGCTTTGCAGCTGAACCCTGCGCATCGGCAGAAATATATTTATCGCCATTGGCTTCAACAATTTTCTTGATAACGGCCTCATCCCGTTTCCAACGCTCTTCCTGAAAAATTTTCCATGAAACAGCAATGGTTTTGCCAGCAGCAACCGCGCTACCAGTAAAACCAGCGACGCTGGTAATGCCCGCAATTGACGCGGCAAATACTGCGCCCATGAGGACGGTCTTTAATTTTTTCATTGATCTCTCTCCCGGTGCACCAAGCACATTTAGTAATATTCAGCCAAAAATCCATATCGAACGACTGAACAAGAGGTCTTTAATTCGAGCCTCAAAATAAATAGTGACTCAGGAAAGATCATGTGTCAACTTGAATTCTGGATTTTCACTCATCCACCTAGTAAAGACCTCAAGGTGGCTGAATTTTAGGGGAGTATTATGACAACAATCGTGCGCCCGGAAACGATCAGGCGACAAAACCGGTCAACGGTTCTGGCAGCCTTACGCGCCGATGGGCAGATGTCACGCACCAAAATCAGTCAGATAACCGGATTGAGTGCTGCGACTGTTACCGCGATTACCGCCGACCTTATTTCAGCAAATGTATTGATCAGCCTTACCGATGCCGACCATACCCCTTCCCCGCGCGGGCGACCAAGAGTGGTGCTCGGCTTTAATCCAGAATTTGCCTGCATTGGTGTGATTGCCCTGCAATTAAACAAGATTTCAGTATCAATCCGCGATTATCAGGGAGCTTCAATTGCCGAAGATACCACCAATATACTCACCCGTGAATTATCCGGCGATCAATTACTATCGGCGCTTTCCTCGCTATTTGAAAAAGCAATGTCAGATGTTACCTGCCAGCCACTGATGCATATTGCAGTCGGTGTGCAAGGCACCACCGATGTAACCGACAAAGAACTGTTGTGGTCGCCGATTACCAGGGAAATGAATGTTCCAATCGCAGAACATTTCACCAAATTGTTTGGCGTAACCGCTAGTGCTCACAATGACTGCAACATGATTGCCTGCGCCTTGCGTTATAATGAGCCGGAAATTTATCATTCAGATTTTGCCGCCATTCTGCTCTCTCACGGCATCGGTATGGGGCTTTACCAGAACGGCCACCTGGTGAAGGGAAAATATTCCTCAGCCTCCGAATTTGGTCATATGGTGCATATTCCCGATGGCGCTTTGTGCCGCTGCGGTCGGCATGGATGTATCGAGGCCTATGCGGGCGATTATGCCATTATTCGACGCGCAACTTGCGAAGATGGCCAGAGCTCGCCCATTGATGACATTCGATACGAATTGCTCGATCAGGTATTGCAGAATGCGGGCGAAAACGATGCGGATGCACTGGCCGCATATCAGGAAGCGGGCGAGGCAATTGGCGCAGGCCTTGCAAGCCTTTATGCCCTGATAGACCCCTTCCCCGTTGCCTTTATCGGCTCAGGCACCAGAGCTCATACACTGATGGATGATGCAATCAACAAAGCAGTTGGCAGCAGCCAGTTTAATCTGCCTTCAATCGATACATCCTTTCGATATTACCTGGAAGAAACCCCGTTAATCACTACCGGCTGCGCGATAACCGCTCTTAAGGTGATTGATGAAAATATCAGAACCAGCCTATTATTAGAAAAAAACAGGAGCCTGCAAAGTGTCGGCTAAGCTTATCCAGTCAGTTGCTATTTCCGGTTTGGTATTATTTGCGTTTTCAAACCCGTTAAACGCGGAAGAAAACGCCTGGAGTGAAAAAGCAATCATCCAGCACACCAAACAGGCAGACTTTTCAGGTGCTCTATCTAAATCAAAGCTTGAACAACTAATAGCCATTGGTGAAAGTCTGTTTTCTGCTAAATTTACGTCCCTCGATGGGGCTGGACGACCAATGGCCACCCACGCCATCATCCCAACCAAGCGCAAGCGCCTGCCTTCACAAACCTTTAATCGGATTTCAGGCACCGATGCCAATTCCTGCGCCAGTTGCCACAACGAACCCAAGGTAGGCGGCGCGGGAAATTTCGTCTCCAATGTATTCGTATCTGAAGGCTTCAACAGCCAGGGCAGTTCATCAATCGACCCGCAATTTTCCAATGAACGCAATACCAACCATCTGATGGGCGCAGGATTAATTGAACTGCTGGCCCGCGAGATGAGCGCTGATCTGCGTGACCTACGCAAACAGGTTTTGCGAGAAGCGCGAAAGAGCGAAAAAGCCGTTCGAATTGAACTACGCACCAAAGGTGTCAGCTTTGGTTTTTTGACCGCCCTGCCGGACGGGTTGGTTGATCTTTCAGAGCTTCGAGGGATTGATACCGATCTGGTAATCCGCCCCTTTAGCCAAAAAGGTGTGATGACCTCATTGCGCCAGTTCACCATCAACGCGCTTAACCAGCACCACGGCATGCAATCAGTTGAACGATTTGGCCCACGCTGGACCGGCGAGGCTGATTTTGACGAGGATAAGATTACCGCCGAAATCACCCCTGGGGATATTTCTGCCCTCGTGGCCTGGCAGGCAACTCTTGCACCACCGACCATCAAAACGCCCCAAAACAAAGATTGGCAATTGGCTGCCCGGGCGGGCGAAAAACTGTTTTCAAATATCGGTTGTTCGAGCTGTCATATAAAGGCACTTCCACTCACCTCACTAAACTTTGCAGATCCCGGCCCATTTGATGCAGCCGGCACCTTACGCACAGGCGAAACCGAGAATTCAGCGATCTATAATCTGGCGCTTACTGACTGGGCGAAACGCCTTCCCAAAAATGCCAGAGGCGAGATCATGGTGCCACTGTTTGGCGATCTAAAACGCCATGTCATTGCCGATGCCGAAGTTGCTGCTCTGGGCAATGAATTGCTCTCCCAGCGATTTGTTGAACGCAGCGTTTTCATGACCAGCGAATTATGGGGCATTGGATCAACCGCGCCTTACGGCCATCGCGGCAACATGACCACCTTAAACGAAGTGATTATCGCCCACGGCGGCGAAGCCCGCCAAAGCCGGGATTCCTATGCGGCCCTTTCAAAGACCCAACAGCAAAACATCATCGCCTATTTAAAAACAATGGTGATTGAAAAATGACCATACCCAATAACACAATTATCGCACTGGCTCTTGCCGCTTCAATCTTTACCCCAGCGCAACCGTCATTGGCTGACACCACCCAAAAAAACGCAACAATGGCCGGCTCGGATATTCCCCTCATGGTGGAGCAGGCAATTACCGCCGGTGTAGACCACACCTATGGCGGCCCGTGGGAGTTTTTCGTTGGTGGCGGTGTCGCGACGGTGGATTGCAATGGTGATCGCCGCCCGGATATTATTATGGCCGGCGGGGCCAATCCGGCACGATTGTTTATCAATAAAAGCCCGACCGGCGGCGCGTTAGAGTTCGAAGAAAAATCGCTTGGCCTGAGCGAAAAAGACGTCAAAATGGTATCCGGCATCTATCCGCTCGATATAGATAATGATGGCCATAAAGATCTGATATTATTGCGTGTTGGCAAAAACATCATCCTCAAAGGCGGAGAGAATTGCTCTTTCACCAAGGCCAATCAAAAACTTGCCTTTGATGGTGGCAAGGCCTGGTCGACAGCCTTTTCAGCAACCTTTGAAAAAAACCAAAACTTCCCAACCCTTGCCTTCGGCAATTATGTAGACCGCGATGCCCCCGGCTCGCCCTGGGGTACATGTCACAATAATATCCTGATCCGGCCGCTTGGCGAAAAAACTCCCGATTACAGCAATCAAACTTTGCTGGCGCCGGGATATTGCACGTTATCAATGATGTTCACCGACTGGAATAAATCCGGCACGCCAGCATTGAGAGTTTCAAACGACCGGCAATATTACCGTGGTGGCGAGGAGCAACTGTGGCACGTGGATGCAGGCCAGCCACCACGACTCTATTCAAGAACCGATGGTTGGCAAAAACTCACCATTTGGGGCATGGGCATTGCCGAGGCTGACCTTAACAATGACGGCAAACCCGAATATGCGTTGACCTCAATGGGTGACACAAAAATCCAAAGCCTCGACAGTGATGCAGATGGTCAACCGATCTATCGCGACATTGCATGGGAACGCGGTGCCACCGCCCACCGTCCCTATACGGGCGATGATTTAAAACCATCTACCGGCTGGCATTCAGAATTTGCTGATTTCAACAATGACGGACTGCTTGATCTGTTCATTGCCAAGGGCAATGTGGAAAAAATGCCCGATTTCACCAAATTTGACCCGGACAACCTGTTGCTTGGTCAACATGACGGCACATTTGCCGAAGCCGGAATGCTTGCCGGTATTGCGCTAAAAACCCGAGGTCGTGGTGCTGCAATCGTTGATCTCAACATGGATGGGATGCTTGATCTGATTGTTGTTAACCGGGGAACACCTGTCAGCATATTTAGAAATATCGGCGGCAAAACAGCATTAAAACCACGCTCAATGGGTAATTGGTTGCAAATCGAATTGCGACAGGATGGTCCGAACCGCGATGCAGTCGGTGCGCTTATCTCGGTCAAATCCGGCAATGAAAACCGCGCCCGTAAAATCAGCATTGGCGGCGGTCATGGTTCCGACAGCCTGGGCTTTGTGCATGTCGGTCTTGGTGTTGCCGAGCGCGCCCAGGTCCGGATAAAATGGCCCGATGGTTCGTGGAGCGCGCCCTACCGCGTTTTCGCCAACAATTTCGTTGTCATCAAGAAAGATGACACCAATGCCCGCTACTGGTATCCGCGATAGGAAATAAGACAACCCGGACTGCGGAAACTAATCAGCAGTCCGATAAAATCGCGACGAGTTTAATTAGCCTTCTTTTCGTCACCGCCGGTGCTGCCATCCGGGGCTATTTGTTTGGCACCCATTTTTTTCAAAACTTCGGGGTCAATCAAACGTGTCACCATCGGATGAATACGCATTTCGCCTTCTTTGATAACCTGGCGGAAATTTGCAATTACCGCCGTGGTCAATGCCTGATTGGGCGCAATAACATCGAACAACCAGTTAATATTACCGCTGCTCCAATCATCGGCCTGCATGCGAATTGGAAATACGCCAGCCTTGATCTGCTCTCTGATTTTCGCATCAACCGCCTCTGAAACAGAGGCCCAGATAGCAACACCATCCTTGGCATCAGCCATTGTTCCTTCTTTCGGTTTTGACGTGGCAATCGCCACCCGGTCACGGATCAAAGGTTCCAGCAACAGGGTATTTAAGTCTGCAATAGACTGATGCCGATAGCGCGGTAAAACCATCATAGCCAACGCTACCTTGCCGAATGTCTCATGAACCTTACTGCGAATAGCGGCAATTTGCTCGAGAGCTGCTGCATCCAGCTTTGGTGCATTATCGGCCTCTCCAGCGTTAGATTTTTGCGACTCATCGCCACCATTTGTAGTATTCTTCTTGTTCTTTTTCTCAACCATTTTTCTCTACTCTCTCTTATGTGGTTATTTCAATTTCTAAATCTCAAGTATCAGGTGAAGATTGCAGGACTACTCTTCCCGGAAAACATAATTAATCTGATCCATCAAAGGCTTGACCAGATAGCTTAAAACGGTGCGTTCCTCTGTTGCTATAAAGGCCTCAACTGGCATTCCAGGCACAAGCGTTTTGTCGCCCAGCAATTTCAATTGCTCAACCGGTATTTCCACAATGATACGGTAAAACGCCTGACCCGTTTTCTCATCAACGACGCTTGTCGGTGAAATTTTTCTGATCTCGCCATCCAGCTGCGGGGTTGACTGTTGATTGAATGCGGGAAACATAACAACAGCCCTCTGCCCATAAAACAATTGATCAATCGAACCAATATCAACGCTCAATTCAATTTCAAAATCACCGCTCTGTGGAATAATCTGCATTAAAGTCTGCCCCGGCTGAACCACGCCACCGATGGTAAAAATATTCAATTCATGCACCTTGCCCGAAATGGAGGCGCGAATAGAAACCCTGCCCAATTGCTTGCTTGTTGCATCAACCTGCTGACGCAGCTCATCAATTTTTGTCTCGGTCTGTTCAAGTTCAGCAACCACTTTTTCACGAAACTCGCGGCCGACCTGAATTTTAGCAATACGCGTTTCCGATATTGAGTTTTTAACCCTTGATATTTCAGCCCGGTGCTCAGCCATTTGGCCACGCAGTTCTGCCTTGGCGCGCTCCAGAGCAATAAGTCTGCTTTTTGATGTCAGTTTTTTAGCGACCAGTTTTTGAACTGAAGAAATCTCCTCATTATACGAGGCAATTTGAATGTTCTTTTCAACAATAAGCCCTTCAACACCGACAATCTGGTTTTTAAATTGAGAAACTTTTTCATCCAGCTGAGCAAGCTGTGCTTCACGCGTGAGCCGCCGCGCTTGCTGCAAGGCCTTTTGCTGATCAACTGAGGGTTTTAAATCACCAAGGTTTAACAATTTAGCAATCTCAACGGGAGGAATAAATGTCTTGGCATCGTTGAGTTCGGCGGCCAGCCTGGCCTTGCGTATCAACATATCACGCAACCGACTTTTATAGATTGCAAGATTTGCGGCGATTGAAGTATCGTCAATCTCGACCAACACCTGGCTGCTTTTAACAAAATCGCCGTTAGAAACATGGATTGCCTTGACGATACCGCCATCCAGGTGCTGCACAGACTTTGGCTTGCCTTCAACAACAACCGAACCGGTTGCAATTACAGCACCTGAAATTTCAGCTAAACTCGCCCATGCAATTCCCCCGCCAAACAGCACAATAAGCGCCAGCAATCCGATGACTGCTGGACTCTTATAATTCAGATTCAATGCTGTTTTCATCTGTCCCAATACCTTCAAAAATCAAGCTGACTGCGTTACTTTTGCCAACACTTCAGACTTATCGCCAAACTCCATAACCCGCCCCTTATTAAGCATTAGCAGCTTATCAACGGCGGCAATTGCACTTGGCCGATGCGCCATAACAATAACCACAGCACCGGATTCCCGCATCGCAAGAATTGCATTAGCCATCGCCGCATCGCCCTCCGCATCAAGATTAGAGTTCGGCTCATCCAACACCAGTATTCGCGGCATTTTATAAAGCGCTCGTGCCAAAGCAATGCGCTGCACCTGCCCACCGGTTAACGGGCTGACCGCATTATCAGCATCGGTTGAGTAACCGTCTGGCAAAGAGAGGATCATTTGATGAATTCCAGCAAGTGTCGCTGCAGCAATTACATCTTCGTCATTTACTGTGGCATCAAACCGCGCGATGTTTTCGGCAATCGTCCCGGAGATTAATTCAACCTGTTGCGGCAAATAGCCGATATGCTGCCCAAGCTCATCTAAATCCCACTGTTCAAACGTCGCGCCATCTATTCGAATTGACCCCTGATCGGGCATCCACAAACCAACAAGAAGTCGCGCCAAGGTAGATTTACCCGATGCGCTTGGCCCAATAACGCCCAACCCTTCACCGGGCTTCAAGGTAAAACTGACGTCCCCCAAAATTGTCCGCCGCTCACTACCCGGCTCGGTATTCAAAGCAAATTTGACCACATTTTTCACTTCAACATTACCATTCGGCACCGGTAACTGGACATTTATGGGCACATCACTTGCATCGCGCGCGAGATAATTAGACAAGCGCTTATAGGACATCCGGGTTCGCTTTATCATCCGCCAACTGCCAATAACCTGATCAATCGGTGCCAACGCCCGCCCGGCAATAATTGATGCAGCAACGATAGTACCCGCAGAAATTTCCCTGTTGATTGCAAGATAGGCCCCCAGCCCCAAAATCGCCGATTGCAGCAATAGTCGAAATGATTTTGATGATGCCTTGAAAAACTCCGAGCGTTCGCTACCAACCTGCTGATGGGCAAGCGATGTATTGCGCAAGCCGTGCCAGGTTTTGGTGGTGTTTCCCAACATTCCCATTGCCAGAACACTGTCAGCATTGCGCTGGGTAACATCCAAAAAGCGGTTTTCTGCAAGCTCTGCTGTCGCTGTCAATTGCATTGAACGGCCACTCATCCACTCATTCAGCAAAGCCAGAATAACCACAACCAGCATACCAAATGTCGCCAATAGGCCCAGTTGGAAATGCAACATAAAGACCACGCCAAGATAGAATGGAAACCACGGCAAGTCGAATACGGCAAGCACAACCGGGCTGGAAAGAAATCCACGCACGGTGGTCAAGTCCTGCACCGGTTTGTAGCCCGGTGTATAGCCACTCAAGGAACGCGCCACCCATGAACGAAATGTCAAAGGTGCCAGCTGATTATCAAGCCACAGAGAAACACGCGAAAGCACCCGCGCTCGAAGAAAATCGAACAACCCCATCATCATATATAGAGCAATTGCCAACCCAAGCAGCGCCAAAAGGGTCGGCACTGACTGACTTGCCAACACCCGATCATAAACCTGAAGCATGAAAATTGGCCCGGTCAGCATCAGCAGATTAACCGCGCTGCTTAAAACCCCAACCGCCACAAATGCACTTCTTACACGTTTAAACTGATCGCCAACCACATTTGTGTTTTTCAATTTTTCCTGTGCCATATTACTCCAAATTTCTAACCGGGCGACCAACCCCGTACCCAACCGTTTCAAGCGGGCATTAATTGTCCCGCTCTCTATCACTCATTGTCGAATTTAAGACCTAAAAGAAGGTGAAGTCGCTTTTATCGAGCGATGAAAGCTGCGTGCCAGAAAGGAACAATTCATCACCATCCCCAAAGCTGAACAATACGCCCCCATCTTGCTCTTGAGCAACTGCCATTAACTGATCAAAAGTCTCGACACCTTCGATACTTAACCTAATTTCATCACCATCGATATTAAATTTACGGCCTGTTTTTGGCACTTCATAATCCATAATCGCATCGGAGCCATCGCCCGTGCGGAAAACAAAGACATCACGGCCCTTGCCACCAAACAAAACATCGTCGCCTTTGCCACCAATAATCCAGTCTCGACCAGCACCACCATTCAAATAGTCGCGCCCATCACCACCTTTCAACAGATCATTACCGCTACCGCCAAACATCCGGTCATTACCTTTACCACCGAAAAGCTGATCATTGCCACCGCCTGCGGATAAGAAGTCATTGCCTATATTGCCAAACAACTTGTCATTGCCCAATCCGGCGAACTGGAAGTCATTGCCAGCCCCCCCATTGAGTTGGTCATTGCCAAAGAATCCAAACTGGAAATCATTACCGGCACCACCAGAAACAAGAGTATCCCCTGTCAGGCTTGCGGTCTGTACGTCGCCTGTGGTTGTCCCATTAACAAATGCATCAAACGGCGCACCAACTTCAACAGATACAGTCGCCTCTGCGGTTTCCTTACCGTCAGAAATCCGGTAAATAAACTCATCATTGCCAATAAACCCGCTTTCAGCAGTGTAGGTGACCTTCCCATCTGCCGCCAGTGAAACAGAGCCATGCGCTCCCTGCACAACACTGACAATGCTCAAGGCATCACCATCCGCATCGCTGTCATTGGCAAGTAATCTGGCTGAATCAATGGTAATGGGCACTTCGCCACGGGTAGAAAACGGCCCATCATCTACAGCAATCGGCGCATAGTTTCCAACCTCAAACGATATATTGAAAACATCGGAAGCCTGTTGTTGTCCATCGCTCGCCAAAATCTGAATTTCCCAGACACCGGCAGCACTTTCCGGCGCAACACCCGTGAGGACAGATCCGTTAAATGACATCCAGTCAGGAAGTGCTGATCCATCGCCAAGCAATGCCGCAAGCGCCAGCGGGTCGCCATCAGCGTCAGCAAAAGTGCTCGCAGGAATATCAATCGAGAATGCATCCCCGGTGAGCAACTCATTGGCACCAAATGGAATATCCGGCAGGAAGTTGTCAACAAAAGGCGCATCATTGATTGAATTGATGGTCAGCGCAAATACATCAGAAATAGACGCCGCACCATCACTTGCGGTAATTCTAAGATCAAGCACCCCGTTAAAGTCTGCCGGCGGCACGCCGATCAGGCGCAGGAATTGAGTATCCGCCGTCAACCAGACAGGCAATGCGCTGCCATCCGCCAGGGTGATTTCATAGCTTAGCGGATCACCTTCCGGATCGCTAAACAACCCATTCTGCAGTTGAATATTAAAGTTTACATCTTCATCAACAAACCGGTCCGAGAATGGCAACGCCAATACGGGCGCATCATTGACCGGGTCAATAATCAGATCAAACTCGGATGTAGAAGCAAGCGCCCCGTCAAATGCGGTGACCGAAATAGCAATAACGCCAGCAAAGTTTTGTGGTGGCGTTCCGCTAAACCGCGACGTTGCAGCATCAAAGCTCAACCATGCGGGCAGTGCAGCGCCACCGGGTCTCGTGGCCGTAATGGTCAATGCATCCCCGTCAGGATCACTGGCAAAATCGACAGGCAGGACAAAGTCGATAATTGCGTCTTCATCTGAGTTAACGTCAGCAAGCGGGCGAACAACCGGCCAGTCATTTACCGGAGAAAGGGTAATGGTCGCGGTTGCCGTATCCGTTAAGGTGCCATCGCTCACCGTATAGTCAAACGAGAGATCACCAAATCCACCTGTGGTGCGGGTGACAATCACATTGCCCACCCCATCCAATACTGCGGTATAGCCCGCCCCTTGCGTTAGATTCGTAATGGAAAGAAAATCGCCATCCACATCAAAATCATTATGCAGCAGGTGCAGGATTGGAATAACCGTTGTGGCTTCCTGATAGCCCTGCACCAGATCATCAGCAGCAACAGGTGCATCATTGACCCCGTCTATAACCAGTTGAAATCCGCGCACAACTTGCACACTGCCATCATCAACCACGACCTCAAGTGCCACAACGCCTTCAAAGTCTGTGGGCGGATCGCCAAACAGTCCATTGGTGTTTCCATCAAAGGTCAACCAAGCGGGAATTGGGTCACCGCCTGCGGTGCGCACTTCCAACGACAAGGCATCGCCATCAATATCAGAAAATAATGACGGCTCAAGTTGGCCAACAAAGCGAATATCCTCTGTACCATAAAGCGGGTTGATTGTTGCAATTTCCGGCGCATCATTAACCGGAGCAAGAGTGACTGTAACGGTTGCTGAATCTTGAGCGCCGGTTATATCAGTAATTGTATAATCAAAACTCGCATCAGTATTCCGGTCCACTTCCGGCACAAAGATGATATTGCCTGCACCATCGAAGCTAACGCTGCCACCCGTTGCCGTTCCAAGGCCGGTAATCGCAAAAGATTGTCCATCCACATCACGGTCATTGCCCAAAAGCGATGCCAGAGGAATGATCAAGGCCTGATCTTCAACACCCGCAACAATATCTGCAAATGCCTCAGGATCATCATTGATCGGCAAGACCTCAACTGTGAACGAGCCACTTACATTGATGCCGCTGCCATCGGTGATTGAATAACTGCGGGTGAATATCCCGTTATCATTGGCATCCGGGGTAAAGCGGATCGTACCATCGGCAAGAACACTAACCCCCTGCCCGCTGGCGCCTACAAATGTTATCAGATCACCATCAGGATCAATATCGTTCAAAAGCAGTTCGGCGGGGTCAATATCAATGAAGCTGTCTTCGTCTATCTGCCAGCCGCTATCGGAAACAGCCGTTGGTAAATCCTGATTTGGCGTCACACTGATTTCAACAAACGCGATCGAGAACCCGCCATTGCCATCAGTGACCTCATAGGAGAAACCGGCATTGCCGAAATAATCAACCCGCGGGGTGAATATAGCATCCGAACCGTTGACCTCAACCAGACCATTGACCGGGTCGAGCACCCGAACGAAACTGAGCACATCCCCTTCAATATCCGTGTCGTTGGTTAATAGGCCCGCCAGATCAATAGCGATTGCCACATCTTCTGCGGTGACAAATACACCATCATCCACCGGATCAGGCGCATCATTGACCGGAGCGAAATCAACCAGCAAATTTGCTGTGCTGGAAGAAGAAAGGCGCCCATCGCCAATTTGATAGGTAATTGATAGTTCGCCATTGAAGTTTTCACGACCAACAATCGAAAGCGATCCATCCGGCAATATGGTCACGCTGCCATCAATAACATCTCCAACAATGCCCTCAAAAATCAGGGTATCCCCGTCAGCATCGCTATCATTTGCCAATAGTTCAGCAATAGTAACAACAATTGGAGTGTCTTCTACTGACACGAATTGATCCAATTCGGCGACCGGCGCTCTATTGGTAGAAGCAACATTGATGATAACATTTCCAGTATCAGAGCCATCAATATTGTCAGTCACAACATATTCAAAACCAGCCTGACCATCGAAATTGTGGTCAGGCACAAATGTTATCGTACCACCAACCAGAGAAACACTGCCATTTACAGCATTGAGAACCGAAACCAGTTCGAGAACATCATTGTCAACATCCGTGTCATTCGACAACAAATCAGCCACAGAAATCTGCAGATTGGTATCTTCAATACCGTCAAACACATCATCAACTGCAACAGGCGGCTCATCTGACGGTTCCACTGTAATATTTACAAGTGCTGTATCATTGCCATGCAAATCATCGCTGATTTCATAGGTAAAGAATACCGGCCCTGAATAGTTATTATCGGCGGTAAAGGTGAGATAAGCCCCATCATTGCCATCAACATCCAACGCCACATCGGTGGTGAATGTACCGCCTGAACCGGTTGAGGTGACCACGATTGCAAAACTTGCCAACAAAGCCATTGGCGGCGTTCCGAACAATCGACCAGTTGACGCATCAATGGACAGCCAACCAGGCAATGGCGAACCATCGTTCAACAAAGCGGAATGGACCGCACCGGAGCCAAGTCCGGCAACCGGCGGCAAATCAACCGATAATTCAGGAATAGTGATAACCAGCGAACCAACATTAGGAGCACCAAAAGAAATCACATGAATAGGGTCATTGTCACCATCGCTGTCATTGGCCAAAAGCTCAGACAGCAAAATATCAACCGTACCGTTTTCTGGGATGGAATAACCACCATCATCCTGCGCAATAGGCACTTCCGGTTGCGGATCAACATTAATCACGATGATCGCTGGATCGGTTGAAACAGCACCCTTGGTATCGCGCGCGGTATATTCAATTGCAAAAGAACCATTGAAGTCCAACGGCGTTACCAGATCAATCAGTTCATCATAGGTGGTGACGCTAAAGCCAGCACCTCCAACAAGATCAATGGTGCTGTCGATAACAACATTATGGATGATAGAGAAAGCCGGAAGGCCCGTTTCAACAGAAGCACCTACATCCAGACGCACAGGAATGGTGCCGACATACTTTTCTGGCGCCGTTCCCTGATATGTTTGGGTGGCGGCATCAAAACTCAACAAA
>JALSIJ010000051.1 GCA_026981655.1 Rhizobiaceae bacterium | reverse complement strand
TTTCGACCAGGTATCAATATCCTTTTTGGTATAACCAACCACGGTTGGCTTACCGGTGGTACCGGAAGATGCATGAATGCGTGCAACATCTTCGCGCGGCACCGCAAACATGCCAAACGGGTAATTATCACGAAGGTCTGTTTTTACGGTAAATGGAAACTTCGCAAGATCTGCCATGCTTTGAATATCATCCGGGCGAACACCGGCATTGTCAAAGCTCTGCTCATAGAATGGCACATTTTGATAGGCATGATTGAGCGACCATTTCAAACGCTCCACCTGCAGGTTTTCAATCTCATCCCGCGAGGCAGTTTCAATGTGATCAAGTGTTTGTTTATCCGGTGTCAGGTCCAGCATAATTTCCTCTTATTCATCTTCATCAATCTCGGGCAAATGTTGCCCTTTTACGGTTCGCGAGTTACCGCGAAATTCTGCAACCACATCACCGTCTTGCCGCGATATTGTAATATCGTAAATACCCGAACGTCCGAATTTTTGCCGCTCCTTGGCAGAAGCCACCAGCACTTCGCCTTCATATGCCGGTTTGATAAAGTCAATCGAACAATGCTGCGCAACGGTGAGCTGGTTATAGCTGTTGCAGGCAAAGGCAAAGGCGCTATCGGCCAGCAAAAAAATATAGCCGCCATGACAAATATCATGCCCGTTGAGCATATCTTTGCGAACCGGCATTTTCAGCACCGCGCGGCCGCTGGCAATCTCGATAATCTCCATGCCCAAATCACGCGAGGCGCTGTCTTTTTCCCACATTACCTTGGCGCAGGCTTTGGCCAGCGCATCATCAGACATTTTGGAATTATTTGACATCAAGCGTCTTTCTTCCCGGTATATTTTGGTTTGCGCTTTTCTAAAAACGCAGTAACCCCTTCAATATAATCAGAAGAACTGCCAGCTTTACGCTGCAGATCGCGCTCCAGATCCAGCTGTTCATTGTAGGTATTGGTGGCAGCCGCATGAATAGCGTATTTTGCCAGACCCAGACTAACCGTTGGCGCAATGGCAAAATCCTCCATCATCTTATGCGCCTCCGCCATCAAATCATCATCATCAATGGCCTTCCAGATCATGCCCCATTGCTCCGCCTGTTCGGCGAATACCGGCGTGGCGGTCAAGGCAAGCGCTTTTGCCCGTGCCTGACCAATTAGCTGAGGCAATATCCAGGTGCCACCGCTATCCGGCACCAGGCCAATTTTGGCAAATGCCTGAATGAACCGCGCAGATTTAGCCGCTAGAACAATGTCGCAGGCCAATGCGATATTAGCACCAGCTCCAGCCGCAACCCCGTTCACCGCACAAATAACCGGCACCTCTAGCGCCCTGATCTGGCGCACCAGCGGGTTGTAATAGGCTTCAATTGTGGCACCCAAATCCGGTGTCTTATCGCTTTGGCTGAAATCGCGTTCGCCTAGATCCTGCCCGGCGCAAAACCCGCGCCCTGCCCCGGTTATCATTACCGCGCGACAATCCTTGTCTGTGGCCACATCATTAAGGGCTGATCGCAATGCAATGTGAAGCTCGTCATTGAAGGCATTGAGCTTGTCAGGCCGGTTTAATGTGAGAACATGATAGCCGGTTTTCTTTTCAACCAGCAGAACTTTATCAGCCATATTGACCTCCAATTACCTTCAATTTCAAAAAAACACTTGCATAAGCCGACCGAGCGGTCAATTAATTATTCAGCAAGTTTATCAGCCACCGGGAGAACCTCAATGACCATAATGCAACTCAACAGTTTTTCCGCCAATCAATGGATCGCACCTGCTGGCAACATTACACCGATTGCCAGTGCGGTTAGCGGAGAAATCATTGCCGAGGCATCCGCAGATGATGTGAATTTTGCCGCCATGTGCGAACATGCGAGAACTGTTGGTGGTAAGGCTCTGCGTGCGCTCACCTTTCACCAGCGGGCAGAAATGTTGAAGGCGTTGGCTAAACATCTCAATGAACGCCGTGATGCGCTATATCAGCTTTCCTTCCAAACCGGTGCCACCAAGCGCGACAGCCAGATTGATATTGATGGCGGCATTGCCACCATGTTTGTTTATTCATCCAAGGGCCGGCGCGAATTACCCAATACGCATACGCTGCTCGATGGAAATGTGGAAGCACTTTCGCGCGGTGGCAGTTTTATTGGCCATCATATCTATACGCCGCTCAAGGGCGTGGCGGTGCATATCAACGCCTTTAATTTTCCAGTCTGGGGCATGTTGGAAAAACTCGCGCCGAGCATTTTGGCAGGCATGCCAGTGATCGTAAAACCCGCAACAGATACCGCCTATCTTACCCATGCCTGTTTTCAAATGATGATCGAGAGCAATATCCTGCCCCAAGGCGCCATTCAACTGGTCATCGGGCGGCCAAAAGAAATGCTGGATCATCTCACCTGTCAGGATGTGGTTGCCTTTACCGGTTCTGCCGATACCGCCAAAATGCTAGGCAGCAATAAAAATTTACGCAAGAACGCCACCCGCTTTACCGCTGAAACGGATTCGCTCAACGCCTCCATTCTTGGACACGATGCCACAAACGGCACGCCGGAATTTGATCTGTTCATCCGCGAAGTTGCGCGCGAAATGACCGTGAAAGCCGGGCAAAAATGCACAGCCATTCGCCGCGCCATCGTACCTCGCAACGCGCAAGAAGCAGTCATTGATGCGCTCAAGGCGGCACTCACCAAGGTCACAATTGGCGACCCGGCACTGGAGACCACACGCATGGGCGCTTTGGCAGGCCAGCGCCAGCGCCGCGATGTTCAGGAAAAAATCAACATCCTGAAAACCGAATGCGAGCAGATGCTTGGCAATGATGAGGGCTTTGAAGTATCCGGCGCAGACGCAGAAAAAGGCGCTTTCATTCAGCCGGTTCTGCTATATTGCGAAAACCCTCACTCAGCCACAAAGGTACACGAAGTAGAAGCCTTTGGTCCGGTTTCAACTGTCATGCCCTATGACGATGTGGAGGATGCGATTGTGCTTGCCAATCGCGGCCTGGGTTCTCTGGTCGTCTCGGTCTTTACCCACGACACTTCGATTGCAACAGAATTTCTGCTGGGCGCAGGCTCGTTTCATGGGCGCATGTTGTTTGCCGACCGTGACAGCGCCAAGGAAAGCACCGGCCACGGATCACCCATGCCGCATTTGGTGCATGGCGGACCGGGACGCGCCGGTGGTGGTGAAGAGCTTGGCGGCATCAGAGGTGTCATGCACTATATGCAACGAACCGCCATTCAAGGCAGCCCGCGTTTGCTTTCAGCCATTGGCGGGCGCTGGTTTGATGGTGCGCCTGAAATGAGTGCCCCCCCTCACCCGTTCCGCCTCAGCTTCAATGAATTGCAGATTGGCAAAACCATTCACACAGAACCCAGAACCATTACGCTTGAGGACATCGAACATTTTGCTGAATTTTCCGGTGATAATTTCTATGCCCATATGGACGAGGAAGCAGCCAAAGCCAATCCATTTTTCCCCGGCCGCGTGGCGCATGGCTATCTGCTCCTGTCCTTTGCCGCCGGTCTGTTTGTCGACCCGCTTCCCGGCCCGGTTCTGGCCAATTACGGGCTGGATAATCTGCGCTTTCTTAAACCTGTGCCGCCGGGCGACACCATCAAGGTACGACTGACTGCGATGGAAAAAAGCAAGCGTAATGATGAATATGGTGAAGTGCGCTGGGACGTGGAAATCACCAATCAGGACGATGAGCCGGTCGCTAAATATGAGCTTTTAACAATGAACGCGATGGATTGAGCAGGCCATGAATAACAAAAGCGCTACACTGGAAAATCTTGTATCCATATTGAGTGAAAATTTTGCCCCGTGGATCAAGGCACTTAATATTGAGCCGGTTGAAATCACCAAAAGCGGTGCAAAATTCATAATGCCGGAAAATGCCGATCTTTCCCGCGAGGGTGGCATAATTTGCGGTCAGGCATTGGCCTCACTTGCTGATACAGTCGGCGTGCTGGCCCTTTGTGCCCACAATGAAAAATTCAGGCTACTCACTACCGTCGACATAACCACCCATTTCATGCGCCCGGCAATGAAAGGCATGGTTGAGGCAGAAGTAACGATCTTGTCGAATGGTCGACGCATGGCGACCTTGCGGGTAGACATCAGACAAGAGGGATCGCCCAAAATCGCCGCCGGCGCCACCTGTGCCTTTGCCTATCTGGATTCTTAACCCAGCCGAACCGGCAAACTATTATAGCCGCGAAAACGCGCCAGCGGGTTAAGCTTAGCCTTGCCATTTGCCTGTATATTGGGAAAACGCTGCACAAGTTTTCCAATTGAAGCCTTGCCCTCAAGCCGCGAAAGCGTCGCGCCAAGGCAAACGTGAATGCCGGTTATAAATGCCAAATGCTTGTTTGGCTGACGGGCCACATCAAATTGCTCTGGATTTTCAAATATTGCGGGATCACGGTTAGCGCCCGCAATTGATGTATGAATATAGGTGCCTTTGGGAATGTTCAGACCATCAATTTCAAAATCTTCGCTCGCCAACCGGTTGCCAATCTGCAGCGGACTTTGAAAGCGCAACACTTCTTCGATTGCGCTGCCAACCAGGCCTGGGTCATCTTTCAATTTTTGAAACTGATCAGGATGTTCAAGCAGCATCGCCAGCGCGTTACCAACCAGACTTGTGGTGGTCTCATGCCCCGCATTGAGCAGGAAAATACAATTTTGAATAAGCTCTTCCTGCGATAACCGCTTGCCATCGAACTCGCCAAATATCAGCGTTTGCAGCACCTCGCCCTCGCCCGCAGCATCCGGGTTTTTGCGCCGGTGGTTGATCAAGTCATCCAGTAACGCGCTAAACTCAACTACCGCATCATTGCCCACCTGCAAGCGTTCATCCGGCACCACCGGGTCCAGCGCGCCCAAAATGGCCATAGAATATCCGCGCAATCTGGGGCGAAATTCTTCCGGAATACCGAGCATGAAAGATATTATTTCAGTCGGCAACTCGCTGGCATAAGACGCAATAAAATCAAATTCTTGTGCGTCTTCCAGCCGATCCAGCAAACTATCAATAATTTGGTCAATCAGCGGTTCCATTTCGGCCAGTTTGCGCGGTGTGAATGCTGCCGCCAGCAATTTGCGTACAATGGTATGATAGGGCGGATCATTGAAAATCAAACTGGTGGTGTGGTGTAAATAGAGCGGCGTTTGTCCAAACTTTTGACCAAAAGCCTGCTTTTTGTCCGAACTCATATGTTTGGCCTGATAAACAGCTTTCACATCGCGGTATCGGGTAAGATATAAGGAACCATCCGGATTTTTATGCACCGGACTTTCCTCACGCAAGGCCTTTAAAACAGGAAAAGGGTTTTCGATAAAATCCAACCCGATTGCGTTGAGATCAAAATCCTGCACCAAAACCCAACTCCCTTTTTGCCCAAACGCTACTTTGAATGTTGATTTCTAATCCTGCGAACCAACATCCAGATAATCACCAGCACAAGCGGAACTGACATCGCCATCACCAACCCCGGCTGAAGCCCCGTATAATCCTGGACCCCCTTGGCCAGATAGCCAATCAGGCTAACTACATAATAGCTGACAGCAGCAATCGACAGGCCTTCCACCGTTTGTTGCAAGCGAAATTGCTGCCGCGCCCGGCGGTCCATTGATTCCAGCAATTCGTGATTTTGCGCTTCCAGCTGAATATCCACCCGCGTGCGCAGCAGATTTGCCGCCCGTGACAATTTCTTGGAAGCAATAAAAATTCTGTCCTCAACACTTTCACAAGTTCGCATCGCCGGAGCCAAACGCCGTCCTAAAAAATCCTCGACCCCCATCATAGATTTGTAAGGAGCGCCCACCAACCGGCTCAATCGAAGATTGACCAGATTGTAATAGGCTTTAGTGGCCGACAAACGAAATTGGCTTTTTGCGGATATTGCCTCAACGCTTGTTGCAAGCTTGGTGATGGTTTTCAGCAAGCTTCGACTTGCCTCAAGATCATTGGCGCCATCCATCTCGCCTATCAGGTCGACAAGTCGCGCTTCGACAGCACTCACATCGGGCATAATCTGCTTCGCCGTTACATATCCCAACAGAGACAAAACCCGGTAAGTTTCAATTTCCAAAACCCGCCGCACCACAGAGCCCATCACATTTCCATCGAGGCTCCTATTGAAAATTGAAATATGGGTTGCGCCATTTTCCAGCATTTTGAAATCAGAACCGATCACCGCCCCTTCGTCGTTTATTGACGTCGCGCAGGTGTTGTTGGGATCAAAATCGGTAAAATCAGCTTGAGCGCCAGCATCCAGCGGTATCAGGTCCAGTTGAACGAGCGAAATCAGCGCCGCATCCGGCACCAATATCTGGCTTTCATTTTCATTAGCCAGCCGAACCAGCTCGTCCACCGCACCCGGCTTGTTTTCACAGTCCCAGGTGAGCGTGATAAACTCATGATGACGTTCCCAAATCATCCGTACGCCGCCTGCAAGCGCAACCACATGGTGACGGGCATGAACATCCGGTGGCGCAATATTTTTTGCCTCGCACCAGCTCGAAAAGGCCTCACGATTTAAACCACCAGATGGTGGCGCCATATAAGCCTGATGAAATATCGCCCGCGGCGTTGGATATGATTCAAACGGCCTGGCATGAATTTCTTCAAGCGCCCGTTGGCGTAAAGGATGTTCTTTCATATTAATTTGACATCATTGAAATTGGTCCAGACGCTTTCTTTATAAAACCAATATTGCATTTTTCAAACAAGTCATAGCATTCTAACTTCGAATTATAACAGCCCCATTGCAGGAAATAATTATGCCAAATCAATCAGCTCCACCAATAACTGCTGCAATGCTGGTTATTGGCGATGAAATTCTTTCCGGACGCACCAAGGATAAAAATATCGGTTTTATTGCCGATTATCTGAATAATCTGGGTATAGACCTGATTGAAGTACGTATTGTTGCCGATGATGAAGAGCATATCGTTGATGCTGTAAATGCCCTTCGCGCCCGCTACACATATGTGTTTACATCTGGCGGTATTGGCCCAACCCATGATGATATTACCGCCGATGCAATTTCAAAGGCATTCAATCTTCCCTGTGAGTTTCACCCGGAAGCAATGGCACTGCTGACCAAACACTACAAAGCCAGAGATATGGAATATACCGATGCCAGAATGCGCATGGCCCGAACCCCGCGCGGGGCAAAGCTCATCAATAATCCAATATCCATTGCTCCGGGCTTCATCATCGAAAACGTACATGTCATGGCGGGCGTGCCGATGATTATGCAGGCTATGATGGATGCGCTCGCCCCGTCGTTAAAAACCGGCACCAAAATGCTGTCCAAAAGTGTTGATTGCCCCTTTGGCGAGGGCACCATCGGCGGACCATTGGGCGAAATTCAAGACAGACATCCCAACACCATGATTGGCTCCTACCCACAATTTCGTGATGGTTCCTATTCTACCCAAATTGTCATTCGCTCCAAAGAAGCCGCCGCGATTGATGCGGCAAAAATAGAAGTGGGGGAAATGCTGGCACGCCTCAAATCGTCAAAATAGCGATATTTTTTTCCAAATTATTCACCTTATCAATTCACCAAACCTGAACCCGCATCGCCTATATTTGCGCAAAAGATCATTCTTTCTGAATTGACGGGACAATGGCAGATGACGCAACAACATTTGGCGCTTGATATAAACGGACTTGAAAAATGCTTTGATCGGCCCGCAGTATCCGGCCTTGATTTACAGGTTAAAGGCGGCGAGTTTTACGCATTGCTCGGCCCCAATGGTGCCGGTAAAACCACAACCTTGCGCATGGTCGCAGGCCTGTTGCAGCCGGACGCCGGTTCAATTTCGGTTTTTGGCATAGATGCGCGGCTCAATCAGGTGGAAGCGAAAAATATAGTAGCATGGGTGTCGGACGAACCGATGATCTACGACAAATTGACCCCGCTTGAATATCTCGAATTTATTTCAGGCCTTTGGCAGATTGATGCAACCGAGGCTGAGGCACGATCATTAGAGCTTATTGACTGGCTTGGCCTTACCCCGCATATGAACGAGCGCTGCGGCGGCTTTTCCAAGGGAATGCGCCAAAAGGTGGCACTTGCGGGCGCACTGGTTCACGACCCCAAACTGATTATCCTTGATGAGCCATTGACCGGCCTTGATGCGGGATCGGCCCGTCAGGTCAAGGATGTATTGCTCAACCGGGTAAAAGACGGCGTGACCGTTATTATGACCACCCATATTCTTGAAGTCGCCGAACGGATGGCCGAACGCATTGGCGTTATTGCCGATGGCCGCCTGATTGCCGAGGGTACGCTGGAAGAATTGCGTCAGCAATCCGGCCAGAACGAAACCAATCTTGAAGAAATATTCCTGTCACTTGTGGCAGACCATCAAGACGAGGCAGAAGCCGCATGATCGCCCGTCCTGCAACCAGCCTTTGGTTTGCCCGTCATGAGATAAACCTCGCCTTTCGCGATTGGGTTTCAATGATGACAGCCGGCAAGCGCCATCGCCAATCGACAATTGTTATAATATTGCTGATTGCTGCGGCCGTTTTGCACCTCATTGCCAATGCGATCATTGGCCCGTGGGTCAATTCCGGTGTCGGTATCGACAAGCCGACTTTGGTTATGCTGACCGGCAGCGGCTTGCTGTTTTTCTCTTTGATGATGTCGCAAGCAATGGAATCAGTTACGCGCGCCTATTATGCCCGCTCAGATCTCGATCTGATATTATCATCTCCCGCATCATCCAATCGGCTGTTTGCGGTCAGAACTGGCGCAATCACCCTTACCACCATCGCATTATCCAGCCTGCTGGCCAGCCCGTTCATTAACATGCTGGCCTATCACGGCGGCGCAAAATGGCTCAGTGCCTATCTGGTTCTTGCTGGTCTTGGTGGCTTTGCAACTGCTTTATCTGTCATTTTAACGCTGACATTGTTTAAAACCATTGGGCCGCAGAGAACCCGGTTGGTGGCCCAGATTGTTGCGGCCATTGTCGGCGCAACTTTTATTATCGGCATTCAAACAGTCGCTATCATCGCCTATAACAGCATTTCACGCTTTTCAGTTTTGCAATCGCCAGAACTCATTGCGATGGCACCAAATATTGAAAGCCTTGTCTGGCTCCCGGCAAAAGCGGCCATCGGTGAAATGCGCGAATTACTGATCTTTCTAACCCTTTGTTTTGCCATGCTCGGCCTGGTCATCATCCGGTCGTCTCAAAGCTTTGGGCGGCTGGCGACGGAAGCCGCCGGAATATCCGAACGGAGAGTTGAAAACACATCGGCACCGCGCGCATTCAAGAAAATGACAACCAGGCAAGCCCTTCGCTCAAAAGAATGGGCATTATTGCGACGCGATCCCTGGCTGGTGTCACAAACATTGATGCAGATACTCTATCTGCTGCCACCGGCGGTACTTATGTGGATAAATTTCGGCGAAAGCACCAGCGCACTGGTGATTGTTATTCCCGTACTGGTCATGTCTGCCGGTCAATTAGCGGGCGGGCTGGCATGGCTCGCCATTTCCGGGGAAGACGCGCCAGATCTTGTTGCGACCGCGCCCATCCAACCCCGCGCAATTTTAATTGCCAAGATCGAAGCCATTTTAAGCGTTATCGGATTGATAATGTTGCCGCTGGTAATCGCGATTGCGTTTATTTCGCCCTATTTTGCGCTGGTAACAATTATCAGTGTAGCACTTTCAGCCAGTTCAGCCACAGCAATACAATTGTGGTTTCGGGTTCAAGCCAAACGCACCATGTTTAGAAGACGGCAGGTTTCATCGCGCACGGCCACACTTGCCGAAGCCTTTTCCTCTATCATGTGGGCAGGTATGGCGGCACTGCTTGCGGCCCAATATACATTGTTCATAGCCCCGGCATTATTTGCGGTGGCAGTATTGGCTTTTGCCCGGATGATGCGGCCAAAACCTGAATAGAGACTTGAACAATCTGTGGCTCTGGGTTATCTCCTCTTTTTTCAAATGACAAATAATCCCCCGTCATTTCTAGAAATGGCAAATAATAACTGGAGTGGACCTATGACCGGCAATCCCAAAGCATTTCCCGTTTCCTGGGATCAATTCCACCGAGACTGTAAAGCACTCGCCTGGCGCTTATCCGACAAGAGCGAAAGCGGTCGTGACTGGAAAGCCATTGTCACCATCACTCGCGGTGGTTTGGTGCCAGCGGCAATTATTGCCCGCGAATTGGGTATCCGAACAATCGAAACCGTATGCATAGCCTCATACCACGAATATAAAGATCAGGGCGAACTTCACGTTATCAAGGGCATTTCACCCGATATGGTTGCGGAAGCCGGCGAAGGCGGTGAAGGTATTTTGATTGTTGACGATCTGACCGATACTGGAGCTACCGCGAAAAAAGTGCGAGACATGCTGCCAAAGGCGCATCTGGCCACTGTCTACGCCAAACCAAAAGGCCGCCCGATGGCAGATACTTTTGTCACAGAAGTCAGTCAGGATACCTGGATTTATTTCCCCTGGGATATGGATCTCACCTATGCAGAACCAATTTCCGGCAAACGCGACGGCTAGACGGATTTAGGCAGATCGACCGTCTCACTTCAGCCATATCATAGAACACTTCCGCTCCTGCGCCCGCAAGGGCTGCGGTGTCTTTGAATGCATCACCCGCATTGCCAAGAACCCGCGCGCCAGCAATTTTTGTAAATTCACTCCCTATTATTTTCAAAACTGATATGTCAGAATACATTCAGAAAATATAATATTATGGAGAACCACCATGTCTGTCTCACGCAGGATCGTATTGAAAACCGGCGCCGCCGCACTTGCAGCATCCGCAATTCCAGTCGGGCTGGCAACAACGCCAGTATGGGCAAAGTCTGCGTTGACTATGGGCGAAGTTAAAATTGACGTATTAAGCGATGGGAATCTGCGCTTGCCAATTAACGGTTTTATTCCAGATGCGCCCGCAGAGGAACTTGCCGCCTTACTGAAAAAGTACAATATACCGACCGATGCACTGGAGCCTGATTGCAATTTAACGCTGATGCGTGATGGCAAAAACACCGTATTATTTGATGTTGGTGCCGGCACAAATTTCATGCCGAGTGCAGGCAAAATAGGTGCCGCTATGGAAGAGTTCGGCCTCGACCCATCTGATGTTACCCATGTTGTTTTCACCCATGCACACCCGGATCACCTTTGGGGGTTGATGGACGATTTCGATGAGCCGGTATTTCCCGAAGCTGAATATATGATCTCAAAAGCCGAATGGGATTACTGGATTGACCCGGCGACCGTTGATAAAATCAATGAAGCTCGCAAAAGCTTTGCCGCCGGCGCCAAACGCAATCTGGAATCGATAGAAGACAAGATCACCCGGTTTAATTTTGGTGAAGAAATTCTTCCAGGCATTCAGGCAATGGACACCAGTGGCCATACGCCCGGCCACACGTCCTATGAAATTCGCTCCGGTAGCGAGAGCCTTGTGGTTATTGGCGATGCAATTACCAACCAGGCAGTATCCTTTGAAAAACCCGGCTGGCGCAGCGGCTCCGATCAGGATGGTGAACAGGGTATAGCAACCCGCAAAATGTTGTTGGACCGGCTGGCATCCGAAAAAATGCACCTTGTCGGCTTCCATTTGCCTTATCCAGGCATTGGTTATGCAGAAAAGAAAGACGACGCCTATCGGTTTGTCGCGGCTTAAAGCAGAACCAACCTTATAATACCTTATACATTGTATGGGATTTATTGTGCGTGTGCGGTCGAACCTCTTGAGACCAGCGCCCGCGCTCAATTGCTTCAGCCCATTCTGCGCTTTTAAGAACTTCCGGCCCATCAATTTCATAGATTGCAGAATAGACCGGGTTGGCCACAGGCTTTTCTATTTCTTCACCTCCAATGGATAAAGCAAAAGCCTCGCCTTTTAGCCGGGTGACCGAGTGAACGCCCGGCACTTCCATCAAATATGGCACATGTTCACTCTCATAGACCTCGTTAAACAGGTCTTCGCATTCAGCGTCGACATCCATTGCAGCCACAAAAATATATTTCGATTTTATGCTCATTTTTTTCTCCAATATCTAAAGCGACACTTTTGTTCCCATGTCGCGCATTTTTGCCTGTTCAACAATAAAGCTTGCCGTTGCTAAATCCTGAGCGACAACCCCCAGTGAGCGATAAAGCGTTATATCATCCTCATTGAGCCGTCCGGGCATCGACGTCGAAATCACCTCGCCAATTTCCGCAACAATATGAGCCTCATCAATTTCTCCTTTCTCAATCGCCATTATCACCTCTCCGGCTTGCGCCAAAGTCGAGATACGATAATCAACAAAGAGCCGCGACCGTATAAGCAATTCGCTATCAATCTCCCGCTTGCTTGGAATAGAAGAACCGACAACGTTGAGATGCGTGCCGGGCTTAATCCACGCGCCAAACAATATGGGATCATCAGTAGCCGTAACAGTGCAGATAATATCAGCAGATTGGACAGATGCTTCAAAGTCAGTTGTCGCAGAAAAACTAATTTCAGAATATTTTTGTTGAGCCAATTCAACAAACTTTTGGGCATTTTCCATATTGCGGCCAGCGATCACCACATCTCTGATCGCCCGCACAGCAATCATCGCATCCAGGTGATGGCGCGCCTGTTCACCCGTACCAATGATCGTGAGCCTTGAACTTGCCTCCCGCGCAAGCATTCGGGTTGCAACACCACTTGCAGCAGCAGTGCGGATTGCAGTCAACAAATCCGCATTCATCATGGCGATAGCAGCACCATGCTTGGATTCAAACAGGATCACCGCGCCCTGATGCGATGAAACCCCGGATTTTGGATTATCAGGAAACAGGCTGACCAGTTTAATGCCAAAGCAATTGGGTTCATGCATAGAACCTGGCATCATTCCCATAAAGTTCCCTTCACCCAAAGGCATGATGGAACGTAAAGGCATGGTCGCATGACCGTTGGAAACCTCTACCATTGCGGCGCTGACAACTTCAATTGCATCGCTCATTTTCAACAGGCTCAAAACATCATCTGATGATAGAATAATCACAATTCCCGCACCTCACCCCTGCCCCAGTCATCGCCGGTAATATCAAGACCGAGACATTCCTCGAGAATGGAAAGATAGGCAATTGGACGAACCACATAGGGGAAATGCCCGCCCTGTTTAAACCGATAGGTAATGGATGGTGACAGAAATGAGCGTACACCATCTTGGACCGCCGGAATGATCAATGGATCATCGGCAGATTCAATCACAATTACTTTTTCGCGGGCAATTACTACCGGTGGAATCGCTGGTGCGTATTTCAATGCCAACAACCGGGCTTTCAAATTAACCTCCGGTATCAACCCTTCAACTTCCGCAATTAACATTTCCGTCAACAGTTGATATTCTTGTGCAGGCTGCGCTCTTGCTTTTAAGCCGGTAAGAAACCCGGCGCGCAATTGATCAATCGGGACATTGATAATATCGGTCGAATAAGGCGGCTTTTGCGCAAGATCTTCGACCGATGAGAGCGTATTTGCAGCAATCAAACCATCAATTCGATCAGGGTATTTTGCGGCAAAATATTGCGCCAGATAACCACCGAGCGAAGACCCAGATATTGTGGTCCGCGCAATCCCCTCAGCATCGAGAATATTCGCAATATCATCAGCCCACTGGGCCAGATCGTGGGTCGCAGGATAGGTGACTGAAAGCACCTGCGCTCTTGTTGCAAGAGCTTCAATTTGCTGCCAAAATATATCAGCACGTCCCAAAGTGCCTGGAATAAGCAATAGCCGAGGCCCGCTGCTGCCTGCTTTTATTATCCCCCACTTTCGCCCATCAATGATGTGGCTTTTTTCCGGGTATTTTTCAGTGAATAACCTGCGCTGATTGATCAATTTTCTCTCCATCCAGACTGGCCGTATTTGTGCATATTAGGGCCCGTAAGGCGTTATTAGCGTAAATTCCCGACTTATTTTTACCTAACCATCAAAATCTGTAAATTTTGAATGCAATTTACTTCCATTCATGGCAGTCTACAGCGATAACATGATTTGGCTAATATTATTTAGCCTGTTGTGTTGATTTTCAGGGAGGCCTGAACAACCTAATATTCCACAAGAAGAACAGGGAAATAACATGAAATTTTCAATTCTCGGTCTCGCGGCCGCTGTAACAATGGCTGCAACGTCAGTCTTTGCAGCAAACAAGGGACCCGCAATCGTATTTGACCTTGGTGGTAAATTCGATAAATCATTCAACCAGTCTGCCTATGAAGGCGCCGAAAAATTCACCAAAGACACCGGCATTGCATATCGCGGATTTGAAATTCAAAATGCTTCACAGCGCGAACAGGCTTACCGCCGTTTTGCCCGTGATGGAAACAGCCCGGTAATTGCCATTGGTTTTGCTGCCGCTGCTGCACTTGAAAAAGTTGCAAAAGAATTTCCAGATACAAAATTCGCGATCGTCGACATGGTTGTAGATCAGCCTAATGTGCGTTCAATTGTATTTAACGAGCATGAGGGTTCTTATCTCGTTGGTATGTTAGCCGCGATGGCTTCAAAAACCGGCAAAGTTGGTTTTGTTGGCGGCATGGATATTCCACTCATTCGCAAATTTGCCTGCGGCTACGTACAAGGCGTGAAAGCTGCAAATGCAAATGCTGAAGTGTTCCAGAACATGACCGGCACAACCGGTGCAGCATGGAATGACCCGGTTAAGGGCGGCGAGCTTGCTAAGTCACAGTTCGACCGTGGGGCAGACGTTGTTTATCATGCAGCCGGTGGTACTGGTCTTGGTGTACTTCAGGCTGCTGCTGATGCCGGCAAACTTGGTATTGGTGTTGATGCGAACCAGAACTACATTCACCCGGGTTCGGTTCTAACATCCATGCTCAAGCGCGTTGATGTTGCTGTATACAACGCATTCAAAGATGGTTCTGAAGGCGGCACATGGTCTGCAGGATTCAACGTACTTGGTCTTGCCGAGGACGGTGTTGGCTGGGCGCTTGACGACAACAACAAATCATTGATCACCGACGAAATGAAAGCTGCTGTTGAAAAAGCAAAAGCTGGCATTATTTCTGGTGAAATCAAAGTTCATAACTACATGGACGATTCAAAATGCCCAGCCGGCTAATATCCGGCTAAACTGTTTCAATTTGAATTGAGACAGTTAGGCTTTGAGCAGAAGCCCGGCACTATGTGCCGCGCCTCCTAAGCTTACCGAAGAGGCAGGCCATGCGAAGCATGAATTGACGTAAGCGAAAATATAAAAATACTAATACCGCGCTTCATTTGGAGCGCGGTTTTTTTATGTGCTCATGTCAGCTCGATTTCATCTAAACGTATCCAGCGCGATGGCGCACATATCTGTCATAGTCTGCTGACGCTCATTGGCCGATAGTTCACGCGTAGAACCGATTATGTCGGAAACGGTCGCAAGTGTAAGGGCAGATGCTCCAAACTTCGCAGCGAGCGTATATAAGGCGCTGGTTTCCATTTCAACGGCCAGCACCCCATAAGACTTCACCTTGGCCAGATATTCGGGCTCATCCACATAGAAGCGGTCGCCGCTCATAATCGGCCCAACACGGTGCGATATTTTACGCGCCTCAGCAGATTCAACCGCTTTTCTCAGCAATTGAAAATCCGCCACGGGCGCATAGGTAATACCACCAAAAATCTGTTTGTTAATGCCGGAATCAGTGGATGCGCCATTGGCAATAATAACATCCATCAAATCAAGCCCATCGCCAAGTGCGCCACAGCTGCCAACCCTGATCAGAGACTTCACTCCGTAAAGGTTGAGCAATTCATTCACATAGATAGAAAGAGACGGAAGTCCCATTCCTGTGCCCATTACAGAAACAGGCACACCGTTGTAAGTGCCGGTAAAACCTAACATTCCGCGGGTTTGATTAAAGCAAACCGGGTTTTCAAGAAACGTCTCAGAGATCCATTTGGCCCGCAATGGATCACCAGGCAGTAATATCTTTTCGGCAATCTCGCCTTTTTTCGCAGAAATATGAGGGGTCATGATTTTCCTTATTATTGAAGTGCTAAACAATGCCCCATGATTGCAATGATCCAGCTGGTTTTGCAATCGCTACACCGCAAACAAAAAGGGCGTGAAAATCAATTCACACCCTTTCAAATTTTAATATTTGACGCAAATTAATCGGTTGCACTGGCGATAACAACCGCCCCCATATCAACGTCGCCAAACATCATGGCAATTAGCATTATGGCTCCGAAGACCGCTACCGCCCAGGCTGTAATGCCCCAGCAGGATTTATTCACATAATCGTCCATATTTACCCTGTAGTTTTGAAATTTTTCTCCAAGCTATTTGAGTATTTTGTGCCTGGTTTTGCGCTCCCTATAATCAAACAGACCTCCAAAGGCAATTATAAATGTGGCAAACACATGACAAAATTTGCACCCCAGCTATGCAGTTTTGAAGGGGCTAAATTTTCACATTAAATTTCAGTAATTTATGCAAGTTCACTAAAAATAATTTCAACAGGTAATTAGGAGATTATTATTAGGCCTGTGAATAAACCTCGATCCCACCTAGTATGTAATTCTCCAGCCCTTCCAATTTTTTAAATGGGCTGATCAAAATCGGAAATGGCATGGCACTTCTATTCACAACTGCGGACCACATTGCGCTTGGTTGGTTTCTGCTTATCTGGCTGGGTTTTTCCTGGGCAGTTGATAGCAGCCCCTTTGCACAAAACAGCCTTTCGCACCAGATGTCCCTATACCGCCGCCGCTGGATGGAAACTATGGCAAAGCGCGATCTTCGCATGATAGACACCAGCATTATGGCGGGGTTACAGCAAGGAACCGCGTTTTTTGCGTCAACCTCAATTCTGGCAATTGGTGGCAGTTTCGCCCTTATGGGATCTACGGACGAAGTATTGCAGGTTATTCGTGATTTGCCTTTGGATATAAAAGCCACCCGCCCGATCTGGGAAGCCAAATTGATCGGCCTGATCATTATCTACGCATTCGCATTTTTCAAATTTGGCTGGGCCTATCGACTATTTAATTATTGTTCAATTATAATCGGCTCCATTCCCTCAGTCGAAGACCAGGACGAGACCACACCATTTGACGTCAATAAAGCAGCAGAAATCAATATTCTCGCCGGCGGACATTTCAATGCGGGCCTGCGGGCCATATTCTTTTCAATAGGTTATTTAGGCTGGTTTCTTGGCCCCCTGCCCTGGGCCATCGGCACAACACTGGTGGCAATGGTTTTAATGAGGCGGCAGTTTTTCTCCGCCTCGCGAAAACTAATGGACGACGAGAAGTAAGTTACCCCTCAATCCCATTTGGGAGAAAACTCAAAATCACAAATCCTGTGGTTACGGCCAACTAAACCTGAGATCGCCGCGCATTCTTCGGGGCTCAATTGAAAGTCAAAAATGTCGAGATTTTCTTTCAGTCGTGACGGCGTGGCGGTTTTGGGAATGGCGCCGGCATCACCAAATTCCATATGCCAGCGCAGCACAATTTGCGCCGGTGTCTTTGCGTATTTTTCCGCAGCCGCTATCACCGATGGTTCTGAAAATAACTCACCACCCCTGCTGAGCGGGCAATAGGCAATAAGTGCCAGCCCGTGGCGGGCGCAGGTGTCGCGCATTTTACTCTGATCAAGATAAGGGTGGTTCTCCACCTGATTGCAGGCAATCGGATGGTCGGAAAGAGCAACCGCCTCATCAATCATCGCATTGGTAAAATTCGAAACCCCGATATTTTGCGCCAATCCTCTGGCCTTAATGTCATTCAGCGCTTTGATTGATTGAGCCAAAGGCACGGTTGCTGAAGGCCAATGAATGAGCGCCAAATCAAGATATGGTGTATCCAGCCGTTTAAGACTGGCTTCCACAGAACGCTGCAAATCACCCTCTGCAATTTCAGTTGGCCAGACTTTGGAAGTCAAAAATATCTGCTCGCGCGGCACTTCTGACCCATTGAGACCCAAACCAACGGCCTGCTCATTATCATACATCGCAGCGGTATCAATATGATGATAGCCAGCGGCGAGCGCCTTTGACACAAGTTCAGAGCATTGTTCCCCAGCCAGTGTCCATGTACCAAAGCCCAAAGCCGGAATATTGGCTCCATTCGCTTGCAAAATTTTCATATCACCATTCCTCGATTGGTCTACTGTCTCGACTCTTCACTTGCCTATTGGTAGGGCTTAGGAACCCCAAATTGTATAGACGGTAATGTAAACTGGAAAATCTTTGAACAACAAGGCATCATCCCCAGAGAACTCCAAAAAGTCATCAAGAATCATCGGCATCGACATGGCGCGCGCTCTGGCCCTGCTCACAATGGCGATTTATCACTTCGCCTGGGATCTGGAGTTTTTTGGCTATGCCTCGCCCGGCTTGACCCAGCGCCCGGAATGGATTTATTTTGCCCGCTCGATCGCATCATCTTTCATGATACTGGTCGGGATAAGCCTGATTCTAGGCCATCGCCAACAGATGAATTACCGATCATACGCCATACGGCTGGCGAAAGTTGCGCTGGCCGCAGCGCTGATTTCATTGGTCACCTGGTTTTTTATGCCCGGCGGATTTATATTTTTCGGCATTCTACACTCTATCGCCCTCAGCAGTATCTTTGCATTGGCGTTTCTAAGGTTGCCCTGGGCCGTCAATCTGGCCGCCGCCACATTTTTTATTACCGGGCCGCTTTATCTCAAGTCGGAAATATTGGCATCACCTGCGCTGTACTGGCTGGGCCTTTCACCTTCGCCGCCCGCATCCAACGACTATGTACCAATTTTTCCGTGGTTCGGACTTGTATTGCTCGGCATGGCAATGGCTCAAATTGCCGTAAATACCGGGTTTGATACCTATCTGGCCAGGTGGAGGCCTAACAATAAATTCACACGCAGTTTTTCATTTTTCAGCAGGCACAGCCTGCTCACCTACCTTATTCACCAGCCATTACTGCTTGGACTGATTTATGTGTTTGCCGCAATTACCGGTGGGCCAGACCGCACACCAGCATTTGTCAGCGTCTGCGAACAAAATTGCTCACTCACCCGTGATGGAGTATTTTGCACCAAATTTTGTTCATGCATTGTAAATGATCTTAAACAGCAGAGCCTTTGGGCCGGCATTCATGATCGACAAATCAACATAAATACAGACCCGCGCGTGAAATCAGTCACAAAAGCCTGCACCATCAACAGCGAATAATAAAAAACCCGCCTATGTGATTGAACACAAGGGCGGGTTTGAATTGGATAAAACTATAAACCGACTAATTGTTTTCCTTGGCTTTCTCTTGAGCATCCTCAAGTTTTTTACGCGCAGCCTCAGCCTTTTTCTGCAGCTCCTCCTGCAATTTCTTCTGGCGAGATTGCAGCTCGGTACGCTTCAATGGAGGACCATCAAACGCAGCGGTAAACCCACCAAGAGAAACCTTAATCGGGCTTTTCTTATTTTGGAAATTAACCGAAGTCAGTGTCAGTTCTCCACCTTTTTTGAGCGCTGAAATCAGACCCGCGGAAAGCGGAACTTCGGCAAGACAACGACTTGGCAGACAGATTGAGTAAGGCAGTTTATTAGCCTTGGCGCCGTCAATGCTGACAGACACACCAGCCGGAATAAACCGGCCGGATGGAACCGCTATCTGAAAGATCTTGCGTTTGATCTTGCCGGTAACAGTTAGCAAATTTACAGCCGTAACCAATTGGCCATTATCTGCGGCAATGGTATATTGCACGTTGCAAATATTGTTCTCGCCCTGCTTGCTGCAAACCTTAAACCAGGTGCGCGCGTTTGGCGCAGCCGATTGAGCCTGCACATTGCTCGCCCCAAGAAAACCGCCGGCGCCCATCAGAGAGACCACCGCGAGGGTTGCAAGAAGTTTATTGTTGTAATTTGATGTTCTTGACATTTTAACAAGCTGTCCTTTTAAGAATTCTATATGTGCATTGTGACGTTAGAATTGTCTATCTTCAACCCTATTGTTCCAAGTTGGTAAATTGTCGCCAAATAAGGCTATTAGATGACCTCGGCTAAATCCCTTAATAGCGTGCGAAACATATAATATCCACCCCGCCTTTACACTTTGGACTTCAATAAATCCACATAAACTGTGATAATCTTTGTTAATTGCTACTGAGTCGAGCCAGCCATAACAACAAAACAGATCGGATTGTTCCATGAACCTGTTCGTCGCCAGATATATTGGCTTTGCTTTTGCATTTTGCATAACAGCTTTTATTGCAATTGGCTTTACACCTCTCGCCAATGCGGAGCCGTCCCACGGCATCGCCATGCATGGCAAACCTGCGTTAGCAAAAGGTTTCAAACATCTGCCCTATGTAAATCCTGATGCTCCCAAGGGTGGAAAAATTACCTATGGCGTTCGCGGTAATTTTGACAGCCTTAATCCATTTATCATCAAGAGTATTCGCACCACCGCCAGAGGGGTTTGGGATCCGGTATTTGGCAATCTGGTATACGAATCACTTATGTTTCGTTCACGCGACGAGGCATTCACGCTTTATGGCCTGCTGGCCGAAAGTGTTGAAACCGACCCGGAACGCACCTGGATTGAATTTCACTTAAACCCCAAAGCACGCTTTTCAGACGGCAAACCCGTCACCGTTGATGATGTGATCTTTTCTTTTAACCTGATGAAAGAAAAAGGCCGACCGCCCTATTCCAGCCGAGTAAAAAAAGTTGCCAGTATGGTGCGGGTTGGCGAGCGCGGAATACGGTTTAACTTCACCAAAGAGGCCGATCGGGAATTGGCATTGCTGTTTGGCATGATGCCCATTTTACCAAAACACGCCACCGATGCTGAGAATTTTGATAAATCGACGCTCAAACCTCAAATTGGCAGCGGCCCTTATACTGTTGACGTCATCAAACCGGGTGAATCTATTTCCTATAAAAGAAATCCGGACTATTGGGCTAAAGATTTGCCTGTCAAAATCGGTCATGACAATTATGATAAGATCAAGGTGGAATACTTTACCTCGTCAAGCACCATGTTTGAGGCATTTAAAAAGGGCCTGTTTGATGTATTCCCTGAAGGCGACCCGAGCAAATGGCAAAATTCCTATAATTTCCCGGCGGTAAAAGATGGCCGCGTTGTAAAAGACGTATTTCGCCCCAAAACCCCGGCATCAATGCTGGGATTTGTGTTCAACACCCGTCGAAAACTTTTCAAGGACCGCAATGTTCGTCACGCCCTGGCAATCCTGTTTGATTTTGAATGGGCCAATACAAACCTGTTTTTCGGCGCCTATAAACGTACAGGCTCATTTTATCAGGGTTCCGAACTTTCTGCCCTTGGCCGCCCGGCCAGCATCGCAGAACGAAAATTGCTCGCCCCATTCCCCGATTCTGTATCCAAAGACGTGATGGAAGGAACATATCTGCCTTCAATTTCTGATGGAACGGGACGAGACCGCAAGGTTTTAAAGCGCGCTTTTGAATTATTGAAACAAGCCGGTTACAAGCTTCAAAACCGCAAAATGGTTACACCAATGGGGGAAGAGTTCGCCTTTGAAATTCTCACCACCACCAAGGAACAGGAACGTCTTGCCCTTGCCTGGCAAAGAACGCTCGCAAGGCTCGGCATCGCGCTCAATGTCCGCTCTGTTGATGATACCCAGTTTCAGCGCCGCAAGGGCCAGTTTGATTTTGATGTGGTGATCGCACGCTATTATGCTTCGCTTTCGCCGGGCGCCGAACAGGAGTTCCGTTGGGGCTCTGCCTCGCGCGATATTGAAGGCTCGTTTAATTTTGCAGGAACTGCAGAACCTGCAATTGATGCAACCATTGAGGCCATGTTGGCGGCGCGCAAGCGCGAGGATTTTGTAACGGCCGTGCGCGCCTTTGACCGGGTTTTAATGTCAGGACACTATCTGGTGCCGCTTTATCATTTGAACGAGCAATGGGTTGCCAGATGGGCCCGAATACAGCACCCTGAAAAGCTCCCGCTCTATGGCTATCGGCTGCCAACCTGGTGGGCCAAACAATAATCTGCGGGCGCTCAACACAGCCCGAAATTGAAAGGGCACAACATGCGCAAGGTCGAACTGGATATCATTTCCGATGTTATGTGCCCCTGGTGCTACATCGGCAAACGGCGACTTGAAAAAGCGCTTTCCATGCTTGATGACATCGAGGTCGAAATCCGCTGGCGCCCCTATCAGCTGGATGCAACCCTGCCTGCAGAAGGCAAGGATCGGCAACTATATCTGGAAGACAAGTTTGGTGGCGCAGAACCGGCACGAGAAATATATAAGCGCATCGAAGATGCCGGCAAGCTGGAAGGCCTTGATTTCGCTTTTGACAAAATCAAGGTTGCCCCAAACACCTTAAACGCCCACCGGGTCATTCGCTGGGCTGCCAATGGCGGCGAAAAAGCCCAACAACAAATGGTCGAGCGCCTGTTCCAACTGTTCTTTATAGAAGGTGCCAATATCGGCGACCATACTGTACTGCTTGAAGCTGCAAAAGAGGTTGGCATGAACACCGAAATAATGGAAGCCCTGCTTGCAGGTGATGCGGATTGCGCCGAGGTGCAAAACGAAATATCGGCCGCACAAAAAATGGGCGTAACCGGGGTTCCCTGCTTTGTAATCAACAATAAATACGCCGTAATGGGTGCGCAAGAACCCCAAATAATTGCTGAGGCCATAAAGAACGCCGCCGCTGAAATGAAAGAAGAAGCCGCAGAATGAACGCCGAAACCAATATCCCGTCGCTGGAAGCCATTCGTAAGACTGCCGCAAAAATTACACCCTACATTATCAGAACGCCGACCGTTCCCTGTTATGGGCCTGTGCTGTCTGAAAGTTTTGGATCAGACAGCACCGTTTTTTTGAAACTTGAACTGTTTCAGCGCTCTGGTAGTTTCAAAGCCCGTGGCGCTCTTAACAATGTTTTAGGCCTCAGCAAGGAAAAACTTGCCAATGGCATAACCGCTTTTTCGGCCGGCAACCACGCCATAGCAACTGCCTTTGCAGCCAAGGTGGTTGGCACCAGCGCCAAGGTCGCCATGCCAAGTTTTGCCAATCCCTACCGGGTAGAGCGTTGCCGCGCACTTGGTGCTGAAATCGTTTTTGCCGAAAATATGATGGAATTATTCGAAATTGGCGAGCGCTTACAAAAAGACGAAGGCCGCACACTGGTTCACCCGTTTGAAAGCCCAAAAACATTCGAAGGCACTGCAACCGTTGGGCTTGAAATCTGCGAGGATGTTGAAAATCTGGACGCGGTCATCGTTCCCATCGGCGGCGGCGGTCTGATTTCCGGCATTGCATCAGCGGTTAAACGATTACAACCTGATTGCATGGTCTTTGGGGTGGAACCCAAAGGCGCCCAGGGCATGAGCACTTCACTTAGCAAGGGCGCTCCCATTCCTAAAGTTGAACTATCCAGCATTGCAGACAGTCTGAGCGCACCACTGCACCTGCCACTTTCCTATTCTATCATTCAGGAATTGGTCGATGAGGTGGTTACCGTCGAAGACTCGGAAATAATAAATGCCATGCGGCTGATGTTTTCTGATTTGAAGCTTGCCGTTGAACCGGCTGGTGCCAGCGCTATCGCGGCTCTACTTGGCCCGCTGCGCGAAACGCTTGCAGGAAAACGCGTGGCATTGGTAATCTGTGGAACCAATATTGATATGGCAACCCATGCCAAGCTATTGGCTTAGAGCGGGTCAAACCTCAGCCAACTTCCGATCAAATGTCGCCTTTGCTGTAAGCCACTCCTCGCCTTGATCAAAGTTCAGCAGACTTGGCAAAAACTGCTCAGAAAAATCTTCTGATGCTTCCTTTGGAATTAGCGAAGGAAGATTATCAATTGAGGTTAGTTCAATATCGGCACCCGCGCCGTTTTTTCCTATGGTGACAAACGGAGATGTCCAACTTGTCGGTTCCCTATAAACCGGCAGCGGATTAAAACTGCTGAACGGATCGCAAGCCACGTCGGAAATCATCGTGAGTTTTGAGTTTTCAGCCGCCAAATGTTCTGGCCTTGCAAGCAGCAGACCGGGACCATTGACCAGCACGCAATTAACCAGAATTTCATGAGACAAAAGTGCATCGCGGTCCATATTTTTGGTCTCCGCCATATCCCATTTGGTTATCTCAGCTCCAGCCAATTCCAATGCGGTAATGGCACCACTACCGGAACGCCCATTGGCCCCGATGACGATCGCCTTTGGCGTGCAATTTTCCCGTTTGGCCAGGGCTTCTATCTCGACAATAATCTGCTCTCGACTGTCAAAACTTGAAAGCGCCTTGCTTGGCCCGGTCTCACCAAGTTTTTTGGCCAAATAACGCCATACCGCAAGGGCAGCACCCATCCATCCGGCCCAATAGCCAAATGCAGCCACCCGTCGACCGTCTTTTCTGGTCAAATATTCAATATCGTAAAGCACACCGCCACCGCGCCCAAAGCGTTGTAATTCGGTTTGCCAGCCAGTCTGCTCCTTATAAATATGGGCAAAATGCACCATCCGGCAATTAAGATTAAGCGGCCGCTCGGGCAGTTCTTTCAATCCGACAATCAAGGCATCAGAACTCACGCCTGTCCATGTACCGGAAGGCACCATCCTGCACCCGGCTTCTTCATATTCAGCATCGGAAAATATTCGCTTATCACTGCTTTCCACATCTAGCTGAATACCCTGTTGCAACAATTCTTCTGCATGGGCGGGAATAATTGGCGTGCGGCGCTCGGTTTCGCGCGCCTCATCACGAAGCAAGAATTTCACAACAACATTCCCTTTGCTCAATATATTGTTTTTACACATAGGCATTTATACCTGTCACCTGCTGATATAGCATTCATTTTATGCTTGCCAAGCACTGATTGGTCTGATCAATATTAGCAAAAAAATATTGGAGTAAATCATGGATGTAAAAGCCGCAGTTGCATTTGAAGCAGGTAAACCCTTGGAAATTGCCACCGTACAACTTGAAGGCCCGCGCGAGGGTGAGGTTCTGGTAGAAATCAAGGCCACCGGTATCTGCCATACGGATGAATTTACCCGTTCAGGCGCAGATCCGGAGGGTATTTTTCCGGCTATCCTGGGCCATGAAGGAGCGGGCATTGTGGTTGATGTGGGTCCGGGCGTAAGGCATTTACAAAAAGGTGATCACGTCATTCCGCTTTACACGCCAGAATGTAGAGAATGTGAATATTGCCTCAATCCAAAAACCAATCTTTGTCAAGCAATTAGAACCACCCAGGGGCAAGGTCTCATGCCAGATGGTTCCAGCCGGTTTTCAATCAACGGCAAACCGATTTTTCATTATATGGGCTGTTCAACATTCGCCAATTTCACCGTCTTGCCAGAAATTGCCTTGGCAAAAATCCGCAAGGACGCACCTTTTGACAAGGTTTGCTATATCGGCTGCGGTGTCACCACCGGCATTGGCGCTGTCATCAACACGGCCAAAGCAGAACCCGGCTGCAAAGGCGTTGTGTTCGGGCTCGGTGGCATTGGGCTTAATGTCCTTCAAGGGTTGCGGTTGGCCGGTGCCGATATGATCGTCGGTGTTGACATGAACAATAGTAAAAAAGAATGGGGTGAAAAATTTGGTATGACCCATTTCGTCAACCCGTCAGAAATTGGCGAAGATGATCTGGTTAATCACATCGTTGAACTCACCGGTGGTGGTGCGGATTATACATTTGAATGTATCGGCAATGTAAAAGTTATGCGTGCAGCACTTGAATGCGCTCACAAGGGCTGGGGCGAATCCATCATCATCGGCGTTGCCGGCGCGGGACAGGAAATCTCCACCCGCCCCTTCCAGCTGGTAACCGGACGCTCCTGGCGTGGAACCGCATTTGGCGGCGCACGCGGGCGAACAGATGTTCCAAAAATTGTCGACTGGTACATGCAGGGAAAAATTGATATTGACCCGATGATCACCCACAAATTACCTTTGGAGAAAATCAACGAAGCCTTTGATTTGATGCATGAGGGAAAATCCATCCGCAGCGTGGTGGAATTCTGATTGCTTATAACGAGCAGCTTATCAAATCTGGATATTCAATTTTGACCTTCATTAAACCGGCTATTTTGAGCTTAGTAATATTCACCTGCTCAATTGCCGGTGCAAGCGCTCAAACATCAGATAAAGCCAGTCCGAAAGGCCTTGCATTTTACCAGTTGATCTCCGGGAAATGGGCTAAAATAACCGATGATGCTCGCCTGTCGATGACCGATACCCAATTGAATATTGCTGCCCTGCAATGCCATTCGACTAGAGCACTTGTAGCATCAACCGCCTCCAATACGACCTCTATATCAAAGGCCGTATCACAAAAGTTAAGCCGTATATTGATCTATCAAAACCAACAAGCCGGTTTGCAACGTATCGATTTTAATACCCGCCAATTGTTGATTTTCCCAAATTTAAAAATCGGAAAAATCCGTAATGGGAAGGACGGCTTTGAAGTTTCCAATGCCAAAGCCAAGGTCACAATCACCTTTGGCAAATTAAAACAGGGCAATAAATCCGTGCCCGTCATGATTGAAGGTAAGGCGCTTTATTTAAAATGCCCGCAACCCGCAAACTAGAAATATTGTCCAATTGAAAGCTGCATGCCCATGAAAACAGTCTCCACTTCCAGATCTTTCGGCGGCGTACAGGGCGTTTATAGCCACATGGCCAAGACGACCGATTGCGAAATGACATTCGCCGTATTTATCCCCCCACAAGCCGAGCATGCCCCCTGCCCGATTGTCTGGTATTTATCCGGCCTCACCTGCAATCATTCCAATGTCATGGATAAGGGTGAATATCGCCGCGCCGCCGCCGAACACGGATTGATCATCGTCTGTCCGGATACCAGTCCACGCGGTGAAAATGTACCCGATGACAAAGACAATTGGCAATTTGGCTCCGGCGCAGGATTCTACCTCGATGCAACGGTCCAACCGTGGTCAAAAAACTATCAGATGTATTCCTACATCACCCAGGAATTACCCGAACTTATCGCCAGAGAATTTCCCGTCAACATGGGAAAACAGGGAGTTTTGGGCCATTCGATGGGGGGCCACGGCGCCTTGACGGTCGCGCTTAAAAACAGCCAAACTTACAAAAGTTGCTCGGCATTTGCCCCGATTGTAAACCCGACAACGGCCGATTGGTCGAGCACCGCATTTGTCCGCTATTTAGGTGAAGATAAATCCAGCTGGGGTGAATATGATGCCTGCACATTGGTGCAAAATGGCGCTCGTTTTCC
>JALSIJ010000050.1 GCA_026981655.1 Rhizobiaceae bacterium | reverse complement strand
GTGAGGTGGATGATCGGGGATTAAGAAATTTGCGTCTTTATGATGAGGATGCCGCCCTTGTGCTTGACTGGCTTCCAGCTGAAACTATTTCGCGGGTTGACTTGCTTTATCCTGACCCCTGGCCAAAAAAACGTCAGCTGAAACGGCGCTTCGTAAGCCCACAAAATCTCGATCGTATTGCACGAGTTTTAAGACCCGATGGTGAATTTCGCTTTGCATCAGATATTGAATCCTATGTGAACTGGACATTGATCCATTGCCGAAATCATCCGCAATTTCAGTGGGTGGCAGAAAGTGCAGATGACTGGCGCAATCCATGGGAAAACTGGCACCGCACCCGCTATGAGGCAAAGGCAATTCGTGAAGGCCGCGCACCAGCCTATCTGGTTTTCAAAAAATAATAAATATAACTAGGGTTAGGCCTCGAAGAGAGGCCCGGCGCTTATGTGCCGTACTCGCGCAGGCTGGAGCGTAGCTCAGGTTGCACGTTGACCCTGCACTTAGTCCTGGATAAGCGCAAAAATTGAGCCGAAAAAAGCCCCAAATAGCCGCGAGCGACATCAAAATAGAGCGAGGCCGTCAAAGACGGACCCGCTCTACGCCTTATTCTTCGTCTACAGCCTTTGAGCCAACCATTTCGGAAAAACTGGTAAAAAACTTGGCCGCAAGTTTTTTCGCAGTGGAATCAATCAGCCGTGAACCAAGTTGGGCAATTTTTCCGCCGACCTTGGCATCAACCACATAGGAAAGTCGGGTGCCACCCTCTTCTTCGCTCAATGTCACATCGGCCCCGCCCTTGGCAAAACCGGCAATGCCGCCTTTTCCTTCTCCAACGATTGAATAGCTTTCCGGCGGATTAAGGTTTTCCAGCCGAACATCACCTGAAAACTTTGCTTTTACCGGGCCTATTTTAGTAACGACCGTGGCGGTAAGCTCGGTATCAGAAATTTTTTCAAGTGTCTCGCAACCGGGAATACAGGCTTTCAGAATTTCAGGATTGTTAAGCGCCTCCCATACCGTTTGTCGGTCGGCTGCAATCAGCTGGTCGCCGTTCATTTCCATTGAAATTACTCCGTTTGAAAAATAATATTTCACTCAATTTGGCAATTTCAACCGCTTAACACAAGGCTGTATTATTGTATTTGAGAAATAATGCTTTGCCAATAAACCGTCAAACCGGTACAGCCAGCAGGATATTAATTCAGGTTCTATATTAAATGGTCCGATCAACCAGAAAATCTACTGGAAAAGAAACCTCAATTCGTAACCCGGGTCGTAATCCAGGCGGAAAACGGCCGCGCAAAAACAAACGCTTTGATGAGCGCAAAAATACGGCTGCGACAAAAGCAGAGTTCAACCCAAAAACGACAAAGCCACCACTTGAAAAGTCACCTGATCAGGTAGCAAATTCCTCAGGCGGGCCAGTGCGCCGCCCGGCACCAAAAGGTGCAAGGCTTGCACAAACTGTGCCGCTGATTTTGGAAACAGCGCCAAACCGCGATTATGCCCTAATTGATTCAGGCCTTGGTAAGAAACTCGAGCGATACGGCCCATACCGCATTATTCGCCCAGAGGCGCAAGCGATATGGCAACCGCGTTTGGCGGAAAGTGAATGGGCGAATGTTGATGCGATATTCACTGGTGAGCGCGATGAGGAAGGCATGGGACGCTGGAATTTCCCCAAGCGGCAGTTGCAGGAAACTTGGCCATTGCAGTTTGATGGGATGGATTTTCTGGGGCGGTTCACTTCTTTTCGCCATGTGGGTGTATTTCCCGAACAGGCGGCCCATTGGTCATTTTTGCAGCAGAGGATCAAGAGCGCCAATCGCCCGGTAAAATTGCTCAATCTTTTTGGTTATACCGGCGTTGCATCGCTAGTTGCGGCGCGCGCTGGCGCCCATGTTACCCATGTGGATGCCTCGAAAAAAGCCATTGGCTGGGCGCGTGAAAACCAACAGGTTGCCGGTCTTGAAAATGCGCCGATCCGGTGGATTTGTGATGATGCGCGAAAGTTTTGCGCCAGAGAAGCCCGGCGCGGCCAAACCTATGATGCAATTATTCTGGACCCGCCTGCCTATGGTCGAGGCCCGAAGGGTGAGACCTGGCAATTATTCGACAATCTGACCGAGATGCTCGACCTTTGCCGCTCTCTTGTTTCTGACAAACCTTTGTTTGTTGTGCTCACGTCCTACGCCATTCGCGCCTCATTTTTTGCCATGCATGAGATCATGCAAGAGGTTTTTGCCGGCTTGGAGGGAGAGCTGCAGTCGGGCGAACTTGTTTTGCGCGAAGAGGATGCAGAGCGTCTTTTGTCCACCTCGATGTTCTCAAGATGGGTGGCAAAGTGAGCGGTAGATACAAGGAAATCACCTCGACGGCCAATCCCCTGATTAAGGAGATACGGGCGCTTGCATTGAAGAAAAACCGTGATTTGAACCAGGTTTTCATGGCGGAGGGCTTAAAGCTTGTCTCCGATGCGGTGGAAAAGGGTTGGGATGTTAAAACCCTGATTTTTGGCAAAAGCCTTGACGGTGAGAAAGAACTGAAGCAACGCGTTGATGCTTTGGCTGCTAAAGTTTTGGCCAAGGGTGGCGATATTCTGGAAGTTAGCAATAAGGTGCTTTCAACCATCACCAAACGCGATAATCCGCAAATGGTGGTCGGTGTAATTCGGCAAAAATGGTTGTCGAATGATCAGGTAAAGCCCGGACGAACCGGCTTTTGGATAGCACTCGACCGGGTGCGCGATCCGGGCAACCTTGGCACCATCATTCGAACCGCCGATGCGGTGGGAGCCGATGGTGTGTTGCTGATCGGGCAGGTCACCGATGCATTTGCCATTGAGGCGGTGCGCGCCACGATGGGATCAATTTTCCACATCCCGCTTGCGCACATGGAATTATCGCAATTTCTGCAATGGAAACAAAACTGGCCGGGAATAGTTGTTGGCACCCATTTAATGGGTGCGGTTGATCACCGCGCAATTGATTATCAAAACAAACCGGTCATGTTGCTCATGGGTAATGAACAGCAAGGCCTGCCTGATGAACTGGCGGAAATCTGCGATCATCTGGCCTTGATTGCAATGGATGGGGCAGCAGATTCACTTAATCTGGCCATTGCAACCGGCGTTATGGCCTTTGAGATCAGGCGCCATGCGCTAAAGTTGGATGACACGAATGATTAAACGAATAATACCGCTGGCTATATTTGTATCTTTGTTGGTGGGGCTCGACCAGCTAAGCAAATACCTTGTTGAGACGCGGCTTGAATATGGTGTGCCGGTCGATGTCATGCCCTATTTAGCTTTTTATCGAACCTATAATGACGGCGTGTCATTTTCCATGCTTTCAGGCTTTGGGGCCGCTGGCCTTGTTGCTCTTAGTGTTGTTGTTCTGGCCCTTGTATTGTGGATATGGTCAAGCGTCGAACAAGGTCGGTTTTTTGCCCATTTAGGCTTTTCGCTGATCAGTGCAGGCGCCATCGGCAATATTATAGATCGCTCCACTTTGGGTGTGGTCATTGATTTTATCCAGTTTCACACGGCCAATTGGTCCTTCGCAATTTTTAATGTGGCAGATATTTATATATCAGTGGGTGTTGGTGCTATTATTCTTGATGAATTTCTGGCATGGAGAAACAATAGGAAAGCCTAAGAAAACAACAGAGAGTCACACCCATGAGCGATAATTTCAAAGCCATATTAATTTCTCGAGACGAAGAAAAGAAGCAATCCGTTGATGTCGTTGAGTTAAGCGATGATGATTTAATGGATGGCAATGTGACGATCGCAATTGAAGCAACAACGGTAAATTACAAGGACGGCCTGGCTATCACCGGCAAGTCCCCTATTATTCAGCGCTGGCCGATGATCCCGGGCATTGATTTGGCCGGAACCGTAATTTCCTCCAGTCATGGTGAATATAAAGAGGGCGACAAGGTTATCTTGAACGGCTGGGGCATAGGGCAAACCCATTACGGCGCATATGCCGCCCATGCCCGGGTAAACGGCGATTGGCTGGTGCCGTTGCCGGAGGGTATCAACCCGCTGGATTCAATGGCAATTGGCACTGCTGGATACACCGCGATGCTTTGCATTATGGCGCTCGAAAACCATGGCATCACGCCGGATCGTGGCCCGGTGATCGTAACCGGTGCCGCAGGTGGCGTTGGCTCGGTGGCAATTTCGATACTTTCAAAACTTGGCTATTACGTAATTGCCTCCACCGGCAGATCATCCGAGGCGGATTATTTGCGGGAGCTGGGTGCAGCCGATATTATTGACCGCAATGAGCTTTCAGAACCTGGTCGTCCGCTCGGTAAGGAACGCTGGGCAGGTGGCGTCGATGCGGTAGGCAGCCATACGCTGGCAAACCTGCTAGCTCAGACAGAATATGGCGGGGCAATCGCCGCTTGTGGATTGGCGCAAGGGTTTGATCTTCCCGCGACCGTAATGCCGTTCATACTGCGTGGAGTATCGCTTTTGGGGATTGATTCGGTCAATGCACCAAAAGAGCTTCGGCTTGAGGCCTGGCAGCGGCTGGCGCGCGATCTCGACCTTGAAAAGCTGGCCAATCTCTCAACCATGATCGGGTTTGACGATATTATTGGTGCTGCCCATGATATAATTGATGGTAAAATTCGCGGTCGCGTGGTGGTAGATATGACCGCCGATGGTTGATGCCGCATTCTGAACAGGTATTACCAGCAAATCGGGGCAGAATTTCATCAAAGAGCCAATCAATTTGAGCAAATGAAATGACGGGTGGTGCCTATACCCAAATGCCGGAAGTGCAAGCAGCCGATTATGTAATAATCGGCTCCGGATCGGCTGGCTCGGTGGTGGCCTCAAGGCTTTCCGAAAATGGCAAATATTCGGTACTGGTACTGGAATATGGCGGCAGCGATATAGGCCCCTTTATTCAAATGCCGGCAGCGCTTTCTTACCCGATGAATATGCGTCGCTATAATTGGGGTTTTAGTACTGAACCAGAACCGCACCTTAATGGCCGC
>JALSIJ010000049.1 GCA_026981655.1 Rhizobiaceae bacterium | reverse complement strand
TATGATTGGCAGGGTTTTTTACCAAAGGAAGAAATGCCGCTTTTCAAGAACCCCGTATCAGGTGCAATCGCGACCGCTAATTCTCGTTTTGTCGGAGCCGATTATAAGCATCACCTTACCTATGATTGGGAGGAATTATTTCGCCATAACCGGGTACAGGAGTTGATCGTCAAGGCAAATAACAAGCATACAATCGCCAGCATGAAGGCGGCCCAGGCTGATATTTACTCTTCGGCATTCGATAAATTGCGGAAATTGCTGATTGCTGACATCGGCAAGATTGCACTGGAAAATCAACCTATATTGGAAAAAATGAAAGACTGGGATGCCAAAATGGAGATGTCCCGCATTGAGCCGCTCATAATGAACTCATGGGTACGGGTTTTGGTTGAAGCGATTTATAAGGATGATCTTGGCTCATCGTTTAAGCAATTTAACAATCAACGAGCCACAACTCTCATCCGCCTGCTGGAACAGGGTGGCGCGCGTAAATGGTGCGATGATATTTCAACCGATCGCGAGGAGACCTGCAAAGAAATCATTGCAAAATCATTTGATCAGGCAATGACCGAGTTGCGAGATAAATATGGCAATAACACGAGTAATTGGGTTTGGGGTGAGGCCCATAAAATGTATGGCGAGCACCGACCATTTTCCAAAGTCTGGCCACTGTCACTATTCTTTACAGTTGAAGAACCTTCTTCTGGTGGGCGCTATACGTTGAATCGGGGCGCTACCAAGTTTAACGATAAGGATCATCCTGACCGCTCCGTTCATGGGGCGAGTTACCGGGCGATCTATGATTTCTCCGATCTCGACAAATCGATGTTTATTCATACAACCGGTCAATCGGGCAACCCGTTTTCAAGCCTTTATGGCAATATGGCTAACCGCTGGGCAAAAGTAGAATATCTTCCGATGACCACCAAACCTGATGAATATGGCAAGGGTGCGCTTGGGACTTGGAAGCTGCTGCCTTAGAGCGTGTCCGTCTTTGATGGGTACACTCTATTTTCTTTCGCTCACGGCCACTTGATGCTATTTTGATACTCAAGTTTTGCGCTTCGCGATGCTCAACGTGCAACTTGAGAATGCACCAGCCTTCGCGGGAGCGATGCATTCGCATTGGGCCGGTTCCGCCCTCAAATTAATTTCATCAATTTGCAAGTCAGGCTCCAATCGCAGCCTGACTGCTTCCATGTAAACATGACGCAGTCTAGCAATAGGTTTAGTCGCTATCTCGTTCCAGATGGCGGGTAAGGTAAGCCTCAAACCGGTTCCACAATCGGCGCAGGGTTTCGACGACGCTAAGATACATGATTGCCGCCCAGACATAAGTTTGGAAATCGAACGATCTTGAATAGGCGCGCCTGGTTTCCCCCATCAGATCAAATACGGTGACCAGAGATGCGATGGCTGATCCCTTGATCATTAAAATGATTTCATTGCCATAGGGGCGAAGGGCGGTGATGAGCGCTTGCGGCAGGATGATTTTCCAGAATATCACCATCTTGGAAAGACCAAGCGCATCTCCGGCCTCGGTTTGGTGTTTGGATACATTTTCGATTGCGCCACGCAAAATTTCTGCCTGATAGGCGGCCGTATTAAGTGTGAAAATTAGTATGACGCAATTGAACGCTTCGCGGAAAAACCACCAAAGACCAATCGACTGCAATTCCTGGTGAAATGATCCAAGCCCGTAATAAACCAGATAGGTTTGAGCGAGCAATGGCGTGCCGCGCATCAGGTAGGAATAGCCAAAAGCCATGGCACCAATCAGTTTGTTTTTTGAGAGCCGGCCCAGGGCAACCGGAATTGAGAGCAGAGCTCCTAATACAAGCGATATGCCAACGATTTGGAAGGTCACCCAAATGCCATTGACGAATTTCATCGCGTAACGATCGTAGAAAGCCCAGGTAAATGCTGAAAACAAATAGTAGATCATACTCAACCCGGCGGCTATCCAGAAACTCAGAAGTACCACGCCGAGAATACGTGCTTTCGACCAGCGTCTGGCAGGCGGCGGCGGGCGTAATGTGTCGATAGCAGGCGTAAGCGGTAAATCAGGGTTGCTCATCTTACGCCCTCGCCACGTTTTGACCATCGCTCGATGGCGACAATTCCAAGCGAAGAAATGATTGAAAGGATGAGATAAATGAGGAAGGCGATACCAAAGAACAAAAACAGTTCTTTGGAAACACGCGCTGCAATTCCAGAGGAGCGCAAAATGTCGGTCAGGCCAATTGCTGAAACCAGCGCTGTTTCTTTCAGTAAAATCAGCCACAAATTCGATAGACCCGGCAAAGCAAGGCGGATGAGTTGCGGTAATATTATCAACCGCATTGTATTGAAATTGGAGATGCCAAGCGCATGGCCGCCCTCATACTGGCCCTGATCGATGCCTTTGAATGCGGATGTAAACACCTCGCTTGCGTAAGCCGAAAAAACAACCCCCAGCGCCATCATGCCTGCGAGAAAGCTGTTTACATCAACTACATCAAAACCAAGCAGATCATGGACCACAAGGTTCAACGCAATTGGAATGCCAAAATAGACGATAAAAAGAGTGAGTAGTTCCGGCAGGCCACGGAATATCGTTATATATATATCAGCAGAAATCTGGATTGCCCGCTCGTTGGATATTTTTCCCAATGCGAGGAAAAAGCCAATCAGCAGGCCAAGTGGCAGTGTTGCCAGTGCCAGTGAAACAGTGATGAATGTTCCATAGGCTATTTCATCGGCCCAACCTTCGGGGCCAAAAGACAACAGCGTTGCCAGATTATCCATGTTGAAGCCAAAACATTTTAGGGGCAGGACCTAAATTGAAAGGCTGGCGGAATAATTATCCCGCCAGCAATTGGTAATCAGTATCAAATTATCCGCCATATACGTCGAATGCGAAATATTTGTCGTTGATTTCCTTGTATTTTCCGTTGGCGCGGATAGCGTCAATTGCGGCATTGATGGCCTTTTTCAGATCATCTTCGCCTTTGCGAAGGCCAATGCCGGCGCCGATGCCGTTAATTTTCGCGTCTGGAACCAAAGTGCCGAGAATTTTGCAGCAACTTCCGGCGTCGGTTTTGACCCAGTCGCCCAACACGACAACGTCGTCAATTACCGCATCAACACGACCCGATACCAGATCGGCTTTATATTCGTCTGGAGTTGGATAAAGCTTCAGTGACGCGCTAGGCAATTTTGCTTCCGCATAGTTGGCGTGGGTTGTTGAAGACTGGACACCAATCTGCACACCTTTAAGATCGGCATCGCTGATGCCTTTGACCATTGTATCTTTTTTCACTGCAACAGCAGGTGGCGTGTTGTAATATTTGTTGGAAAAGTCAATTTTTTCCATGCGCTCTTCGGTAATTGACATCGAGGCAATGATCGCGTCGAATTTGTTGGCCAGAAGAGCCGGGATCATGCCGTCCCAATCTTGTATGACAAATTCACATTTGAATTTAGCCTGTTCGCAAATTGCGTTTGCAATATCAATGTCGAAGCCTTCCAGTTTGCCAGCGGCATTTACACTGTTGAATGGAGGGTAGGCGCCTTCGGTGCCAATGCGTACTTTGCGCATTTCTTCAGCCTGTGCCAGTCCGGCACTTGCAGCGATTGCAACGGCAGCAAAGGCCATCGTGATTTTTTTAAGAATAGTCATTTATAGGGATCTCCCGGTTCGTGCTTTTGATTGTTGTTAAGACGGAGATTGTAGAGCCAACGCAATACAAGCTGTTCTTATGATCGAATATTCGTTGATAATATGCAACTGAAATCAACAGGCTGGCTGCAATGGTGCTGTTTATCAGTTAATTCCCAATTCTGTGAATGGTATAAAATTCACGATCTCACCCCGGTTGATTGTTCGGGTTTCTTCTTTGATTTCGATTAATCCATCAGATTCGCGCAGTGAGGATATCAGGCCTGAGCCATCGCGTTGAAATTTTGACACAGCCAGATTGCCGTTTTCGTCGGTCGACAAGATGCCGCGTAAAAATTCCCGCCGATCGGGCTTTTTGTTGTAAATATCGAAAAGCGCGGGTAGCGGGTAACGCACTGGTTCCTGCCAATTACCGCCGCCAAGCTTTGTAAGTGCCGGGCGCACATACATCAAATAGCACACCATTACCGCGACCGGATTACCCGGCAGGCCGAAAAACAGGCAATCATGGTCAGCATTTGCAATTTGGCCAAAAGCCATCGGGCGGCCGGGTTTTATCGCCATCTGCCACATATGCCTTTTGCCAATCGCATCAAGTGCGCTGATTATGTGATCTTCCTCGCCGCGCGATGCGCCGCCGGTGGTAATGATGACATCATTTTTGGAAGCTACATTGGAGAGTGCTGTGCGAATGCTGGCCTCATCGTCGTCAATGATGCCGTAATCGGTGATCTCCACATTACTGGATTGCAAAAGTGAATTTAACAGAAAATGGTTGGAATCGTAAACTTCGCCAAGGGAGATTTCACTGCCAGGTCGACGTAGTTCATTACCGGTTGAGATCAATCCGATGCGAAGCCGGTCATAGGTCTCGATATGGCTTTTTCCGGTTGAGGCAATGGCTGCAATATCCTGGGGGCGAAGTTTCCTTCCGGCTGAAAGTACCGTTTCTCCTTTGGCTAGATCCTCACCGGCCTTGCGCCAGTTTGCGCCGGATTTTAAACCCGACGGGATTTTAACAAAGCTTGCCCCGTCTTTTTCAGAAATTTCGCAATCTTCCTGCATGACAACAATATTGGCACCTTTGGGCATAGTTGCCCCGGTGAATATACGTGCCGCCGTTTTTTCTATCAACGGGGCAGGCTTGATGTGGCCTGCGGTAATTCGTGCGGAAATTAGGAATACACCCGCGACACTATCAAAATCATCGCTTGCATATGCATAGCCATCAACGGCTGCATTGTTATGCATGGGGACATTATCAGGTGAATGAATGTTTTCTGCCAGAATTCGGGTGCTGGCATCGGCAAGGGCAATTTTAGATGTGGATACAAGGGAAGTCAGGCGTGTTTTA
>JALSIJ010000048.1 GCA_026981655.1 Rhizobiaceae bacterium | reverse complement strand
AAAAACAGAAGCTGAAGCGGTTGCTGAAAAACTCAACGGCAATACCTATATTGCTATCCGTTCAGCAGGCGAAACCGGCCAGCTTTATGGTTCAGTTGCTGCACGCGACATTGCCGCAACTCTGGAAGAAAACGGATTTACCGTTGGTCGTAACCAGATCGAGCTGTTGGCACCGATAAAAACCATCGGCATGCACGAAGTACGTATTATCCTCCATCCGGAAGTTGATGCTGGTATTTCAATCAACGTTGCACGTTCTGAAGAAGAAGCCAAACGTCAGGCGTCCGGTGAAGACCTCACCCAACGTGATGCATTTGATAACGATGATGAAGAAGTCATTGCCCAGGATGATGCATTTGAAAACGAAGAAGACGGACCTTTGTTTGACGATGAAAATGGCGAAGATGCAGAGGTTGCTGAGACTGAAGCTGAAGGCACTGATGCGCCTGCTGAAGAAGCAAAGAGCTAATTATCAAGATTGAAGATTAGTAAAGGGGCCGCAATGAACGGCCCCTTTTATTTTGCCCACGCAAGAAGCGCTAAGCTCCGCCAGGGCAGCGCACAAGTGCCGGGCCGAAACTTGTCGGGCCATTTATTTTCGCTCACGCAAGATGCGCTAAAACGCATCGCTCCACTTGGGCGGCGCACTAGCGCCGGGTCGAACTTGTCGGCCTGACTGTAAACATAACGCAGTCTACGGCTTATTGGGCAATGGGCATAATATGCCCTCATCGCCGATCTTTGTGCAGCTTTTACACCAGTTGACACCGCTTTCAGTTTCCAGACGGCGCACCTCGGAAAGCGCCATTCCATCCGGTACCGGCAGACAAGAGCGGCCGCATTTTTCAAGCGTAACTGCGTCACCATAGGTTTTGTTTAGCAAGGTATAGAGACTGCCTGTTGCACACATTGCCGGGCGATAGCTCAAACCATCCGATTGAAGCGGTGGCAGCAATTCGCCGCGTATAGGTGGCAAATCATCCTCTGCAGGTGGGCTTGGTGCTGGATCCTGCCCTGGAGCGCATTGTCGGTATAATTGTGCCAATGTGCGTGGGTCGGTGAACTCAGCAAAGCCCCGATCACCAATACCACGACGGAATGAATCCCAAGCATTTCTGGTTTTGCGCCCGGCCAATCCGTCTTCAGTACCAGCGCGATAACCAAGTTGATTGAGGCACGACTGTATCCAAAGAATATTTTCTTTCGGACGCTGACGCGGGCGTGGTTTCACACAACCACCGGCGCGGGCTGAATAATACCAGGGAGCGCGACATTGAGCTTCAGGAATTGGCACAATATCAAATGGCAGATAGCAGCGACCGGTATAGGGTGAGCGCACACGCGGTGACCGGCATACAGGGTTTGGCCTCACACAACGCCCATTTCTCCATACCCGACCACGTTCGCAAGCATCAATATTTGGCCTACGGCAGACACCGCCGATCAACACATTCGGCAACTGACAAACAGCTGGCCTGATAACCGGCAGCTTGCAGCGACCATTGATCAATACCTTAGGCGCACGGCATACGGCTGGTCTGATAACCGGCAGCTTGCAGCGACCATTGATTAATACGCGTGGGGCGCGGCATACGGCTGGCCTGATAACCGGCAGCTTGCAGCGACCATTGATTATTACGCGTGGGGCGCGACATACGGCTGGCCTGATAACCGGCAGCTTGCAGCGACCATTGATCAATACGCGTGGTGCACGGCATACGGCTGGCCTGATAACCGGCAGCTTACAACGACCATTGATCAATACGCGTGGGGCGCGACATACTGCTGGTCGGAAGTTTGGTAACCTGCACCGACCATTGATTATTTGTTTTGGGGGAGCACAAATACGAACCTGCGCCAATTGGTAATCTTGTACAGGTTTTACCGGTATCTGGACATCTACTTGGCCAGCGAATGCAGGTAATTGAAAGAGAAATGCACTCAACAGCGCAATGATGGCCACGCCAATTACAGATGGCAATTTGTTGATACCTAGCCCTTGAGCCGCATTAATCATATTCACTCCAGATTATCGTTATATTTGTCGCAGAAAAGCCCACGACTTCCCCCTCACCACACCAGATAACATTATTGTGACGATATTATTGTGCCATATTGCACGCAATATAAATTCCCGCCTGCTGCAGCGAACTGGATTTGCTAGCAAAATTCCAACCTTCGAACATTGCAACAAACCCGGATACTATTGCCGCCGCACTTATTTTTTTAAAATAGTTGAAACCAGCATTTCAATTCCCATATTTATCGTATATCGACGATTAACGATTTAACGGGCGACCCAATGAGCAAAAACCAGATAGGTGAAGTCGAGTTGAACTTAGGCCTTCCAATTCCCTGGCCCAATGAGAGGCTGAAAGGTGAGCAATGGAGTGCGCGACTGAGTGCCCTTTCCCACCCGGCCCGTCTGGAAATTTTGCAATATTTAGCAGCCCGTGAAAATTCCTGCTGCAAGGATGTGGTCAACCGTCTTTCACTGGCCCAATCAACCGTCTCGCAACATTTGAAGGTTTTGGTTGAAGCTGGATTAATTGACACTAAAAATGATGCACAGCGTTCGTGTTATACGTTGAACAAGAAGGCGCTATTGTCTATTTCCAATGCGGTATCCGATCTCGCCGGCTCCTGCTGCCAGCCCAAATGCTGCACTTCCTCAAAAGACTGATATTGATCGAGAATTATTTTGCCTGATGCTAAAAAAGAAATTTTATCCGATGGATCCACCATTGGATCGCTGAAAAACCTGTGGCCCTATATGTGGCCAAGCGATCGCCCAGATCTGAAATTACGCGTTGCCTGGGCGGCCGTATTTTTGGTGATTGCCAAGATTATCACTGTGTTGGTGCCCTATTTTTATAAATGGGCAACTGATGCACTGAACAATAACCCAACAGCAGCTGAATTCCTTCCAGCCATGTTTTTAACGCCGGTTATGCTGGTTGTCGCCTATGCGGGCGCACGAATTTTAATGGTTGGTTTTAACCAATTGCGCGATGCTTTATTTGCCCGCGTCGGGCAACACGCTGTACGCCAACTTGCCTACCGAACCTTTGTGCATATGCACCAGCTATCGCTGCGCTTTCACTTGCAACGGCGCATTGGCGGCCTGTCACGCATAATCGAGCGCGGCACCAAGGGCATTGAAACCATTGTGCGGTTTACAATTCTGAATACCGCACCAACTCTGCTTGAGTTTGTACTGACCGCAGCAATTTTTGCTATCAGCTATGGCTGGTCCTATGTATTTGTAATTGCAATCACCGTTTGGGCCTATACTTGGTTTACAATCAAGGCCAGCGATTGGCGCATTACCATTCGTCGCGACATGAACAATAGCGACAATGATGCGAATTCCAAGGCTGTCGATTCGCTGCTTAATTATGAGACTGTAAAATATTTCGGCAATGAAGAAATGGAAGCTCAGCGCTTCGATCGTTCAATGGCGCGCTATGAGACGGCGGCGACCAAAACATGGACATCGCTTGGATGGCTCAACTTTGGGCAGACCTTTATTTTTGCCATCGGCATGCTGGTTTGCATGGCTATGTCGGCAATGGCTGTACAAGCCGGAACACAGACTATCGGCGATTTTGTTATGATCAATGCGCTGTTGATGCAATTGTCTATTCCGCTCAATTTTATCGGATTTGTTTATCGCGAAATCCGTCAGGGTCTTACCGATATAGAAAACATGTTCTCATTGCTTGCGGTCGAGCAAGAGGTAAAAGACGCGGATGATGCCAAGCCACTCGATGTTTCTTCGGGCGGTATCCGGTTTGACAATGTGTCCTTTCACTATGATGCAAACCGACCTATTTTGAAAAATGTCAGTTTTGAAGTGCCGCCTGGCAAAACCATTGCAATTGTTGGTCCATCCGGTGCTGGTAAATCTACCATTTCACGGCTGCTTTTTCGATTTTACGATGTCACCAATGGCGCAATCAGCATTGATGATCAGGATATACGCGGCGTTTTGCAGAAATCATTACGAAATCAAATTGGCATGGTTCCGCAGGATACGGTGCTGTTTAACGACACGATTGCCTATAATGTTCGATATGGTCGAATTGACGCGACTGACGAAGAGGTCGAACAGGCGGCAGAAATGGCGCAGATCAAGGATTTTATCGCCACCCTGCCCAATGGGTTCCAATCTGAGGTTGGCGAACGCGGATTGAAACTCTCAGGCGGCGAAAAACAACGCGTTGCCATTGCCCGCACCATATTGAAAGCGCCACCCGTACTCATTTTAGATGAGGCAACCTCGGCGCTCGATACCCAGACCGAACAGGAAATTCAAGCAGCTCTTGATGTGGTTTCCAAAAACCGCACCACTTTGGTGATTGCCCATCGGCTTTCGACCGTAATTTCAGCCGATGAAATTATCGTTCTGAAGGAAGGGGAGATTTGCGAACGCGGCACCCATCGCTCCTTGCTCGACAAGGATGGGCTTTATGCGGCCATGTGGGCGCGTCAACGTGAGGCCACCGAGGCTGAAGAAAGATTACGGCTGGCGCGCGAGAAAGAACAACTCGATATTGCAAAACCGGCTGAACCGGCGGAATAAACCACAAGCTTGCGAAGCCGCGCATTTTCAGATGCTGTGGTAAAGCCGTAAGTTTATATCAAAATATCCGGCGTTATTGTTGGCTTGCGGCGCTTATCGGCCTATATGGGTGAATTAAACTACTAGAGTGCATCCGTCTTTGACGGGTACACTCTATTTTCTTTCGCTCACGGCCATTTGGTGCTACGCACCAGCCTTCGCGAGAGCGATGCATAAGCATCGGGCCGCTCTTCGCAGCCTGACTGCTTCCATGTAAACATGACGCAGTCTGGTGTCCTTTCGAATCTAATGTTCGATAAGAGGTGCTGGATAATGATACGGATATTAGTGGAGCACCCATGAGTATTGCAAACAGCATCAAGAGTTCACTCGTACCCATCCACCCGGAAGGCTACCGCTTTATCGCAATATTTTTTGTGGCGGCCATTGTGCTTGGCTGGCTGTGGAACCCGTTATTTTATGCGGGCCTGCTGTTGACCGGCTGGTGCGCCTATTTTTTTCGTGATCCGGAACGGGTAACGCCGATTTCAGATGATCTGGTTATTTCGCCCGCCGATGGTGTGGTTTCTCATATTGGCCCGGTTGTGCCGCCAGCCGAACTTGGGCTTGGCGATAAACCCATGCTGCGGGTTTCTGTTTTTATGAATGTCTTTAATTGCCATGTGAATCGGGCACCGGTGCGGGGCAAAATCACCGGCATATTTTATAAACCGGGGAAGTTTTTAAGCGCCGATCTGGACAAAGCATCCAGCGACAATGAGCGCAATTCGATGGTGATTGACAGTCCTCACGGGCCGCTTGGCGTGGTGCAAATTGCCGGTCTTGTGGCGCGGCGTATTATCTGCTGGGCAGAAGAAGGCCACGAGATTGGCATGGGCGACCGTTTCGGCCTCATTCGCTTCGGTTCCAGATTGGATGTTTATTTGCCGGAAGGCGCTGGCACCCGTGTTGTCCTCGGGCAAACCATGATTGCCGGTGAAACTATATTGGCGGCTTTCCATGACACGGCAAAATCCAGCCCGATCAGCAAGGTTTCTTAAAAGATGGAACCGCCATTCCCGCCATTTGATCCTGATGAGGTTGAGGAAAACGATAACCCTCAGCACAAGCGGCTGCGCGATATTCCTTTTCGGATGCTGGCCCCAAATCTGATTACGCTGATGGCTATTGTATCGGGGTTAACCTCCATCCGCCTTGCGGTGGAAGACCGGTTTGAACTGGCAATCATTGCCATACTCTTTGCGGCAATCCTTGACGGGCTGGATGGCCGTGTGGCCAGATTGTTGAAATCAAGCACCCGTTTTGGGGCTGAAATGGATTCACTGGCGGATTTCGTGAACTTTGGCGTCGCGCCCGCCGTGGTGCTTTATATCTGGGCGCTGGACGAGCTGCGTTCAGCCGGCTGGATTGCCGCGCTGATTTTCGCCATATGTGGCTGCCTTCGTCTGGCGCGGTTTAACGTGATGCTGGACAACCCCAATCGACCGAAATGGCAGAATAATTTCTTTACTGGGGTTCCAGCACCTGCCGGCGCGATTATCGGGCTTTTGCCAATTTATCTGGGTTTTCTGGGGCTGGAAGTATCCAAGGTCTCGGCCATTTTCATCGCCGTTTACATTATCTTTATCGGGCTGTTGATGGTCTCGAACCTTCCGACATTTTCAGGCAAGAATATCGGGCGACGCGTATCGCGTAATCTCGTATTACCGGTGATGATCACAATCGTTCTGGCGGTGGCGCTTCTGTTCAGCTTTCCGTGGGTGACACTGAGCTTTGTCAGCATTGCATATCTCGCAGCCCTGCCCTTTGGCTATCGGTCCTGGAACAAGCAAATTGCAGCAGATAAGGCCGGCTAGAAATTACCGGTGGGTTGAATCAAAGGGGCCCGCCTTAGAGCGTTTCATCATTTGATTGAATCGCTCTGAGTGTTTTCGCTCACGGCCATTTGGGGTTTTTCTGCTGGCCCAAGTTTTGCGCTTCGCCTGGATCAAGTTTGGGCTCAACGTACAATTTGAGCTCGTGGGCGGCATCCGCAAACACCTGCCATGTCGCCGATATTCTAGATCCTCGGGTCACGCCCGAGGATGACAACAGAGGGTGTTACTCATGGGTCAGGATCCTAGCTATTCAGCGGCCTCTGCCAGTGGAGGTTTGCTATCCTTCTTCTTGAACGATTTCTGCTTAGGGGCAAGTTTTACAATTTTTTCGCCATTATCAGCATTATCCGCCAGCTTTGATTCAGCATCATCAACCTCCACTTTCGAGGAAGTCGTTTCAACGGCCATAGATTGGGCAATTTCGGCTTGCTCATTTGCCAATCGAACCGCCTTTTCTTCAGCAAGAGAAGCTCTCTGTTTACGGATGTATTGAACGGTTCGCATTGGCGCATTGAACAAATATGAAAAGCCCCTTCCCGTTACGCCGGCGGCAGAAACAATGTTGTAAGGCATTGCCAGCATGGTCGGAATAAGCACAAGGGTTAATATAGTGGAGAACGCCAGTCCGGAAATAATCGCCGTAGAAAGCTGCACCCACCAAATGGAAGTAATACCGCCAACCAGAACAGACTGATTGAAGAAATCCATGTTAATTTGCAAGGCCATTGGCACCAGTCCCAGAATTGTGGTGATGGTGGTCAGCATGATCGGCCGCATGCGCTGGGCTGCAGTTTTCAACACGGCATCGCGCACCGGCACGCCCTCCGAGCGCATGCGATTATAGGTATCAATCAGCACAATCGCATTGTTCACCACAATGCCGGCAAGCGCTACAACGCCTGTGCCAGTCATCAGAATTGAGAATTTTTGCCCCGTTACCATCAATCCAATCAACACGCCGACAACGGCAAGAATAACCGTGGAAAGGGTAAGGATGGTCTGATAAAATGAGTTAAACTGGGTGACCAGAATGATGAACATCAAGAACAGGGCGATGCCCGCTGCTTTCTGCAGGAACGCGCCGGATTCTTTTTGCTCCTCGTCGGCCCCGCGAAAACGGAACTGAACACTGGACGGCCATTTTTCGTTCTTTAACCAGGCTTCAAGCTCATTGATTTTCTCGGTGGGCGTGAGCGCCTTGCCATTTTCCTCGTAACCCTTAATCAGGTTCGCCTTGATCGACATCGAATAAAGCCCATCACGACGGGTGATGGAGGAAACTTTTGGCTCGGCTGCGCGCGTAACAAAATTCGACAAAGGCACCTGACCATTTTGGGTTCGCAGGCGTAGCTGGCTGAACTGGTCGAGCGTTCTTTGCTCTTTCGGCAGACGTACCCGGATATCAACCTCATCGTCGGAATCATCCGGCCGGTATTTACCAATCAGCACACCATTGGTTACCAATTGAACCATTGAACCAATGGCAGCGATGCCCGCATTATAGCGACCAGCTTCTTCGCGATTAACGCTCAACTGCCATTCAATGCCCGGTAGCGGCCTTGAATCCTCGCGGTCCTGCAAGCCTTTCATCGCGTCAACTTTGGCGCGAACCCGAACAACGGAAGCGACCATTTCATCATAATTGGTGGATTTTACCTGCAGACGCAGGTCTTTGCCAGTTGGCGGACCGCCTTCAATTTTACGAACCTCTACCCGCATTCCGGCAAGATCAGCCGTTTGTTTTTGAATCTCGGCGAAAATTTCTGCAGCCTTGGGCCGGCAACAATAATCGGCCAACTCAATCTGTAACTCGCCAATCACATCGGCAGGCTTGTCTTGAATTCCACCCAACGGGCTTCCAACACCACTGCCACCACCGGGGGCTGATGATGTCATAATAACATTATCAATACCTGGAATACGCAGCACCTTGGCTTCAACTTCGCCAACCAGATCGCGAATTTCTATGGCAGAAAGGTTGCCGCGTGCGGAAACCAGAACAATCGCCACATCGGGTTCTTCGTCAACGAAGAATTCGACGCCCGCATTGTTTTTACCAAACATACCAAACACACCAATTGTGAGCGCAACAATTGCGGCAATCACAAAAATGTTGCCCACAAGATTGCCCGAGAGTTTTTTCAAAACCCACAGGTAAGTGCCAAGAACACCTGGCACTTTAGAAATGTCCAGTTTCTTGTCGGACGAAAGCATCTGCGCCACTTCATCGACCTTTACCGGGCGCGACTGACGCCAACGGACAAATCTTGAAACCAGAGGCATTAACAAGAATGCCAATCCGAGTGAGATTATGCCCGCAAGAACGACCGCAATCTGCTCAACCGGCAGGTTAACGCGCTGTTCTTTGGCAAGGTCGCCAATTGTTTGCAGCACACCATCAAGGCCAAAACCAATTAGTGCATTCAAAGCCGGGAAAGCCAAGACAAATACGACAATTGCAGTAAGCACAATCCCGATTACGCCGCTTAACAACCAGGATGCATTTTTACCCATCCATGCGGATAGCTGTCCGATCAATGCCCCGGTAACGGGAAGGAAAATCAATGCGGTTATCAGTGAAGCGGAGAGAACTATGATCACCATAATTGGCAAATAGCTCATGAATTCGCCCGGCACGCCCGGCCACATCAACATCGGCAAGAAGGCGGCCAAAGTCGTAGCCGTCGACGATACCACTGGCCAGAACATCAACCGCGCCGAACGAAGATACGCTTCAACGGCGGGCATACCCTCGGCCATTTTACGATCCGCATATTCGGTCACCACAATGGCTCCATCAACCAGCATGCCGACGGTCAACACCATGCCAAACATCACCATCATCGACATGGTCATTCCGGCGGATGCCAATATCAAAAAGCCAACCATGAAGGATACGGGAATCGACAGGCCTACCATCAGGCCTGATTTCACTCCAAGTGAAGCCACCACCACAATCATCACCAAGGCAATGGCGGTGAGGATTGACGATTGCAGCGAACCCTGCACTTCGTTGATGAAGCTTGACTCATCCAGCAGGTAATTGACCTTGATTGTCGAAGGCCAGTCTTTGGAGAATTCCTTTACAACCCGACGCACCTCTTCATTATTGGCAATGATGTTTGTACCAATGCGTTTTACCACCTTAATGGAAATCGCCGGTTCGCCGTTTACCCTTGTGTAATTGGAGGCATCCTGAAAGGTCCGCTTGATCTCGGCAACTTCGCCAAGTGTTACAACGCCCTCGCCATTTTGCTTGATGGGAATTGAATAAACATCGCGAGCACTTTCAACCAGACCCGGCACTTTTACATTAAAGCGGCCGGTTCCATCATCAAGAAAACCGGCCGGTACAAGCTGGTTATTCTGCGAGAGAGCGGTGAGTAATTCTGTCTGGGTAATGTCGTAGGATTCGAGCTTCATAAGGTCGAGAACAACCTCAAGAACTTCAGTTCTGTTACCGGATAGATTGGCTTCGCGAACCGTTGAAACGGATTCAATTTCGTCCTTTAAGCGGCGGGCAAACCTGTACAAAGTGCGTTCAGGCACCTTGCCGGAAAGGGTTACAACGATTGTGGGAAGCAGGGAAAAACTGGTTTCATTAATTATCGGCTCGTCCGCATCGGCGGGCAGTTGAGACTGCGCCCTGTCGACCTTGTCGCGAATATCGGCCAGGACCTTATCTTTTTCCGTCTCAATATTGAATTCCAATATCACCGCAGCATAGCCCTGACCGGCAATCGCGGTAACTTCTTTCAAGCCATCCAACCCGCGCAAGCTGGTTTCCAACGGCCGCACCAGCAGCCTCTCCGCATCACCCGGCGATATGCCACGCTGGTTTACGGTCACAAAATAAACCGGCACATCAATATCCGGATTGGCTTCCTTGGGAATCGATATATAGGAAAGCACCCCGGCCACGATCATCACGGCCATCATGGTCAGAACCGTTTTGGGACGATTTAAGATATTTTCAAGCGCACCAATCATTGTTTGATACCTGCCGTTTGAACTTGTTCAGTATTATTATTAGGTTCCAATATTCCGGCCTTTTTCTGGCTCTTTTGCTGATCAAAAACCGCGGCTGAAACCGGCTCCACCAATTCGCCGGCCGAGACATATTCGTGGCCAAGCGTAATGATGCTGGTACCGGGTTCAATGCCGCTTACCCACATACCATCTATTGCCTGCGACAGAATTTTTACCGGAATAAATATCACTTTGTTGTCGGCCCCGACCCCACGCAGGCCAATTTCACCTGAATCTGCCAGCGTTAGCCAGGAAGGTTTAATCTTGTATGCCTGGGTCGATTCAAGTTTCACAATGCTGGAAGCTGTGACCCCATCGCGCAACAGGCCTTTTTCATTGTCCATCGCAATTTCAACCCGAAATGTACGGGTTTTCGGGTCTGCATTTGGCGCGATATAGGTAATTTTCCCCAGAACCTGTTCACCGGTTACCAACTGCACGCCTGCATCCATGCCGGTATTTATCCGGGCAATATCGCGCTCTGATACCTGACCGATAAACAACATTGGATCGGTATCTATCAACGTCACACAGATACCACCTTGAGACAGCTGATCGCCCTTTTCAGCCAGAGGAGATGTTACTTCACCAAAGACTGAAGCGCGCACTTCTGTTCGCTTCAAATCCTGTTTAGCCACATCGAGTGATGCGATAGCTGCATCTAGTGCCGAGCGCAGAGTGCGTAACTTGGATTTTGTGGTAAAGCCCTTTTCTACAAGCTCGCTATTGGCTTCAAAATCAGCCTTTGCCTGGTACAGCCTGGCTTCCGCCTGGGCCAGATTACTTTTTCGAATACCCTGGTCAATCACACATAACAGATCACCCGGCTTTACCTGATCACCCTTGTTGACCACACGTTTGGTCAAAGTGCCGCCGGTTTCTGCACGTACTGTTATCTTTGCTTCTGCCTGGGTGCGACCACGGATAAGTAGCTGAGCGCGGCGCGCCTGAGGCTGCAATGTTGATACTCTCACCTTAAATGCGGTGCTTGAGCGCTTGGCTTCTCGCTCAGCAATTGGTTTTGACTTTTGTGCGCTGTCAGATTGACCGCCAATAATCAACTCACCCGTATACATCCAGCCACCAAGTGCGGCCAATATTGCTGCTGCAACTATGTGAGAACCACGAAGTTTAAACGCCATCTTATTACTCATCCTGTGTGATGATATTGCATCATTTGTTTTAAGTGCTGCATCTTGGGAGGATGCTGCAGGTTAATTTTATTCTGCTGCCTGTTTGTCGGAGTTTCGTGGCTTGGTCATCGCAAGCAATTCATGCTGGTTATCTTCCAGAAACTTTAGAGATGCGGAATGAACCGAGCGTCCATAACGAGAAATCCACTGCAAACCATTATGTTCACACTCTTTTCTTGCGCCATCAATCAGCGCCAACTCTTCTTTTAAATAGGCGAAACGGCGATCAATGGCAGCCTGAAGAGTTTCGCGATCAACCAGATTGGCATTCATCGCGAGCAGCAAAAACTCGGACTTGAACAGGTCTTTTTGCGGGGGAATATTGAGAGAATCGCGAAATTCCCGTCGCCCGACCTCTGTAATTGAATAGATTTTGCGCGCCGGTTTACCCACTTGCGGTTCCAATCGGCAGGTCACCATTTTATCGGCCTCCAGTTTATTCAGGGCCGGATAAATCGAGCCAAAACTTGCATCAACAAAAAAGCTGAACTCAGCTTCAGTTGAAAGTTTTCGGATTTCATATCCGGTTGCATCACCCATATAGAGGATAGCCAAACAAAGACTGCGAACGTTCATAACTTATTCCTGACCCATTTTGATAACCAGACACCAATTTAATTCTGGAGGCTGGGCATGTGTGCATACCGACCCAAATACTAGAAATTGTATAAAACAAGTTTCATATGCCCAAAGAACATATGCTTCTTGTTTATATGGTTACCAAACATATATCGAGTAAGCATATAGCGCGAGGAAATTGTGAATCAAGATGGGGAATTGTAAAATAGTGTAAAGTTGCCAGCGACGGGGCAATCAATATTAGCGAATTCTGGAACGCGACCGCCTCTGACGGGCACACTCTATTTTCATGTCGCTCACGGCTATTTGGTGCAATTTTGATACTCAAGTTTTGCGCTTCACAATGCTCAACGTGCAACTTGAGAATGCCCCAGCCTTCCCCTTCGACAAGCTCAGGAGGAGCGATGCATTCGCATCGGGCTGCTCCTCGCAACCTGACTGCTTCCATGTCAACATGCCACAGTCTACTGTCATTCGGCGCATTTGCCCCGATTTACCGTACGCTGTACCTCAATAGAAGATTACTCAGAGAGAGATTTCAGCCAACCCATTGGTTCAGGCTTATTTTCCATTTTTCTGTGCAATACCCGCAATTTCGAAATTCGGGTTGTCATTTCAGCCAAATAGGCATCATCACATGATTGAAATTGCTCATCGGCCAAACGCGTCTGCTGTTCAATCATTGTAACTTCTCCAGAATTAGTAGAGCCCAAGCATCTGCGGATAATTTTAAACAAAGGTAAATTTTGCAATTAAATTGCGATCAAACTTGCCAATTTATAAAGATTGATTGCCTCAATCGGTAAACCGGTGTTCTTTGCAAAGATAAACCTTGCCATTTTCGATCGTTTCACTTGATGCCAGTTTAACTAAATCCGGCACAATTGTTTCAGGCAGTGGCACCGTTTCAGGGTCTTCTCCCGGAGCATAGCGCGCCCGCATGGCGGTTCTTGCAATGGCCGGATCAACCAGATTGGCGCAAATGCTGGTTTTTTCGTTTTCATGAGCCCAGGTTTTCACCAGGGCTTCAAGGGCTGCTTTGGACGCCGTATAGGGACCAACAAAAGGGCGGCAATTATGCACAGCACCCGATGTCATAAATAAAGCACGTGCCGCATCCGATTTTAATAAAAGCGGTTCGAGCGAACGAATCAGGCGCCAATTGGCCGTCACATTAACCGCCATTACCTCATTCCAAACCTTAATGTCTAAATGGCTAAGCGGTGTTACAACGCCCAGCACTCCCGCATTGGCGAGCAGAATATCCAATTTCCCCCATCGCTCATGAATGATGCCGCCAAGCCGATCGATTGCGTCATAGTCGGTCAAATCAAAAGGAACCAAAGTGGCGGAACCGCCAAACTCCTTGATCTGATCATCAAGCTCTTCAAGGCCGCCAACGGTGCGGGCAATGGCAATAACATGCGCCCCTTCACGGGCAAAACCGAGTGCTGCCTGATAGCCAATACCGCGTGATGCGCCGGTTACGACGGCTATTCTGCCTTCAAGTGCACCCATTGATTTACCCCTAATATTATGCTGCGCCAGAATGTATGGGTTCTGCCAAAAGTGATAATTGCCGGACATTGTCCTTATTATCAATATCAGTCAGTGCGGTTGGATACTCGCCGGTAAAACAGGCATCGCAAAATTGCGGCATTTCATTGTTACGCGCGGTATCAATCGCCGCGCGGTACAAACCATCAATTGAAATAAATGCCAAACTATCGACCTTGATAAACTCAGCCATTTCCTCAACCGTCATTCGGGAGGCCAGCAGTTTCTGTTTTTCCGGTGTATCAACACCATAATAGCAAGATGACATGGTCGGCGGACTGGCAATCCGCATGTGCACTTCACGGGCACCGGCATCGCGCACCATCTGCACAATTTTTTGGCTGGTAGTTCCACGCACTATGGAATCATCGACCAGAACAACGCTCTTGCCTTCGATCAGTTTACGGTTGGCATTATGCTTCAGCTTCACGCCCATATGGCGGATATTATCGTTGGGTGCGATAAATGTGCGGCCGACATAATGATTACGGATAATGCCAAGCTCAAACGGTATGTTTGCTCCCTGCGCAAAGCCAATGGCGGCTGGTGTTCCAGAATCAGGCACCGGTACAACCATATCAGCATCAATCGGGCTTTCCCTGGCAAGTTCTTCGCCGATCCGTTTGCGCACCGCATAGATGTTTTCGCCCTGAACGTAAGAATCAGGCCGGGCAAAATAGACATATTCAAACACGCAGAACCTTGGTTCCTTGCGTTCAAACGGAAACAGGCTTTCAATGCCATTATTGGTGATGATCACCAGTTCTCCCGGTTCAATATCACGCACATGGCGCGCACCGATAATATCCAGCGCGCAAGTTTCAGAGGCCAGAACATAAGAGCCATCGAGATCGCCCAGCACCAATGGACGAACACCAAGCGCATCCCTGCACCCAATCAGCTTTTTCTCTGAAATACCTACCAGCGAAAACGCGCCTTCCAAATGGCCAAGCGCATCAATCAAACGATCAGAAAAATTCTTACCATCACTCATGGCAATTAAATGCAATATGACTTCCGTATCCGATGTGGAATGAAATATGGCACCGCGCTTTTGCAAATCACGCTGCAATGTATGGGCATTGGTGAGATTGCCATTATGGGCAACGGCAAATCCACCACCGGAAAATTCTGCAAAGAATGGCTGAATATTGCGCATTTCATCTGCGCCAGTGGTTGAATATCGAGTATGGCCAATTCCGTGGCTGCCCGGCAGTCGCTTGATCACATTGGGTTTGGTGAAGGTGTCGCCAATGAGGCCCATGTGTTTTTCGGAATGGAACTGCGACCCGTCGAAGGTAACGATGCCTGCAGCTTCTTGCCCACGATGTTGTAGCGAATGGAGTCCCAAAGTGGTGAGCGCGGCTGCATCGTCGTGATCTGCGATACCAAATACCCCGCATTCCTCACGCAGCTTGTCGCCGAATATATCAATGTCCCAATCACCAGAGGCCGCTTTTGAGGAGGGTTCAGGGTTATCCATTGTCAGCCATCTCAGCTAGAGGGGAATTTGAACTTATTTCGCGACTAAATTTTCTTCTCGCTATCGCTCTCACCCTCGGGTTTCGAGGATGGCTTGAGGCGATCAAGAATGGAACTTTGCGGGTCTTCCGGCAAAAGGGCAACAATACGCTCGCCGATTGTTTCCAGCATCGGTTTTGATTTTGCCTCAGCTACCCATTTTGGCTGCTCATCCGGCACCAGCCAGTTGAAAAACAACATGGCCACGGTCACCAGCAACATGCCGCGCACCGCGCCAAAAACGAAGCCCAATGTGCGATCCAGTGCACCGATCCGGCTATCAATAATAAAATCTGCGATTTTCATGGTGATGACGCTGACAACAATCAAGGTGATCAAAAACACTGTCGCGGCGGCAATAATGTTTGCCACGGTGATATTTGCGGCAAGATCAGGCATATATTCCTGCACAAAGGGTGTTACATTTTTGTACAGATAAAATGCTGCTGCTGCTGCTGCAATCCAGGACACGATTGACAATACCTCACGGGAAAAACCGCGTATCATAGCCAATACTGCCGATACCAGCATTATCCCAAGTAAAATTCCATCGAGAAGAGTGATCGGCATGCCGTTCGTCTCCGTTGTTTATGCCCCAAGGGCGTTTGACCTACAGTTGCCACGGTTGAAAATTCATTTCAACCGGCAACCCATTAAATGTGTGCATGCCGGATACTTATAACCAGCAAATCAACCTTTTGATTTGTTCCCGCCGGCAAGTTGCGCAACAAGTTCACGTAATTCTTCAATTTCGTTCAATTCAAGGCCCGCAATGGAACTTGCTTTTCCCGCTCCCTTGGAAAGAGATGCCCGGCTAAAGCCCAGTTTCTGTGCTTCCTTCAACCGTGCATCGGCCTGGGTCACCGGCCTTACGGTTCCCGAAAGACTGATTTCGCCGAAATAAACACTATTGTCAGGAAGGGCAACCCCGGTAAGGGAAGAAACAAGGGCTGCAGCCACCGCCAAATCTGCTGCGGGTTCGCTTACCCGGTATCCTCCGGCCACATTGAGATATATATCATGGCTGCCAAGGCGAACCCCGCAATGGGCCTCCAGCACGGCCAAAACCATCGAAAGGCGGGCATTATCCCAACCGACCACCGCCCGGCGCGGGGTGCCCAGAGTAGAGGGGGCAACAAGTGCCTGAATTTCCACCAGCACCGGACGGGTGCCTTCAATTCCGGCAAAAACGGCGGCTCCAGGTGATACCTTATTGCGCTCGCCCAAAAACAGTTCTGAAGGATTGGCGACTTCCTTTAACCCGGATGCGGTCATTTCAAACACACCGATTTCATCGGTTGGGCCGAATCGATTTTTTACGGTACGCAAAATGCGGAAATTATGTCGCCCGTCACCTTCAAAATACAGCACCGCATCGACCATATGCTCAACCACCCTTGGGCCGGCAATCTGGCCATCCTTGGTCACATGGCCGACCAAAATAACTGTAGTGCCGGTTTGTTTGGCATAACGGATCATTGCTTGTGCTGAGCTTCTGACCTGCGACACGGAGCCTGGAACAGAATCAACCGAGCTTGTCCAAAGGGTTTGAACCGAGTCCAGAATAACCAGTGATGGTTTGGGAATAGATTTGAGCGTTGCCAGAATATCTTCAACATTGGTTTCAGCTGCAATGAGCACTGGTGCAGAATCAGCGCCTAGCCGCTTGGCCCGCAGACGCACCTGGGCTACAGCTTCCTCACCTGAAACATAAACGACGCTGCGGCCGGATTTCGCCAGTGCGACAGAGACCTGCATTAATATGGTTGATTTACCGATGCCCGGCTCGCCGCCCAGAAGAATTGCAGAACCCATCACAAACCCGCCGCCGGTTGCCCGGTCGAGCTCGCTAATACCAGAGTGAAATCGGGGCGCTTCTTCAATTTCGCCATCAAGCGAATAGAGTGCAACTTCACGGCCTTTGGCAGCCGATGCTTTCCCTGGCCCTCCGCCAATACCGGCAAGCGGATTGTCTTCCGACAGGGTGTTCCATTCGCCACAGCCATCGCATTTACCGGCCCAGCGCGTATGCACGGTTCCGCAGTTTTGGCAAATAAATTGTATCTTGGCTTTGGCCACAGGTATCTTCTCAATTATCCGTTGATATAGGTTCGGGAAAAACGATGCCCAAGCGATGTTAGTATTTCATAGTCGATTGTACCAGTTGCAGTTGCCGCCTCGCCCAATGTACAGTTTTCACCGATCAGCTCAATCCAGTCTCCCTGTTTGGGCCAGTCTCCCTGTTTGGGCCAGTCTCCCTGTTTGGGCCAATCGGTAATATCAAAGGCAGAAAGGTCCATTGAAATGCGGCCCAGTAATGGCAGTTTTTGGCCGGCAAATGCGCCAAATCGTTTGGTCTCGATTTCCGAGGCCCGATGATAACCATCGGCATAACCGACGCCCACTATGGCGACCCGGCTATCACGATCAAATACATATGTTGCACCGTAGCCAATAGCTTCCCCCTGCTTGATGTTACGTATTTGGACAATACGCCCTTCAAGCCGCAACACCTGCTGCATCGGGCTGGCAACACCACTTACCGCCGCACCCCCATATAGTGCGATACCGGGGCGCACGAGATCAAACTGGCAATCATCACGGCTTAGAATTGCGGCTGAATTGGCCAAGGATGCCCGGGCTTGCGGAAAACTCTTGCGAACCTCCAGAAACCTTTCAAGCTGTTTTTGATTGAGCGGATGATCCGGCTCATCGGCGCAGGCAAAATGCGACATGATCAATTGCGGCGAAAGATTTGCCACCTCGCCCAATTGATCGAGCGACAGGCCCAGCCGGTTCATGCCCGTATCAAAATGAATGGCATAAGAGGCATTGTTGATAGGGAACCAAAGTGCAACATCTTCCAGTGTATTGAGCACCGGTGACAGGCTGTGCGAAATATATGTATCGAGTGATTTCGGTCCTAGGCCTGCCAGCACATAAATTGTTGCATCTGGAAGCAACTTTCGAAGCAGCACACCCTCTTGCGGCAATGCCACAAAATAGGTTTTACAGCCCTTTTTTGCCAGTATATTTGCAACAGGCTCGAGCCCGAGGCCATAAGCATTGGCCTTTATTGCTGCGGCTGTTTCCGCATTCGCAGACTTTTTTGATAAAAGGGAATAGTTCGCGCCAATCGCGGCCAGATCAATTTCCAGCCGCCCACCTGACCCGGGCGATATTGAATTTAGAGGATATTCCATCGGTTCACGCCAATTATCCTCAATTTAGCCGGCAATTGCAGCGATCTAAATTTTTTGGGACTGCAAAGCATAGGCCGCCTGAAAAGAAATCAGCTTCTTTTGGCCCTCATCCCACAAACGCAATTTCACGGTTGAAAAGCTCTCTATCAGCGTCATACGTTTAATGGAGGCCAGTTCAGGATAGTCTTCCAGCACCTGTGGCAAACGATAATAGGGAATTTTGCTGTATAGATGATGCACATGATGGATGCCAATATTAGCAGAAAACCATTGCAGTATCTTTGGTAAATCATAGTGGGTACTGCCGTAAAGGGCCGCATCATGCAGGTCCCATTCTTCAGTTTCCGCCCAAACGGTGTCCTCAAACTGGTGCTGTACGTAAAACAGCCAAACGCCAATTGAAGCCGCCATAACGGTAATTGGCAACAGGATCAGTAAGAACGGCAAGAGACCCACATAATATACGATCACCCCACCAATGGCGGCGGTTGCCAAATTAGTACCCATAGCGCTCAGCCAATATTTAGATGAGTTCATAAAACCCAATGGCACACGGTTGCGCAACAAATATACATAGGCAGGTCCAACGCCAAACAGCACCAACGGATGCCTATACATGCGGTAAAGCAATTTTTGGAACCGGCTCAGAGCCATATATTCATTAACGGTCAAGGTTTTTATATCGCCAAAGCCACGTTTATCGAGATTACCGGAAGAGGCATGATGCAGTGCATGGTCCTTTTTCCAAACCTCATAGGGGGTGAATGTAACGATGCCCAAAATCCGGCCAACCCAATTGTTGGCAGCTCGGTTGGCAAAAAACGCCCCATGACCACAATCATGCTGAATGAGAAACAGGCGAACCAAAAAGCCGGCTGCCGGTATGCAAATGAGCAATGACAGCCAATATGAGATTGAAAGCGCCCACCAGGCTGCTACCCACAACAGCAGAAACGGAATTCCGGTAATCAGCAGTTCTACAATGCTGCGCGCTTGACTTGGTTCACGGTACTTGGCGAGGGTCTTCAACCAGTTTCGAGCTGGTGTTTGCGATGGCTCGGATGCATTCACGTGCGACATATAAATTCCCAGACTGTAGCTATCTATTTTTTCATCGAATTCAGACAGCAGAAATGGCCCCAAATTGATTCTTAATTTTCCTTGTATCGCATTTAAACCATTGAAAAAATTAATCAAGCAGCAAGGCCGTCAAATATTGACCATGCGACAAATTGCAGGGGAATTGTGTTCCGAATTAAAAGAAGTTGAACGCCAGGAAATGAACGCTCACGTTGAATTTATATCAATTAATTTGGTCATCAATCCAACCATTGGTGCATTTATGTGATTCAGTTCAAAGGCTTATGGCCAAAGTACAAAGAAATACATCCAATCTGTAAAATTTTCGTGCTGATTTGAGTTATTCAAATCGCTCCGGCAAATGATCGGTTTCAACTAAATCTGAAAATCTTGTGAATTCGGGGGTGAAACCCAGACTGACCGTTCCGGTTGGTCCGTGTCTTTGTTTTGAAATGATTACATCTGCCTTACCGACCGAATTATCAAACTTCATCTTCCAGTCAGTATAATCGGATGAGCCAAGTTCGGGCTCTTTATTTTGCAGATAATATTCCTCGCGATAAACGAACAACACCACATCGGCATCTTGTTCGATCGAACCCGATTCACGCAAGTCTGAAAGTTGCGGTCGTTTATCATCGCGGTTTTCCACCTGACGCGAGAGTTGTGACAGTGCAATAATCGGCACCCCAAGTTCCTTGCCAAGCGCTTTTAACCCAGTGGTAATTTCGGTAATTTCCTGCACCCGGTTATCGGTTTTTTTGTTGCCCTGCATCAATTGGATATAGTCAATTATCAGCACATCAAGCCCGCGTTGGCGCTTTAGCCTGCGGGCACGCGCTGCCAACTGGGCAATCGAAATACCACCGGTCTGATCAATATAAAGAGGAATTCGATGCATGATTTGCGAGGTGCCAACAATTTTTTCAAATTCCGCCTCGTTGATCTCCCCGCGCCTGATTTTACTCGATGATATTTCAGTTTGCTCGGCAATAATACGGGTAGCCAGTTGCTCTGACGACATTTCCAGTGAGAAAAACCCAACAATTCCGCCATTCTTGGCTTTAAATGTGCCATCTGGCTGGACTTCCGGTTCATAGGCCTCAGCAATATTATAGCCGATATTGGTTGCCAACGAGGTTTTTCCCATGCCGGGGCGACCGGCAAGAATGATCAAATCTGATGGCTGCAATCCACCCATACGCGCATCAAGAGTGCTTAAACCGGTTGCAACGCCGGAGAGATGTCCATCACGCTGAAATGCAGCGCTGGCCATGTCGATGGCGGTGCCGACCGCATCGCCAAATGTGTGGAAACCACCATCATAGCGGCCGGTTTCGGCCACTTCAAACAGGCGGCGTTCGGCATCTTCGATCTGTTTGGCCGGCGGCATATCAACCGGCGCATCAAAGGCGATATTCACCATATCTTCGCCAATGGTAATCAGCGAGCGACGGGTGGCAAGATCATAGATCGAGCGGCCGTAATCCTCGGCATTGATGATGGTTGTGGCCTCTGCCGCCAGACGCGCCAAATAGTGAGCGATGCTCATATCGCCAACTTTTTCATCCGATGGTAAAAAGGTTTTCAAGGTAACCGGATTGGCTTTCTTTGCCGCCTTGATCATTTCGCTGGCTATTTTGTAAATTTGGCTATGGATGGCGTCGTTAAAATGCTCTGCCTCCAAAAAATCAGAGACCCGATAAAACGCATCATTATTCACCAGAATTGCGCCAAGCAATGCCTGTTCAGCTTCAACATTTTGCGGTGGAGAGCGATAAAACTCCTCAGCATTTGCTACTATTTTAGCGATTTCGGCCATGAAAAATCGTTCCCGGATCTATTCAGGTGGTTTACGGATAATGTTTACGGGACGCAGATACAGTCACAGATATAGGCGGCAAATTCGTGATGGTATAGGGGCCCGACAGCGAATTTTTATTAATTTTGCTCTAGTCAATTTTAATCAATAATAGCGAGGATAACTCACAAAGTGATATTGACAATGCGACACCTCCAATAATTCACCGGAACCCGGATGGGTTACCCCTCGCCACTGAATTTCTTTTTCGGTACCTTCAAAATCTGTCCCGGATAAATTCTGTGCGGGCTTCTCAATTGATTGAGGTTTGCCTGATAGATGGTCGAATAGCGAATGCCGCGACCATAGGTACGGTATGAAATACGCCACAAACTATCACCACGTCGAATAATTACCGACGACCCGGTCCGCAAAACTCGCGTTGCCTCGGCAGCTTTAGACACCAGGCTTGCAACTTTAGATTTCTCCGGCTGCGTGGCTTCAGCAATAATTGGCGCTTTGGTGGGGGCTTGTACAGTTTCGACAGGTTTATTTTCAGCTTCCGGTTCGGCTTTTTTAATTTTGACAGCAGGCTTTTTCGCTAGGCTTGCTGCTTCATCTGTTTTTTCTTCTGCAGGTTTCATAGCAGCCGAATTGGTCGGCGTGGGAATTTGCTCCGTTGCTATCGTTGCTATTTTTTCTGGAATAACCGGCTTTGCCTTCTTTGGCATAACCGCTGCAGTTTCAATATTTTTTGCCATCTTTGGTGGAGACTTTTTCTTACTGCCGGTGGTAATTACAGGCTTTTTCTCAACGGCCTTTTCAGCGGTTTTGGCGGCTGTTTCAACCGCAGCTTCTTCAACGGCGGCTACTTCCATCTTCTTTGGCTCAGATTTCTTAACCGGAGAGTTTTCATCGCTAGTGGAACTGGATGCCGTGTTATCATTACCAGACTGCATGGCCCCGCCAACATCAGATGAAGTCGGTTGCTTTTGGACTTCCGTCACATTTTCAGTGCGTTCGGTTTGTTTTTCTCCAACAGCGGCTGCCGTTTCAACCTGATTCTCGTCTGGCGTTTTCTGTGGCTCCGCTTTTGGCTCTACCTTGGCGATAACGACCGGCGGTTGCTCCGGTTCGTGAATCAGCGGTACTTCGGCGCGCGCGGCAACAGTTTTGCCAGCAGCATCATAAATATCGGCGCGCACCACATGCTTGCCGCGGGCAAGATCGCGCTCAACTTCCAGCAAGAACCGCCCTTCCCGCGACCCATCTGCAAAGCCGATCAACTTGTTGTTGACATAAATCGCCACCCGCCGGCCAGGCTCAGCGGCACCGGCGATAAACATGCGGGCTCCATCGACCTCAACCGCCTCTACGATAATTGTTGGCGCTTTTTCACCCACTTTTTCTGCGGGCTTTTCACCTTCTTTTTCAGGTGTGATTGATTTTCCATCCACCGATTGAACAGGATTGGCAGATTCGGTTGTTCCTGATTTACCTGGTGCCAAAGAAGCGGTTTTTTGTTCGCTTGCATTTGGCTCTGCAGTTTTTCTCTCAACAACAGTTTCAGTTTTTTCCGCAGCCTCGCCCTTGTTTTCAATGGCAGCTATTTCAGTGCTTTTAGTTGCTTCAGGTTTCTTTTCAGCAACCTTGCCCGAAGGTGCGTCTACCTTCTTAACCAGGGTGGTTTCAGGCCCGGTCTTAGCTTTAGCAACACTATCTGCTATAACGGGCTTATCTGTTTCCGGCTTTTGCAAAATCCGGCTCGCCTCACCCGGCTTCATAACCATCGCCAACAATTGGCCATCTTGCTTTTTTGGCATACTGACAAGTCCGGTTTCTTCAGAAACCTGTACTTTACTGTCTTTACCGGTAGCACGAATGCCAAGCTGATGTTCCCCCGGCAATAGAGGATTTTCCAGAATTGCTACAAAATCACCACTTTTGCCCGCGGTGGTTTTGGCAACAATGGCGACACCATCAAAAATTTCGATAGTGGAATTTGGTTCAGCCTTACCGGCAATCAGGGTTGAGCCATCTATTTCCACCCTTAAAACATCAAAAGTAGGAATGATTTCTGATGGCGTTACAATCGGATTTTTTATTGTTGCAGCTTCCTCATCTGTTGCAAGTTTTGCAACCTTCGCATCCTCTGGATTATTTGCTGCATTACCGCCGCTTACCGGTTCGCTGACTATAGCGGTTTTGGTCGGCAAAACACCACGAGGTGGCTGGTCCAGATAACCCATTGTTGCAGCCACGCCAACGGCGCCCAATGCGCCGGAAAACATCCAGAAACCCAATTGTGATAGTTGTGCCATTAAATACCTCGACCCTTACAGAAACCATGTTGTCATTCGATTGCGACACGACAATAAATTATCTGCACTAAAATCTACGTTTATCCACTTGTTTTCTATTTATTCTATAGCACCTTGCACGACAAGGGAATCACATTGCGCTAATAAGTTTGTAATAGAAGGTGAACGGTAAATCAAAAATTGCCGATAAAAATCAATTTTTCAAAAACCGCTAATTCACTTCAATTAACATAAATCAGGAAATGAAATGACTGAAATTCGATCAGTTTGCGTTTATTGCGGATCATCCGACGGTAATAATGTAGTCCACAAAAAGCAGGCAGAAATTTTAGGCAAGGCGCTTGCAGATGCTAAAATTAAGCTGGTTTATGGCGGCGGCAATCGTGGTATTATGGGAGCAGTTGCGCGCGCCGCATTTGAAAATGGCGGTGAAGTCATTGGAATTATTCCAAAATTTCTGGTTGCACATGAATGGCATAAGGACGGCGTGCACGAGGTTGGCGAGGTTATTTTCACCGAAGACATGCATGAGCGCAAACATTTGATGTTTGAAAAGTCAGATGCATTTGTCGCCCTGCCGGGTGGCATCGGCACGCTTGAAGAGCTGGTGGAAATATTAACCTGGAGCCAATTGGGGCGTCACAACAAACCGATTGCGGTTGCCAATATTGATAATTTCTGGACGCCGCTCATGAACCTGTTTGACCATATGGATAACGAGGGCTTTTTCCACTCATCAGCACTGGTCAAACCGCTAATTGTTGATAGGGCAGAGGATATTTTGCCGGAAATCCTGGCAAAAGCGGCGCAAGTCAAGCCTACTGGCGATACGGATACCATCGCCAAGCTTTAGAGCGTGTCCGTCTTTGATTGAATCGCTCCAAATGCTTTCGCTCACGGCTAATCGGGGCTTTTCTAATGGCTCAAGTTTTGCGCTTCCCCCGGATCACGTCCGGGGTCAACGTGCAACTTGAGCTACGCACCAACCTTCGCGAGAGCGAGGCATTCGCATCGGGCCGGTTCCGCCCTCAAATTAATTTCATCAATTTGCAAGTCAGGCTCCAATCGCAGCCTGACTGCTTCCATGTAAACATGAAAGCGTCTAGCTAGAACATGATCCTAATTCCTGGCATTGCGTTGGTGGAAGATCGAAACCGAATACAGGGTCAGCGCCATCCAGATCAGGGCAAATGCAACAATTTGCCAAAAACCCAATGGTTCATCAAAGACGAATATTGCAAACAGGAATATCATCGTTGGGGCGATATATTGCATCAAGCCAATGGTGGCTAAGCGCAAACGCTTGGCACCCGATGCATATAGGATCAAGGGTATAGCGGTGACCAATCCGGTGCCGGCAAGCAGCCAATAATTCCATCCCTCACCATCAAAATGGCTTTGGCCGTTCATGCTCAACCATATCAGATAGGCAATTGCCAGCGGTGACAACAATATAACTTCGAGCAAAAACCCTTGCGTTGGGCCAATATCAACCGTCTTGCGCAAATAACCATAGAACGTAAATGAAACCGCCAAAACCAGCGCGACCCAAGGTAACTCGCCCATTGCAATGGTCATTACAGCAACCGCTACAAAGGCCAGAACAACCGCGAAAATCTGCAACGGAGCAAGTTTTTCCCCTAAAAAGACCATGCCAACCAAAATGGAAAATAGCGGGTTTATATAATATCCAAGCGCTGCCTGAGAGGCGATGTTGACCGAAATGGCCCAGATATAAACCCCCCAGTTTATCGAAATAAACAAGGCGGTTAAAAACATCATGGCCAATACGCGCGGGGTTTTAAGTGCTTTGACAAAGTCGCCGGTGCGCCCCAAGGCCACAAGAATAATGGCCGCAATAGGTATTGACCATAAAACACGATGGGCGACCACTTCCACCGCCGGAATGTGCTCCATCGCCTTCATGTATAAAGGCAAAAAACCCCATAGCAAATAGGCCGTAAGGGCATAGAAAAATCCGGCGGTGGCTGATTTGTCTGCTTCAGTTCGCGATGTTACCGGCGGATGGTCCGCGCTCATACAGCGGCATCGCTCTTCATCAGCTTATAGGTGAGTGAGTCCAGCAACGCCTGAAAAGAGGCGTCGATAATGTTGTCGGATACCCCAACCGTCCACCAGCGTTTGCCGCTGTTGTCGGTTGATTCAATCAGCACCCTGGTTATGGCTTCGGTGCCGCCATTGAGAATGCGCACTTTATAATCCACCAGTTCAAGATCAGCGATATATTCCTGATAGCGACCAAGATCTTTGCGAAGGGCCGAATCAAGCGCATTAACCGGCCCCTGCCCTTCGGCAACCGATAGAAATTGCTCGCCGCGCACATTGAGCTTTACCACCGCTTCAGAGACCGTAACTATATCGCCAATGGCATTGAACCGCCGCTCGACGCCGACGCGGAAACTCTCGACCTCAAAATAGAGCGGCACACCACCGAGCGAACGGCGCGCCAGCAGTTCAAAACTGGCATCGGCTGATTCATAGGCATAGCCATTGGCCTCGCGCTCTTTGACCACCGAAATCAATGTATCAAGACGCGGGTCAGACTTTTCAACCTCAATACCGCGTTTGGAAAGCTCTGCCAAAAAGTTGGATTTACCCGCCTGATCGGAAACCATCACATGGCGGGAATTACCGATTAATTCCGGCGGCACATGTTCGTAGGTTTCAGGTTCCTTAAGAAGTGCGGATGCGTGAATACCGGCCTTTGTGGCAAAGGCAGATGTGCCCACATAGGCCGACTGGTCTTGCGGTGCGCGATTAAGAAGTTCATTAAAGGCTCTGGAAAGACGGGTGATTTCTTTCAATTTGTCAGGAGAAATCCCGATTTCATATTTATCGGCAAACTCACTTTTTAACATTAGGGTGGGGATAATCGACATGAGATTGGCATTGCCGCACCGTTCACCCACTCCGTTGATGGTTCCCTGTATCTGACACACACCCGCCTTAACCGCAGCGAACGTATTGGCGACCGCCTGCTCCGTATCATCATGGGTATGAATCCCCAGACTGGAACCGGGAATTACCTTTGTGACCGCTTCAACAATGCTGGTAATTTCACCCGGCAAGGTGCCGCCATTGGTGTCACATAAAACGACCCAGCGGGCGCCTGCGTCATAGGCGGTTTTGGCGCAGGAAAGTGCATATTCAGGGTTTGCCTTGTAGCCATCAAAGAAGTGCTCGCAATCAAGCATTGCCTCTTTGCCCGCATCAATGGCGGCTTTGATTGAGTCGGCAATCGATTGCAGGTTTTCCTCATTGGTGCAGCCAAGCGCTACCCGCACATGATAGTCCCAGGCTTTTGCCACATAGCAAATGGCCGATGCGCTGGAGGTTAACAATACAGCTAACCCCGGATCATTAGAAACGGAAACACCTGCCCGTTTGGTCATTCCAAAGGCGGTAAAAGTGGAATTTTGGGTTCTGTTCTGTTGAAAAAACGCGGTATCCGTTGGGTTTGCGCCGGGATAACCGCCTTCCACATAATCAAGGCCAAACTCATCAAGCAGATTGGCAATGGTAATTTTATCTTCGACCGAGAAATCAATACCGGGTGTCTGCGCGCCATCGCGCAACGTGGTGTCGAATAAATATAAACGTGTTTTGGTCATAAAATTATCCCTAAGCCTGCGCGATGGCTGTTTTGCTCAACTGCCTGTCCTCGCCGCCAAACGGCTGCGGGCAAGGCCGGCAGCACAACGTGGTATCAAACAAATAAAAACGTGTTTTGGTCATAAAATTATCCCTAAGCCTGCGCGATGGCTGTTTTTTTGAACTGCCTGTCCTCGCCGCCAAACGGCTGCGGGCAAGGCGGGCAGCGAAGCGTGGTATCAAACAAATATAAACGTGTTTTGGTCATAAAATTATCCCTAAGCCCGCGCGATGGCTGTTTTTTTGAACTGCCTGTCCTCGCCGCCAAACGGCTGCGGGCAAGGCGGGCAGCGAAGCGTGGTGTCGAATAAATATAAACGTGTTTTGGTCATAAAATTATCCCTAAGCCCGCGCGATGGCTGTTTTTTTGAACTGCCTGTCCTCGCCGCCAAACGGCTGCGGGCAAGGCGGGCAGCGAAGCGTGGTATCAAACAAATATAAACGTGTTTTGGTCATAAATTTATCCCTAAGCCCGCGCGATGGCTGTTTTTTTGAAC
>JALSIJ010000047.1 GCA_026981655.1 Rhizobiaceae bacterium | reverse complement strand
ACTGAAAGCCTCGTTTCGCCGCATCGCAACCCGGTACGAAAAAACATCACAAAACTTCATGGCAATGATAAAACTCGCCGCAGTCAGACTATGGTGCCAATTTTATGAGTCCGCTGCCTAGTCCTGACCCTAAATCAGCCGAATTTTCTGGAGGCTTTAAACGCCAAGCTTTTTCTGCAGTTTGGTCGATGATGTTGTGTACTGGAAAATAATTCGTTCGTCGGGCGCAATATATTTTTTTGCAGCCTGTGCCATCAAAGCAGCTTCGTGGAAGCCGGAAAGTATGAGCTTCAGCTTGCCTGGATAGGTATTGATGTCGCCAATGGCGTAAATACCCTTCTCGGAGGTTTCGAATTTTTCTGTATCGACAGCAATGAGGTTCTCATTCAAATTAAGCCCCCATTCGGCAACCGGGCCAAGTTTCATGGTCAATCCAAAGAATGGCAGCAGGCGGTCAACACTCACATTTGTCAGTTCGCCCTCTTTGGATTTTATTGTGACATTGTTCAAAATACCGTTGTCGCCAGCAAGTTCGGTAATTTGCCCAATGCAAAATTTCATCTTGCCCGCATCAACCAGCGCATGCATTTTCTTTACGCTATCGGGTGCAGCACGAAATTCCGGTCGCCGATGAACCAAAGTCACAGATTTTGCCAAAGGTTGAAGATTTAATGTCCAATCCAACGCACTATCGCCGCCACCGACAATCAGCAGATCGAGATCACGAAACTCTTCCATTCGGCGAACAGAATAAAATACCGAGTTTTCCTCAAATTCTTCAATTCCAGGGACCGGTGGTCGTTTTGGCTGGAAAGAGCCACCACCTGCAGCAATTACAACGACCTTGGAGTGAAACCGCTCATTTTCATCTGTTTCGACGATAAATGAACCATCATCCTGTTTTTCAAGGCTGGTCACCATCCGGTTATAATGAAACTCTGGCGCAAATGGTGCAATTTGCTCCAGCAATCTTTCAGTCAAATCGTTCCCAGATATGACTGGCCATGCGGGAATATCATAAATGGGTTTTTCAGGATAAAGTTCTGCACACTGGCCGCCCGGTCGATCGAGAATATCAATCAGGTGACATTTGAGATCGAGAAGCCCCAATTCGAACACCGCGAACAGGCCAACCGGCCCTGCTCCGATAATTACAACATCAGTTTCTATCGCGCTATTTTGTGCATTTGCATTCATAGAAAATACCTTGAATTCAGCCGTTACAAGCAACACCAAGATAGTCGATACGGCAAATTAAACCTAATGGAAATAACGATGTGATGCTCGGTTGGAAAACCTATGCTTGGCGTTCCGGGACACGCACGATCAACCCATCTAATTCTTCCGAAACCTTTATCTGGCACGAAAGTCTGGACGTTGGCTGCACATCGTATGCAAAGTCGAGCATATCTTCTTCCATAACCTCAGGTTCGCCGGTCTTTTCTTTCCATGCGTCATCAATATAGACATGGCAGGTTGCGCAGGCACAGGCTCCGCCGCACTCGGCTTCGATACCTGGAACTGAATTTTTTACGGCATTTTCCATGACGGTGGAGCCGACTTCTGCGTCGACTTCGAAACTCTTACCGTCAAACGTGATAAAACTAATCTTTGGCATAAGCAGATTGCCTCGATGCTAATTTCGTGAGGTTTGAATGGATTAGGGTTACACCCTAAATAATCGGCAAATCACTTACTGCCAATTACCAAAACGGGTTTAGTGTTCCTGCATCGAGAGTCAAGCCCTGACTGATTGCTTACGCAATTTGGTCACATCCAGCGGTGGGCAGCGGTGGGCAACAATGGGCGAATATTCGGTTTCTGCTAAATAATCTGAAAATGCCAGAGAATCAGTTCATAATCTCGCGAATATAGGCGTTGGCGTCGTCAACCGCGTTGGCAAGGCCCTTGCAATCGGTAACATTGCTGTAATGTTCTTCAATTTTTGCGGCTTCTTCAGCAACCCGCCAGGCGCCCAAACCGCGTGCGGACCCCAAAATAGTATGAGCGACATTCTTGCGTTCTTTGGCCGACTTTGCCGCCATTAACCGCTTCAAATACAATGTGGATTGATTGACGAACAGGCCCAACACTTCCCGCTCCAATTCTCTATCACCAAGTGTCTGCCTGGATAAATGAACCAAATCAATAGGATAGACAGGATCAGCGAGAACATTCGCATGTGCTGACACGGTATGATTTCCTTGATTACTCATAATCTTTCCTAGTCCACTAAATATCGTTCTTGAATATTGGTGCAAATTCCATGATATAAGGTTAATAACGCATCGAAATCAGGGACATGGTGAACACAGGTTTAAACTTACAATTTTAAATTTGAACAGTTTAATTATTGTGTTAACTTTATTTTAATAATTTTGAGGAGAGCGGGTGAAATCGGTTTCTTTATAGCGTCAGAACCGCTACGATGCGGTGCGGTAAAAACAAATTTTGAATATGATATGGGGCAAACTACCAATTTTGCCTGTTGACAGGGAAAAAGCAAACTGGGTGCACAAACCTCCAATCGCTGATTAATTTGATCGGCTGAGTCGGAATTTGTAACCAGCGAGCGCTAAGTAACGAGGATTTCCGACTATGGCCAAACGCGCCACCAAAAAGACAAATTCAGCCGAAGAAGCATTGAATGCGGTTGAAGAAGCGTTGAAAGTTGATTTTGGGATTTCTGATGGCAACAGTTCATCAGCCAAAGCAAATTCCGGCAGTTCTGCAGACGAATTTGAACAAAGACTTGCCACGGCCACAACCGATCTAAAAACCAGACCTCCAAGCAGATTGACCTCCCCTGCGAATGCGCCGATATCCACCGTTAATTCCGCGAAAAACTCAAAACAAAGAACACCATCAACCAAAACCAGAGCGGCCGCGTTACCGAAAAACCGTGCTGCCAATGATGACGGTTCAAGCGGTACATCCCGCTTCATCTACAGCCTGCAAAGGAAACCTTCCCGCGCGATTTATTGGGTAGCAGCGCTGTTAAGTGCGATTTGGGTTGCCGGTGGCATGTTTGCCGGATACCAATATTTTGGTGGCAGTGTTTCCACCGGGTCTGCCTGGCAAAATATCGTCAAAAACCCCAGCCTGATTTATTTTGTTGGTTCAATATTCATTCCCGTATTACTGATTTGGGCATTTGCCGTAATGGCGCGACGGGCTCAGGAAATGCGCATTGCAGCGCGTTCGATGACAGAAGCCGCTTATCGTTTGATTGAGCCGGAAACGTCTGCGCGCGAGTCGGTGACAACCGTTGGACAGGCGGTTCACCGCGAAGTATCCGCCATGACGGATGGTATTGAAAAAGCCATGGCCCGAGCGGGTGAGCTCGAATCACTTGTGCACAGCGAAGTCGCTTCTCTTGAGCGTTCCTATTCAGACAATGAAGCTAAAATGCGGGCTTTGGTTGAGGAATTATCAGGCGAACGACAGGCAATTGTAACCCACTCGGAAAGAGTGCGCTCTTCAATCTCAGGTGCCCATGAGGCGCTGAAAGAAGATCTCGATATAACGGCGAACCAAATTGCGACCACGGTCGCCGGTGCGTCAAAACAGCTGACTTCTGCCATCGGTGAACGCGGCGATGAAATTTCTGCGTCCCTTGGTTTTGCAGGCGAAAATCTCTTATCGATGCTGGGTTCAAAATCGGACGACCTGGTCGAACGTTTCAACATGTCAGGCACCGAACTTATTACCAAAATCAGTGAGAGCAGCACTGCAACTGGTGATAATTTTGCTATTCAAACCGGTGAACTTGCTGACCGTTTGGAAATATTATCGGAAAACCTGCAGACAACAATCGATGATAAGTTTCGGCATATTGGCACAGAGCTTTCGATGCGCGGCAACGCCCTGATGGAAGATTTGAGTTCTAAAACGGAAAACCTTGATCATGTTCTGACTTCACAGATTTCTACCATCAGTGATAGCTTGGGCGAGCATTTGTCTACATTCGGGCTGACCGTATCGACCAAGATTGACGGCGTGGTTGATCAAATTCAGGAACGGTCTGCAGCGTTGGAAAAAAATGCAGGGCTTATTGATGCGGCCCTTGAGGGGCGCACAAGGCAGATCAATGAAAGTCTGGTTGAGCGGACCCGCGAGATTGCCGATGCATTCAGCCTCGGCCAAAACAACATTCTCTCCACCCTTGGTGAGCAAATCGATGCGACAACCGCCACTCTTGACGGCAAAGCACAGGAACTTGGTCTGATTGTCGGAACTCGGGTTGACGAAATCACCGAAAACCTGAGCGCTAAAGTTAATGAGTTTTCCGAAACATTTGACCATCGCTCTGAAGCTCTCAATACCGTTATCGGCAGCCGGCTTAACGAGATCAACTCGACATTTGGTGAAAAAGCTATTCAGGTTCAATCATTGCTCGGTGGAACAGTAGAGCAGATCAACCAATCGCTGGATGAAAAGCTCAATGCGGTTAATGCTGTTTTCGATGACCGTACAAGCATGTTCGATTCGACCTATGAACATCACCTTGAAACACTCGATAGCACTATTGGTCGGACCGTTAAAAAACTGGACCTGACGCTCGATGAGAAACTGAACAATGTTGGCGCATTGTTCGACCAGCGCGCCAGTGATATTGGCGCGTCATTTGGCAGTCATATTGATAATATCAATTCGACAATCGGTGCAAATGTTGGACAGGTTGAAAATACACTTGGATCAAAAGTAGAGCAGCTGAATGCAAGCCTGAAAGAAACAGCCGCCTCAATTGATTCGACAATTGGCGACAAGATTGAACAGGTTGAAAGTTCACTTGGCTCCAAAGTTGACCAGTTGAATTCAACATTGAGCGATACGGCTGCAACCATTGATTTGACGATTGGCGGGCGCATTGACCAAATCGAAGAAACACTGGGCAGCCAGGTTAAACAAATCAACTCCACACTTAATGGGACCGTGGAAGCGATTGAATCAACATTTGGGACCAGTGTTGATGTCTTGCACCAAACACTTGAAAATCGTGTGGACGCAATTAATTCCTCTTTCACTGAGCGGTCAGCTTCAGTTGTTGAAGCGCTGGAAGGCAGAACAGCCGCCATCAGCGGGGCGCTGGAAAAAGGCGTTGGATACATCAACGAAACGCTTGGTGCGCGGGCAAAAGAAATTTCGACCAATCTGTCAGCCAATTTGACCGGTATTACCAAAGTCATGACGGATGAAACTGAAACCGCGCAGGGAAGATTGACCTCTTCCGTATCTAAGCTTGAAGAACAGATTAAATCGACAATCGAGAATGCAGAAAATGCACTGGTCTTGCGCGGTGAAAGTGTGACGACCACATTGGCGGAGCGAACTGCCGAGCTTAACACCATGTTGGCCTTACGGTCTCGAGAATTGACCAATCTGCTCAATAATGAAGCAAAACCAATGGTCGAAAATTTTGCTCAACACGGTGAAAAAGTTGCGCAGCAGCTGGCCCAGTCAACACAGTCAATTACCAGCGGGTTGTTGGAGAAATCCCACGCAACGATTTCCGAACTTAGCAATGCCGGAGATTCAATTGCCAAAAAACTGGACGAGGCCACGGACGCAATCAAAGTGAATTTTGTGGAAGCTGCCCAGGGCCTCGAGGGCACACTTGGCAATGCTACAGAAAATATTGGCGTGATGCTGCAGGAGCGCCATGGCGTTCTTGAAAAGACCAGTCAGGACATGATCAGCCGGATTGCCAATGCGGGCGATAAAACAACGAGCGCTATGGAAGAAACGGCCGCCAAATTGGACGAGGCATTATCTCAACAGCAATCCATGCTGGAAAATACCGGCAATCAACTGGCTAATCAGATTGCGGGTTTGAATGAGGCCACCAATTTGAGAATGGCTGAAACCACTGCAACACTTGAAACCGCAATTTCAGAACAAAATAATACACTGGAAAATGCTGGCAATAATCTGGTTAGCAAGATTGTTAATGTAAACAATATCACCAACAACAAGTTGAGTGAGACGACAGACCGACTTGAAGAAGTGTTGGCCGACCAAAAACATTCATTGGAAAACACCGGCATCAAGATTGCAACCCGATTGGCTGATGCATCACGTGCTATAAACCAGACTGTTGACGAAAAAGCCGCCGAAATACTCAACAATGGCGAGTCTCTTGCCAGCAAGATTGAATCGGCAACCCAGGCAGTTTCTGAAAAACTGAAAACTGAAAATGATGCGATGGTTTCTGCGATTGCAGAAAGAACCAGTGAGACAATCAAATCTCTAACCAGCACCAATCAGCTGTTAAGAGCTGAAGTTGGTGATCTGCTATCGCGACTTTCCCAATCCAACGATGTGCTCAATTCTCTAATATCGAGCGCCGGGGAAAATCTGTCAGGCATTCAAGTTGCGCTCGGGGAGCAAACAAGCTCATTTAAAGGCGCCGTAGAACAGGCCTCCGAAGACCTTAAATTGTCAAATCGTTTGATTGAAAATAATTACGTCAATCTAAAGGATGTTTCCTCCAATATTCTGGGCGAAATTTCATCGATTGCCAACAAGTTCGAGGATCAATCCCGCTCCCTGTCTGATGTCACACGTCTGATAGATGCTACGCAAGCCAACTTTGCTGGAAATCTTGATGAACGTCGTGTCGTTATGGAAGAAATGACCAGTGGGCTGGTTGCCCGCTCCAACGAGATTGAACAATTGATGGGGTCATTTACTGACGTCGTCAACAAGTCTGTATCCATGGCTGAAGATCGTGCCAGAGATTTGGGGTCAACTCTCGCCGAGAATGTTTCGGAAGCGGCCAAAGAGGCAACCGAGCGCTTTACTGTTGCGACCAAGGCAATGAGTGATGCGGCAAATTCGGTTAAAAACGAACTTGCTTCAACGCGCTTTGAACTGCAAAAAGGCGTTGTCGGATTACCGGAAGAAACCAAAGAAAGCACCGCTGCTATGCGCCGGGTTGTATCTGAGCAGATTGGCGCTTTGAAGGAACTCACAGAGCTGGTGGCCAAATCCGGAAAATCAATGGAAGCAACGCCTGCTGCTGTAAGATCACGGCCAGCAGCAGTTGCCTCTGTGGCAGCAGCGGCCCCTGTGGCAGCAGTTGCCCCTGTGGCAGCAGCAGCGGCTCAACAATCTGCGGTAGCCGCGCAGCCAATTGCCCAACCGGCGGCACAGGCCGTTGCACAGGCGGCGGGTTCTTTGCGCGGCTCACTCGATTTTGACATTGACAATACACCAGCGGTCAGTGGCGATGATGGCTGGGTCTCCAACCTGCTGCGCCGTGCTTCTCAAGAAGAAAACACAGCACCTGAGCCAGAATTCAGACAGCCGCAACCGGATGCAAGAACACCGGGTCATATGGTTGAATCACTCAATTCATTGTCGGTTGACATCGTCAAGGCCATTGATCACGAGGCGTCTGTTGATCTTTGGTCCAGATATCAACGTGGAGAGCGCGATGTGTTTACCCGCAGGCTTTATACCATTAAGGGCCAGCAGACCTTTGAAGACATCAAGTTCAAATATTCAAGAGAACCCGATTTCAAGAAATCGGTTGATCGGTATATTGCCGACTTTGAGCGTTTGATCACCGATGTATCGAGAAATAACAATGATGTTCAGGCAACCCAGAATTACCTGACTTCAGATACGGGTAAGGTTTATACCATGCTCGCCCACGCTTCCGGGCGTTTCGACGGTTAGTAAATTACCAAGTCAAGAAATTCATGCCGTTTGGGATGATAAAGCACCCAACAATATTTGTCGGGTGCTTTTTTGTTTTAAATATATGTCAGGTAATCAAATTCGCGGAGACAATTCGGCCGCGTCGAGCAATCTGAGTTGAACCTTTTTTTGCCCCTGCCAATGGTTGATGTCCAACTGACCGGCAAAGTGCATGGTTTTGCCCCGGCTGTTTAGGATCGCTTGCCCCAATGGCTGATCAGCAGTTCGAAACGATATTCCCTGCAATTGCGCCCCATCAACAGAGCCAATTGTAAATCGCACATGGTTGGCACCCACCGTATCGGCGTAGCGGATTGTATGGGCTGGAAAGGCAAATACAGGTTGGGAGTGCCCTGCCCCATAGGGCCCGGCACTTTCAAGCAGATCGCTTAATTTAAGGTCTGCACCGCGGGCACTCAATGCGCCATCGACCTTTAATACGCTAACATCGCGCTGCCTGGCCACATCGTTGGCGAGCGCTTTTTCCAAATAGGAGCGCAAAGCCCCAAGGTTGCTGCGCTGCACGGTAATGCCCGCTGCCATCGCGTGGCCGCCACCTTTTTCCAATATACCTTCATCAACAGCAGCGCGAACAACTGCCCCCAGATCAACGCCTGGAATAGAGCGGCCGGAGCCTGCCCCCTTGCCATTGCCGTCAAAGGCAATTGCAAAAGTCGGGCGGCGATAGCGGTCTTTCAACCGCGATGCCAAAAGCCCGACTACGCCGGGATGCCAATTCTCACTTTGGGTTACCAGCACGGCTGGCCCCTCACCTTCGCCGATTTCGGCTTTCGCTTCTGCGTCCGCCTGCGCCAGCATATCAACTTCCATTCGTTGACGTTCTGTATTCAGCATATCCAGCTGCTCGGCAATGTCGCGGGCCTCGGCGGCATCTTCGCAGGTGAGCAGCCGTGCCCCCAGTGCCGCATCGCCAATACGACCGCCGGCATTAATGCGCGGGCCGATGAGAAATCCCAAATGGCTGGAAATAGCCGGTCCATTCATCCGGGATACGCTGGCAAGGGCGGCAAGCCCGACATTGGAGCGCTGGTGATAGATAGACAATCCCCGGCGGACAAAGGCGCGGTTAAGCCCCTTCAACGGCACCACATCGCAGATGGTGCCGGTGGCAACCAGATCAAGCCATTGCAGCAGATCAGGTTCGCTGTATTTTGTGCCGTACCAACCACGTTTTCGAAGCGCACGGTTGATCGCCACCACGCCGAGATAAACCACGCCTGCCGCGCATAGATGCCCCTGTCCGGAAAGATCATCGTCACGATTTGGGTTGACCAGCGCTACAGATACAGGAAGATCGGTGCCGACCTGATGGTGATCAAAAACCACCACATCAACACCGAGTTTTGCCGCTTCCTCAAAGGCTTCAAAACTGGTGGAACCGCAATCAACCGCAATAATAAGCTTCACACCTCTTGACGAGAGCTCACGAATTGCCGCCGGGTTGGGGCCGTAACCTTCAAAAATGCGGTCTGGAATATATATCTCAGGTGTCAAACCATTATGGGCAAGAAAACGGTACATGATGGCAGATGATGTGGCGCCATCCACATCATAATCGCCAAATATTGCAATGTGTTCGCGGTTTTCAATAGCGCCTGCAATTCGTTCAGCTGCATCATCCATAGCGGTTAAAGTGGATGGGTCAGGCATAAGATCGCGAATTGACGGGGTTAAAAAGCCTTCGGCCTCCTCAAGACTAATCCCGCGCCCGGCCAGCACCCTTGCAACAATATCGGGAATTTCAAATTGCTGCGAAATCGCCAGCGCCACATTGGATGTGCGTTGATCCAGCCGCTCCTGCCAACGCTGGCCGGTAACGGAGTCCGAGACTTCCAAAAATGCACGAGAATTATTATTGCTGGTCATAACGGCAAGATAGACACAACGGGATGGCGAATAAACTTAAAAATAAACCGCCCCCTGAATAAGGCGTTCAATATGAGAACGCCATCAGATAGTGGCGCCAAATTTTCACTTATATCCCCAATACTTTAATCAAATTTTTCAATATTTTGATGCCGGGCCTTGATTTCCCGCACAGTTCTGGACGACGAACGCATGACAATGGTTTCGGTGGTGATCTCGTTCTTGCCGAATTTTACGCCAGCCAACATATTTCCATCTGTCACACCGGTTGCAGCAAACAGAACATCACCCTTGGCCATGTCTTCAGCGGTGTACACCTTGTCAGGATCTTCAACGCCCATTTTGGCCGCGCGGGCGCGCTTTTCTGCGGTATCAAGCAACAGCTTTCCCTGCATTTGCCCACCGATACAACGAAGGGCAGCGGCGGCCAACACCCCTTCAGGAGCGCCACCCGAACCCAGATAAATATCAATGCCAGTCTCGGCCGGATCAGTGGTGTGGATAATACCGGCCACATCGCCATCGCCAATCAAGCGGATCGCAGCACCGGTATTGCGTACATCTTCAATCAATTTTGCATGGCGCGGACGATCAAGAATGCAGGTGGTCACCTGAGAAATATCAACGCCTTTGGCTTTGGCGACTGCCTCGAGGTTTTCTTTCACCGTTGCTTCAATATTAATCGTGCCTTCAGGATAGCCCGGCCCAATGGCAATTTTTTCCATATAAACATCCGGCGCATAGAGCAGGTTTCCACGCTCGGCGATGGCGATTACCGCCAGCGAGTTTGGCAGGTTCTTGGCGCAAATTGTGGTGCCTTCCAGCGGATCGAGGGCGATGTCCACTTCCGGGCCGTTACGGGTGCCAACCTCCTCACCAATATACAACATTGGTGCTTCGTCGCGCTCACCTTCACCAATGACTACCCGGCCCCTGATGTCGAGCTTGTTCAATTCGGTGCGCATTGCATCCACGGCAACCTGATCAGCTGCCATTTCATCGCCCTTGCCACGCAGGCGCGCGGCAGCAACCGCTGCACTTTCAGCCACCCGTACAAGTTCAAGGGTGAAAATACGATCGAGAATGCTCTCAACTGCGGTACTGTCGTTTCCTGGCATAGTGGCTCCTGAATATTTGTTTGCCGAACTTCTCACAAAGATATTGCAGAATTGCAAAGGAAAGCTCAAAATATTATGACCTGTACACGGTTTAATCGATTTTATTTTGAAGACGGATGATACATATTCACCCCTTCCCTTAATTGAACTTTCCAATCTGCAAATTGCGCTCATGGAAACGGTCAACGGGAATGAATACTGAAGCCTTTTGAAGGGCGGCTTTATCGCCTATACTTGCTTACAATTTACCGGGAGCCTGAATTGTTCATACAGATACACTTGATTACGTGGGTGATTGCGCTGGCGTTATTTTTATCCGTTCAAAGCGCTAATGCAGCTCAAGTTTCTCCAAACCTGCCTATTCCTACCAGTCGGCCAACTGAGATTTACAAGCCGAATACTGAGGTAAAAACACCTGCGAAATCTAATCGCGATACAGCTTCATCGAGCCCTTCCACCGCGACCAATGCCTGCCTTGCAGAATTGCAAAAGATCAGTAATTCTAAATCCATTATCCAACCAACACCAAAGGATACGGAATGCACAATTCCCAACCCGGTTTCGATACTGTCAATTAAATTGCAAAATGGTCAGATTGCCCTGCCGGCCGATATGCTCAATGATTGCAAGTTTGCGCTGGAATTTTCCCGCTGGTTGGCAGATGTGGCCAATCCCCTAGCTGAGCAGCATCTAGGGAGCTCCATAAAAAAGTTAAACTCCGGCACTGGCTTTACCTGCCGGCGACGCAACAATCTGCCGACCGGAAAGCTTTCGGAACATGCGTTTGGCAACGCCATCGATATTGTCGGACTAACATTGAGTAATGGCGACCGGTTTTTAGTTAATGATCCTGCCACAATGGAACCATCCTATGCCCGTTTTTTTAGTGCTCTTCGCAAAACCGCCTGCGGATATTTCACCACCGTGCTTGGCCCCGGCAGCAATGCAGCGCACGCAACCCATTTGCACCTTGACCTTGGCATTCATGGAAGAACCGGCAATTACCGCATATGCGAATAGATTTGGACCTGGCCAAACAGGCTGCAACGGCATTCAGAGCGAGCATGAATTGTTCGCTCTAAAGTGAGATGTTAAGGGGTGAAAATCAGAACGGCATGACGCTGTTCATCATTCCCAATGGGCGCGAGATGCTGCGATTCATTATTGCCATATCCTGACGCATGTAATTCACGTTGCCGCCCATAACATTCATGATCTGGTTCATCTTTTTCAATTCAACATCCATAGATCTCATATATTGAACGGACTGCATCAGTTTTGCCATATCCTTGGTCGATGCAGTCATTTCTTTGGTATTGGTTGCCATTGAACGTGTGTCGTTGGACATTGCCTCAACCCGATTGGTCATGACCTTGATGTTGTTGGATAGAGAATGCATAGCATTAGACATTGAATTCAGGTTTGAAACAATTTGCGGGTCGTCAAACCGGGCAACCATAGTGCGCATGTCGTTGGTTATATTGTAAATCAGATAAAACCCATAGGCCATGAACATCACAACAAGGATCATGCCGGGATAGATTATCATTTCCCAACGACGGGCACTCTTCTCAAATCTGTTGAAAAAACGTTCGGCCGCAACCGAAGGAATATTCAGCGGCATATCTTTTTTGCTATCCGGCGAATTTGTCATAGTCCCTCCATTACGCTCAACCAAAAGACTTAAGAAAATGCTCCCGGATTTTCCTGGTCAGTCAAATTATAGTTGTGTCTAACATATACAGCTTTCACTATACAACATCCTTGCGCATACTGAATTGCCGCATGGTTTATATTAGTTGGCCACGCGCAGTTTGAATGCAACACGATTAGTGACATTTTTCTGGACTGGTGACATAATCGTATAGGTGAAATGAAATTTAAAGGCCAAAACTCAATGTTGAATGGTGAGCTTCTGGACTATGTATTATTTCATCAAATAGCCCATGATAAGTTCGCTGAATATTTAATATCCATCAATATCCCGATGAAAGTCAGCCATAGAGATGGTGTGTTTGAAACCAGCATTCCTGCGGATATCGACGATGTTTTGGCCGATGAGATTGAAAATCGATATGACGAGTTTTTGGATTTGAGTCGCGAGTTGTTGGCGGAGGAAACCCCTCAGGGAAAAGGCAATTTCAGCATTGCCACGATCATCGTCAATTTGAAATCCGGTAAAGCATCAAACGCGCATATCAGGCCCGATTTGCTCTACCGGATAATGAGCGTAATTGATGAAAAAGAGCTTGAGGAATTCACCCGGGCAATTGTTGAGGCTGTGGAAAACCCGGACGATCGCAGCTTTTGCCAAAAGGTTCGTGAAGGCGAGATAGAATTTGAAAATAAAGATTAGGTCATAGACCAATTTATTCCACCCGGGCACGCTGTCCTAAAACAATCACCACTAAAACAACCAATGCGAAGCCAATGGTTTCCATGGAAACTTCTTCCCCCAACAGCAATGATGCGATTGCCAACGTTACAAATGTTTGCAGCAATTGAAGCTGGCCGACCCGCGACACGCCTCCCATTTGCAACCCGGTATTCCAGGCAAAAAATCCCAGATACATCGAAAACAGCCCTAAATATACAAAGGCCCAAAACTCAAGGTTTGATGCCTCAAAATACCGATTGTTCCAGGTAAGCAGCGAGCCGACGATTGATATTGGGATGGTGACGACCAATGCCCATGATATGGCTTCCCAGCCGCTCATATGACGACTTAGTTTGGCTAGAATAACATATCCACACGAAGCACAAATTGCCGCCAATAATAGCCAGAAATCCCCAAGCGCAAAGCCAAGCCCACCTAGCCCTTCTGACGCATTGGCGCCGCCACTATTGCGAAGGGCAAATATGCAAACCAGAATTGTACCCAGAACGCCCCAAAACCAAAACATAGGGGATGGCCGTTCACCAGCAATCAATGCGGCAAAAATCGCAGTTGCCAATGGCAGAATGCCCAGCACAACGCCGCCGTGAGCTGACGGCAATGTGAGCATCGCAAGGCCCATAAAACCCGGAAATCCAACGACTACAAATAACCCGGCGATCGCCAGCATAATGCCATGTTCGCGAGGAAAACGGCGTTTTAACACCAGCAGGAACAAAATCGCCACCAGCGAGGCAAGCAACGCCCGGCCAAATGTTACGAACCACGGATCAAAAATACCCACTGCAATGCGGGTCGCCGGTAAAGTTCCGCCAAAAATAATAACGCCGATCAGGCCATATATCAGGCCTAATTTACGATTGGAAACACCAGGGTCAGAATTTTTTAAACTCAATTCGTCAATCCTAACCATTTGAAACAACAACAATACAGTGTAATTTCATCTGGAGACAAGCAAAGAGAATTGATTTTGCTATCAAATATAGTGATGCAAATTTAAAATCCTGGCCGTTTTTCAATACCCCCGAGCGTTGATACTATTTCTTTCGCCTTTGTTTGGGGTGCAATGTGCTACCCAAAATGTGATTGCTGTTGCCAATTACATCTGCACCGGAGCCAACGATCAATGGATCCGGCAAAGAGACAACATCGAGGTTTTTATCCGGATAGGGAAGCGACGACAAAAAATGTCGCATCGTATTGAGGCGCGCGCGTTTCTTGTCGTTTGATTTAACAATCGTCCAGGGCGCATCAGCGGTGTTGGTATAAAAAAACATTGCCTCTTTGGCTTCGGTATAATCGTCCCATTTGTCCAGCGATGCACGATCAATTGGCGAGAGCTTCCATTGCTTCAGCGGGTCAATTTCCCGCGACTTAAATCGCTTGAACTGTTCGTCTCTGGTCACCGAAAACCAATATTTATATAACCTGATGCCGCTGCGGGTGATCATCCGCTCAAACTCCGGGCATGAGCGCATAAATTCCAAATATTCGTTTGGCGAACAAAAATTCATCACCCGCTCAACGCCGGCGCGATTATACCAGGAGCGGTCAAACAGGACCATCTCACCCGCAGAGGGCAAATGCGAAATGTAGCGCTGAAAAAACCACTGAGTGCGCTCACGTTCGCTTGGTTTTTCCAAGGCAACTACCCTTGCACTACGCGGATTAAGGTGTTCGGTAAACCGTTTGATCGTACCGCCCTTGCCGGCTGCATCACGGCCTTCAAAAATCATCACGATCTTTTGGCCAGATGCCTTAATCCACTCCTGGGCCTTTAACAATTCCACCTGCAGATTGGCCTTGTCGTTCTCATAGGCTTTGCTGGATAGCTTTTTGGTATAGGGGTATTCGCCATTTTCAAATGCCCGACGTATCGCCTCCGGGTCTTGACGCATTTGCGCCAAACGCTCTTCAGCTTCCACATCTATACCGGTTGCATCATCAAGCGCGCCAATAATATTGTTAACCGGTAAATCTGGCCGTTCTACATCTGCCTTCTGCGATGCGACAGCCGGTTTGGCGGTGTTGGCTGCAGCTCCAGAATTTACTATTTGAGATGCTGTGCGTGATGATGGTGCTCTTGGTGTACGGGCCATATTTACTCCCTCATGTAATTGGCATGGTTTCTGGCCTGTTTATACGCATCCGCATCAGGCGCATTAAACTAGCTCCCCCAAGGTAACCCAGCCTTGATGCAGGTCAAGAGTTGCATTTTTCTCAATTGGAATGTCAATCAATATTACGCGTGCCACTCATGTCCATTTGCATAAAACGGGTGGCGGCGGCTTGTTGTTCCTATACCGTCGCGCAATATCAATTTGCGGAACCCTCCATGCCAGCACCTTTAAAACACATGACCCCGCATATTTGGGGGCTTCTCGCCCTATTAGCTTTTATCTGGGGCGGGTCGTTTTTCTTTGTGCGTATTGCAGTATTGGAAATTCCGCCGCTGACGCTGGTTCTGGCGCGGGTATTGATTGCAGCCATTGTTCTCAACCTGTTTTTAATCGCCCGCCCCACGGGCATGCAGCACAGGCCAAAACTTTGGTTACAATTTGCCATTATGGGCATGTTGAACAATATCATTCCGTTCTCGCTGTTATTTTACGGACAACAGGAACTGGGCGCTGGCCTTGCCTCGATTATTAATGCCCTCACCCCGATCTGGTCGCTACTCATCGCCCATGTTGCAACAAGGGACGAGCGGCTTTCAGCGTCGAAACTGTTCGGTGTTGCCGTCGGCTTTGCCGGTGTTGGAATTATGATCGGCGGCGCGGTATTTGCCGGGCTTAATGGCATTGTGCTGGCCTTGCTGGCCGTGGTTGGCACCACCATTTCATATGGATTTGCCAGTGTATATGGTCGCATATTTTCAGATGTTCCACCGCTTGAAACAGCCCGCGGGCAATTAACCACCTCAACCATTTTCATGCTGCCAATCGCATTACTGCTCGACAAGCCGTGGCTGTTGCCAATGCCTTCAACAATCGCCATCGGCTCGATCATTTTACTGGCAACCGTTTGCACGGCCTATGCTTATATTTTGTATTTCAAGATTTTGGCAAGTGCGGGTGCAGTGAATATCTCGCTGGTAACCCTGCTGGTACCGGTTTCAGCCATCGCACTTGGGATGGTCTTTCTGGGCGAGGTATTGCTACCACGTCACATTGTCGGGCTTGGGTTTATTCTCATTGGGCTGGCCGCCATCGACGGGCGACCACTGTCCTATTTGCGACACCGGCTGTTTCACAAACTGACATAAGCCAGCCAAATACTAATCGCGTAAATTACCAATACTGAAATTGAATCAATTCCGGCACCGAATAATCGTGGTGTCCGGCGAATGAGGATTCCCGCCACATAAATTGCGGTTACCAGCATACCAATTGAAATGCTCAGCCGTGCATTGTTATCAATTTCCAGCAGAATTGGGCCGTTACGATAGGCCATATCAGCCGGTAAAATCAGCGCAATCATAATCAGATTACTACCAAAAATATTAGATATTGCCATTGTGTATGCACCCATACGCACGGCAGCGATGGTTGTGCTCAATTCCGGAGTAGAGGTCGCTGCCGCCAAAAGGGTCAGCCCAATAAAGGAAGATCCGAGGCCGGATTGCTCCGCAATTAATGACGCGCGATCGGCAGTAAAATACCCGGCAAAAAGTATCAACAAGCTGGCAATAATTGCCGGCACAATGATATTGCGCGTCGCAACATCCTGCAGACGATTTACCCCCAACATTGGCCCTTCTTCGCCATCACTTTCCTCTGGAACATCAATTGGAACCCAAGTGCCGCGCTCATCAAATCCACGCAACATTGAGACCGCAAGCGGATATGATAGCGACAATATCAATGCTCCCAGACCGATGCTCCAAAACAGCTGGACTTCTCCGACAAAGGAAACAATCAAAAGAAAATTCAGCATAACCACAAGAATGATTGCTTCGAGGGCATGGGTTGGTTTGCGCGGCCAACTGGTAAGTGCATAACGCACAAAAAACACATCGGCCACACCCAGCAAGGCGGTTTGAAAAGTTATGCCGCCAAAAAGATTGCCCAAGACCAGCGCCGCATCACCGGCTGCCGATGCGGTAAAGGTGGTCACAATTTCCGGCAATGATGTAACTGTTGCGAGTAATATAAACCCAACAAATTGTCGGGTTAAACCAAACCGTTCAGCAAGTTCGTCGGCGTAAACAACCAATTGAGTTCCGGCCAGCCAGACAATTGCAGCAGCAAGAATAAACAATAGAATATTCGTCCATAAAGGTAGGTCAGTGAGGTATTCTATGTTCATTTCACTGCTCCTTTGGTTGAAATTGCCAAACTCATATGAAAATCAATGACCCAAATAAAAGCAAAATGCAGCATAGGGCACCTACCACCGGTATAATCAGGGGTACGGTAAATACATTGTCAGGCGCCGCATCACCTCTCCATTTTACGACAATCAAAGAAATGTTGACCAGCGTAAATACCGATAAAATTATTTGCGAAGTGAGTTCAGCCAATGCTTCCAGCGGCATAAACAGGGCTAAAACAATAATTGATATAGTAACGAGAATCGTAGCATTTAACGGTGTCCCGGTCGCCTTGTTTACTTTGGTGAGTATCGCTGGCAGTTTGATTTTTCTTTTAAGACCATAGATCACCCGCGCGGCAACAATGATTTGAATAACCACGCCGTTAAGGGTTGCGACAATCCCGATCAATGTGACACTCACCGGCGACAGGCCGGTCAACCGCTCAAACAATAGCCCGATCGGCGCTTTTGATGCGGCCAGATCATCGGGGCTGACGGTTCGAACTGCAACCAGAACCACAAGAAAATATACAAGTGTGACGATGACCAGCGATACAATTATCGCCCAAGGCATAACTTTGGATGGATTACGGGTTTCTTCCACCAGATTGACCACGTCGTTAAAGCCGATAAATGCGAAAAAGGCGATCAAGCTGGCGGCAAATATACCTATCAAGGCCGTTCGATCATCAAGTGCGGGAAACACCTCTGGCAGGTTTGAGAATATCTGCGGATTATGTTGAAATCCTGCATAGACTATAACCAGCAGTCCCAGTAGTTCTATCACTGTAAGAATGCCGGCAAACATCACCGATTCAGCGACACCCCAGGCTGCCAAAAGCCCCATTAACCCAATAATTACAACAACAATAACCGGTTGGGGCAAGTCTACTAATGCTCCCACATATCCTGCACTACCGAGACTGATGGCAGCGGCGGCAATAGTCGCGGATAAAATTATCGAACCGCCGACTGCGAGGGTTAGCCAACTTTGCCCAAAGCCGGCATGGACATAAACAGCCTCTCCGGCGCTTTGCGGTATCCGGGTTGAAAATTCGGCAAAACTACCGGCGTTAAATGCCATTACAAATGCTGCCAGCAAAAACGCAACAGGGGCGTAAATGCCGGCACGGGCCGCGGTCGTTCCAATCAACACATATATACCGGCCCCAATGGTGACACCCAGCGCATATAAAACCAACAAGGGGAAACCAATCACCCGCTTCAGTTGTGGCTCATCTGAATGCTCATTCATAATTCAGGACTACCTCAAATATTGAGGCTATATCAAGACAAATCTAAGCCGCCTTGGCGTTGTTATTGTCAGCGCTTACCGGTTCGCCATTGTCGCCACCGGCGCGCACGCCCAACATATGACAAATCGCGTAAACCAGATCGGCCCGGTTCATCGTATAGAAATGAAAGTCGGAAAAACCACGATCAACCAGATCGAGCACCTGTTCTGCGCCAACCGCTGCGGCCACCAGTTCTTCAGTGCCCGGCTCGTTTTCAAGGCCCTCAAAGCGCTGCTCCAACCAGGTTGGAATATGAGTGCCGCATTTGGATGCAAACGCCGACAGGCTTTTGAAATTATGGATCGGTGCAATGCCCGGCACAATCGGAATATAAATTCCCGCCTTGCGTACCCGCTCCACATAGGCCTCAAACACGTCATTATCAAAGCAAAACTGGGTGATAGCCCGCGTTGCGCCATTATCGACCTTGCGTTTCAGCATATCCATATCGGTGGCAAAATCCGGGCTTTCCGGGTGTTTTTCCGGGTAGGCTGCAACGGTGATCTCAAAATCGGCAAATGCCTTCATTCCAGCCACAAGCTCGGCAGCATTCTGGTAGCCATCCGGGTGCGGTTGATAACGCGCACCAACACCATCCTTTGGATCACCGCGCAGTGCAACAAAATGGCGAACCCCGGCATTCCAATATTCACGAATAACCTCATCCACCTCTTCGCGGCTTGCATCGACGCAAGTCAAATGGGCTGCGGGTGAAATATCTGTTTCACGCGCAATATAGGATACCGTGTCATGGGTCCTCTTGCGGGTAGACCCACCTGCCCCGTAAGTGACCGATACAAATGATGGATTAAGCGGCGCCAGCCGTTCGATAGAATTCCACAGGGTTTTTTCCATCTTCTCGTTTTTCGGCGGGAAAAACTCAAATGAAACATTAATATCGACATCGCGCATGGCACGGCGTGAAAGACTGGAAACACTCATACAACCAACTCCTGGTTATTTCTGGCGGTATTCTCCGCCATTAAAATTCTTGGATCCCTGGCAAGCCAAAGGGTTACGGTTAAATTATTCTGATCACTAACCTGAGGTGCTACATCGCGCACTTCCAGGATTTCAAGATCGGCAAGTTCAAGCCATTCCTTCATTTGATCATGGGAAAAACCAAGGCGCAGATGCGCATGCTGCTCCCGCAAAAAATCAAGATCATGGGAGGCAAAATCGACAATCAGCATGACACCAGAAGGTGCCAGCGCGCGGGCCGCCTCTTTAATCGCAAGTGCCGGATCATCAAGATAATGCAACACCTGATGAATGCTGACAAAATCATATGAATTGCGCGGTGTTGGCAGTTGATAAATTTCGCCGTGGCGAACCTGCGCATTGCCAATACCGGCATTTTCCAGATTAACCCGCGCATAGGAAAGCATGTCGTGGCTACCATCCAACCCGATGGCCCGCTGGCAAATTGGCGCAAATATTTCAAGCACCCGGCCGGTGCCGGTTCCAAGGTCGAGCATCTGGCCAAATTGACGATCGCCGATCATCTCAAGCATGGCGGCCTCCACCCGCTTTTCAGACGCATGCAGGCTTCGCAAACTATCCCAATCGGAGGCATTCTTGTCGAAATATAGCGCGGCTTTTTCCGCCCGTTTGCGTTTCACCCCGTCCAGCCGTTCCGCATCACGGGCAATCAGCGGATCATCAATATCAATGTGATCAATCATAAAGCGGTTAAATGCCGAAGAAACGCCCTGATCTGAACTGCGGAAATAAGCCCAGGCGCCTTCCTGATAGCGTTCGGCTAATCCGGCCTCGACCAGCAGGCGCAAATGCCTGGAAATGCGCGGCTGAGATTGGCCTAAAATCTCGGTCAGGTCACTCACCGTTAAATCAGATTTGCACAAAAGCGCAATCAAACGCAGTCTTGTCTGCTCTCCGGCGGCGCGCAAAAAGGCAACGCTTTCATCGAGCGACAGGTTTTGCTTATTGTTGACTTGCTTTAACATTGGTACCTTCGAAATGACATAAAGATATGTTTATATCATTTTCGGCGGGAAATCAAGGCTGGGTTTGGGATAACTCACCGATTTATTTAAACGCACGCATTAGAGCGTGCCCGTCTTTGACGGAATCGCTCATTTTTTTCGCTCCCGGCCATTTGGTGCTTTTCTAGTGGCTCAAGTTTTGCGCTTTGCGTTGCTCAACGTGCAACTTGAGCTGCGCACCAGCCCAACTCGAGGGCGGGATGGTACTAATCCCCCCTCACCCCATTTCCTCGATGCGGATCATTTGTGGTTCGGCGGCGAGATAGCCGTCCTTGGAGATTGCCTCCAGCGCCGCACGAATGGCGGATTCATGCGTCTCGTGGGTAATCAGGATAAGCGTTTGTGCGTCCAAATCTGTATTTTTAACCTCAGAACGCGGGGTATCGCGGCGTTGCACGATGGATTCAAGCGAAATATCCTGCTCTGACATGCGGGTGGCGATTGCCGCCATCGCGCCGGAGCGATCAAATACCGACATGCGGATGAAATAGCCGCCCTCGTGCTGGCGCATTTTGGCGCGCACATAGGGTTCCAACCGTTCTGCCGGGCGACCAAGCGCCGGGCCATGCTGATAGCCGGGGCGGCTTTTGGCAATATCGGCAATATCGCCAAGGGCAGCCGATGCGGTTGCACCTCCGCCGGCACCGGGGCCAGACATCATGAGGCTGCCCACCACATCGGCCTCGATCGCCACCGCATTGGTGACGCCGGAAATTTGCGCAATCGGTGATGCCAGTGGCACCATTGTCGGGTGGACGCGTGATTCAATGCCGCTATCGGTACGGCAGGCAACGCCGAGCAATTTGATCCGGTAGCCCAAATCTTTGGCAGCGCGAATATCCTCGGTGGTAATTTTGGTAATGCCCTCAACATAGATTTCATCGGCGGCAATTCTGGTGCCAAAAGAAAGCGAGGTGAGTATGGCCAGCTTGTGGGCCGTATCATCGCCCTCGATATCAAAGGCCGGATCGGCCTCTGCATAGCCAAGGCGCTGGGCATCGGCCAGACATTCCTCAAACGACAAGCCATCGTCTTCCATCCGGGTGAGGATGTAATTGCAGGTGCCGTTCATTATGCCGTAAACGCGGGTGACATCATTGCCGGTGAGCGATTCCCGCATCACTTTGATAATCGGAATCCCGCCAGCAACGGCCGCTTCATAGTTCAGCAACACACCGGAATTTTCAGCCAGTTCTGCAAGCTCTACCCCGTGTTTGGCCAGCAGCGCCTTATTGGCAGTGACAACATGAATGCCTGCCTTGAGTGCCGCACGCACTGATTCCAGTGCCGGGCCTGCATCGCCGCCCATCAGTTCCACATAGACATCAATATCAGAGGTGGCGAGTGCAACCGCGTCGTCAAACCATTCTACTGAATTAGGGTTGATGCCGCGATCTTTTGTGCGATCGCGCACGCATACCCCGGTGAGCGTTAATGCGCGGCCACATCGTTCGGCCAACATATTGGATTTTGAATTGATAATGCGGGCCAGCTCTGCACCAACTGTGCCAAGGCCGGCAATGCCAATTTTGAGAGGTTTATCCATAGGTCTATCCGGTGTTGATTATGATGCACCGGAAGATTGGGAGGGCTTACCGGCGCGCTGAAAATTGAACGACGTTGTGCCGTGATTCATCTTCACTTGCAAGGAACTTGCGCAGATTTCGTGCGGCCTGGCGAATTCTTTGCTGATTTTCCACCAGCGCAATACGAACATAGTCATCACCATATTCGCCAAAGCCAATGCCTGGGGCAACGGCGATCTCGGTTTTCTCGATCATAAGCTTGGAAAACTCCAGCGAACCAAGATGTTTGAATTTTTCAGGAATGGGTGCCCAGGCAAACATTGTCGCCGGTGGAGACGGTACATCCCAACCCGCATTGGCAAAGGTTTCGACCATCACATCGCGGCGGCGGCGATAGGTTTCGCGCGCAGCAGTAATGCATTCATCAGAGCCATTAAGCGCTGCGGCCGTTGCCACCTGAATAGGGGTAAATGCGCCATAGTCCAAATAGGATTTAACCCTTGTGAGCGCCGCGATCAGCCGCTCATTGCCCACGGCAAAGCCCATGCGCCAGCCGGGCATGGAAAAGGTTTTCGACATGGAGGTAAATTCAACCGCAATATCAATGGCGCCCGGCACCTGCAAAATAGAAGGCGGCGGCGTATCATCAAAATAAATCTCTGCATAGGCCAGATCAGACAGAATAATGATGTTGTGCTTTTTGGCGTAGGCAACGACTTCCTTGTAGAAATCAAGCGTCGCCAGTTGCGCCGTCGGGTTGGATGGATAATTGAGAATTAGAGCTGTTGGCTTGGGCGTGGAATGCTGCACCGCGCGGTCGAGATGCTCAAAGAAATTGTCATCCGGGTCAGCGGTGATTGAACGCACCACCCCACCCGACATAATAAAGCCAAATGAGTGAATGGGATAGGTTGGGTTCGGCACCAGCACCACATCGCCCGGTGCGGTGATTGCCTGCGCCATATTGGCAAAGCCTTCTTTGGAACCAAGCGTTGCCACAACCTGACTATCGGGATCAAGCTTAACGCCAAAACGGCGTTCATAATAGGCGGCTTGCGCCCGGCGCAGACCCGGAATGCCCTTGGATGAGGAATAGCGATGGGTGCGCGGGTCTTGCACCGCCTCGCATAATTTATCGACGATTATTTGTGGCGTCGGCAAATCAGGATTGCCCATGCCAAGATCGATAATGTCGCTGCCTCTGGCCCGCGCGCTGGCTTTCAAGCGGTTTACCTGCTCAAAAACATAAGGCGGCAACCGACGAATCTTGTGAAATTCCTGCATCATTATTTCCTGCGTTTTGCTCCATATTGCAATAATAATTCGAAAAATACGGCTTTTTAGAGAATTATTGCAAAAACACGCCCTGCAATTATCTGTATTGCACGAAATAGCACACAAACACACATTCATAAAGCTTTAAATGATGCGGTTCCTGCGGTAAATTACGCAGGGCGCACGAAAATAATTTTTATATTTTGGCAAAATAAAACCGACCCGGACTATGGCAATCCGGGCCGACCTATATTGTAAAGCGTTTTACGCGGGCCTGGTTTACTTACTGGCCAGAACGCGCTGGGCAAATTTCTCGCGGAGTGATTTTATTTGCGCTAATGCTGCATTAACCTTTAGTTGCACCATATCCGCGCCAATTTTTGCGCTGGCCTTGCCCGCATTACCATCAAAACCCGCATCATCCCTGCCCTTTGGCAATTGCCAACTTCTGAACTTCACCATTTCTGGTGCAATAAAAAGCATCTCGGAAGTATCGCGAATGCCCGCATGACCACCGATATCCTGCTTCGAATATCCCTTGTTCAACAGATGGTCGAATTGTCCATTTGCCGCATAATAGTCGGTTATATTGGCGACTTCCACGCCTTCTGCGCGCCAGATTGCTGATAATTGTTTGGCCACCTTGTTTTGCGCTGGTTGGTTGCCGCCGCTATCACCGAGGAAGTAGATGTGTTTGAAACCGTGTTGTTTCATGCTGGCAGCCGCCGCAATTAGCACCCCTTCAAATACCGGATCAGGCACGGAAATGGTGCCGGGCCAAGGCATGTGAATGGTCGGCTTTGGTGAAATTTCGCCCTCAGGCACATAGTCGATAACCGGGGCAATCAACGCATTGCCAAGGCTCCGGGCGATCATTTGGCTGGTTTTGGTCACCACCATATGGTGCTTGCCCAGTGGCACGAACGGGCCGTTTTGTTCAGTTCCTGCGGTTGGAATAATAATCGTGTCATAACCGTTATCCAGTGCGGCCTGCACCTCAAACCAGTTCATATTTAGCAGCGCCACATGTTCCAGAGTGAACCCCGGTTTGGTGCCCTTGTAATTTTGATAAAACCATGAATAACCAAACCCGATCATTGCGACCGAAGCCACCACGATGCCAATCCGCGGGGCACTATTTAGCACCGGCCTGATCTGATTCCATGACCATGAAAATGGCAATAAATACATTTGGGTGACCGAGCGAAATGGATTGGGTTGCGCATCATTAATGCCAAATCTGAGTTTCTCAAAACCTTTTGGTACATAAAGCGTGTTCAGCAATCTGTCCCAGAAAGCAAAGATCAACCCCATATTCTTGTCATAATGCTTTGGATCGCGGCTGTGATGAATTTGGTGCTGGGCGGGTGAAATCAATATCTTGCTCAGCCATTGGGGATAGCTCAACCATATATGCGAATGGCGCAAATTGTAGCCACCGATATAAAACAGGAACACGACAATATTGATACCCAGAATACTGACCTGCTGCGGCTCTTCACCGGTTAAATAAAACAGCACGCCAATGGCGGCACCGGTTACCAGCGAAACAGTCAGGCTCATCAGGATCAGATCTATCGGATGCAGGCGAAACAGCGTCATCGGAGACAGCTGGTCGGCTGAATGGTGCACCTGATGGAAATTCCACAGAATTGGTATCCTGTGCTGCAGATAATGAATTGTAAAGACGCACAGATCCATGATCAGCACGGATATGATGGTGAAGATCGCCAAATGGGTAAAAGATGTCACCAAAGGCTGCTGATTTTCGCCGAAAACCGAAACAACGCCGGAAAAAGCAAAATTTGAAAACTCGTGCACGGTAAACAGGAATTGCAGAATGATGCCGTAAAACAGCACTGCATTGACGAAGAAATAGACCACGTCCTGCTTGAAGGTTTCGCCCTTATATATTTTGCCAGAAAACATGTATTTGAAAAACCAAAGCAGCGAACGCTGGTCTTTTGGGCCATATTCCTCGTGATCATCGCGGGCCAGCATGTAGGTTAGCACCGCAAGCACCAGCGCGCTCAACAAATAAAGCACGTAAATGCGCTCGGTCGGCAAAAACGGCCCGATCATCTTGTTAAATGCGTTGAGTTTCAGTTCTTCAACAAACATGGTTTCCGCCTTGCGCAATTATAGTTGCAGGCGGTGTACCATAATGAGTTTAAGGTTGGTTTAACGGAAGCGAGGTTAAAACCCTTGCCCTCACCCTTTCTTTTCATAGGCGAGGATTTCCACAAGACCGGTGTTACCGCCGCTGCTGGTGGCTGCATCAATGCGCAGGGTTTTTGTGCTGGCGTTCAGCTCAAAACGATAGGATTTGCTTGCATCCGGCAAGGTAAACGGCCCATGGACCTTGCCCGCATCATCGGTTGCGGTGAAGGTGGAGATTTGCGCGGTGCCATCGCTCATGGAGCGGGTCCAGATATCAATTGCACCAATTTTGGCCTTCTTGCCAAAATCCAACACCAGAAAAGCGTCTGATCCATCGCCAGATGATGACCATGCGGTGGAAGGATCACCATCGAGAGCACTGTTTGCGCCCCAGGACTGATCGTTTGCAGCACCTCCATAATTGCTGCTGACCATCATGACGCTGGCTGAAAGCGCCGTTAGACCTGCCGGGCCTTTTGCCTTGGCTGCTGTGGTAAATTCGCGAATTTTTCCTGCAAATAATTTGCCATTGGCGGCAATCCCCTGCACCCGGAAATAATATTTGGTTTCAGGCTCCAACCCGCCCAAAACCGGATTGTGATCAATTGTGGTGAGCGATCCCATATTCGGATCATTGGCGATTTTGCCGAACTCTTTTGTCGTGCCGTACACAACCGTGCAAGCCAACGGCACGCTGGAAACAAAGGTTAGCCCGGCGCTCTTTGCCCCCACATCAACCAGCTTTGGTGGCGTACCGTTGGTGGCGTCCGACAGCGGTAACACCTGCAATGATTGGGCACTTGCCGGTATGGCGTTAACGGTGGCTCCAAGGATAATAATCATAGGTAAAATATAGCGCATCAGGTGCTCCACTTAGAGATGTTTGGCCACCTGATAGCCTGAAAATTGCCTGGCGCGTAAACCACAATATTTCAATTTTCTGTGAGACGTGCTTGTTGATTTCACACTATTCACCAGTTTTTGAATTTTCCGCTTGAAGCTCATGTTGCTAGAGGTCCTATAAGGGTTGAAATTGCCAAAATCACGTCAGGAAATTTCATGCCAAACACCAACACACTGCTTATTGACGGAATGGATTGCCCAAGCTGCACCAGCAAAATTGAAGGTGCCGTTTGCAAATTACCTGGCGTGGAAAATGTCAAACTCAACTACACCACCCAAAAGCTGAAATTTGATATGCCCAATGCAAAGCATGATGCGGCCATTGTCACCCGCACCATTGAAAAACTCGGCTATAAGGTAAAAAGCGGCAAAACCCCAAAAGTTGAGCAGGCCTGGTGGCAGACGGGCAAAGGTCGGCTGGTTATTTTCGCCGGCCTGCTATTGGCTTTTGCCACCGTCCTTTCCTATTGGCAGCCTCAATATGCATCCTATGTATTTGCGGTAGCAGGGCTTGCAGCGCTCTTTCCCCTCGCCCGCAAAGCCTGGTTGAGCGCGCTTGCGGGCCAGCCTTTCACCATTGAAACGCTCGTAACAATCGCCGTAATAGGCGCGATATTTATCGGCGAGCAGGCAGAAGCGGCGGTGGTCGTATTTCTGTTTCTCATCGGTGAATTGCTGGAAATGGTCGCGGCTGCCAAGGCGCGGCGCTCGGTGCAGGCTTTGGCTGATCTGGTGCCAAAATCTGCCCTGCTGGTGGTTGAGGGCGGGGTGCGCGAGGTGGATGCGGCAAGTCTTGCAATTGGCGATATAATCGAAATCCGCCCCGGCGATCGCATTGCTGCTGATGGCGCTATCATCGAAGGGCAAAGTTCGATTGATGAGGCGGCGATCACGGGCGAGTCCATGCCGATCAGTAAAAATGTTGGCGACGGTGTATTTGCCGGTTCGATCAATGCGGATGGATTAATCCGATTGAGAATAGAAAAGACTTCTGAAAACAATATGATCTCCCGCATTCTTCAATTGGTGGAAGAAGCAGAGGCCAGTAAGGCCCCGACTGCCCGCTTTATAGATGATTTCAGTCGCTATTATACCCCGGGGGTTATTGTGGTCTCGGCCCTGATCGCCTTTATCCCGCCGCTGTTTTTTGACGCGGACATGATGACCTGGGTCTATAAGGGCCTCGCCATACTGCTGATCGGTTGCCCCTGCGCGCTGGTGCTTTCTACCCCTGCGGCCATTACCTCGGGCATATCGGCAGGTGCCAAGCACGGGCTGTTAATGAAAGGCGGCGCAGTGCTTGAAGCGATTGGCAAGGTCACGCAGATCGCATTTGATAAAACCGGCACACTGACTGAAGGTGCGCCCAAGGTCACGGATATTCACGTGATTTCCGGCACAGAAGATGAATT
>JALSIJ010000046.1 GCA_026981655.1 Rhizobiaceae bacterium | reverse complement strand
TTGCTGGCGATATTCGCAGCGGTCGTTCTGTATTTTACATTGGCCCAACACCTAACCAGCCTTTATGCAACTGAGCACCATAGCTATGAGCGCTTTATTTTGCTGGATGGTGGAATTTATACCCAATTGTTCTGGTTCGGTCATATCCTGATCGGCAATATTATACCAATTTTGCTATTGCTGCACCCAACAATGGGTAAAAAACGGCCGGCAATTGTCCTGTCTGCATTGATGATAATCGCGGGTGGGTTTGCCCAAGTGTATGTAATCGTGATTGGCGGGCAAGCTTTCCCATTGATGCTGTTTCCCGGTTATGAAGTTCAAAGCAGTTGGATGGATGGGCAATTTGGGCAATATACGCCAAGCTTGGCTGAGCTAATGCTTGGACTGGGTGGCATGGCGATTGCTATTGCTCTGACCCTTGTGGGTATGAAAGTATTTAAAATCGTGCCAAAAAGCCTTGCTGACAGTGCCGTTGACCCCCATCATAGTGCTGCCAAGTAAATAGAAGGCCGCAATAGAACGATCTTTGTAAGTTCCAAATGTTAGGAAAAACCATGCAAGAGGCGCATCCGTTCTCAAAATTCATCGCTATATTGGCGCGTGGTAAAACCAAAACGCGTTCATTTACGCTTGAAGAGTCTATTGAATCTATGGGCATGATTTTGCGTGGCGAAGTGGAGCCGGAGCAGGTGGGTGCATTTTTGATGTTAATGCGCCTGAAGGAAGAAACGCCGGATGAAATTGCCGGCTTTGCGATTGGTGCGCAATCAACCATGAATGTGCCGGAGAGTATTCCAGCAGTTGATATTGACTGGTCTTCCTATGCGGGTAAACGCCGCCAACTGCCCTGGTTTTTACTATCGGCATTGGTTCTGGCGAAGAATGGTTACAAGGTATTTATGCACGGAACCGAGGGCCATACACCGGGACGCGTTTATACGCGCGAATGTTTAGAAGCGCTGGGCTTTCCTATTGCCTCCAGCCTTGAAGAGGCGGCAACACAGATTATCCGCAATAATTTCACCTATGTGCCGCTTGAAAATATTGTTCCGCGTTTGAAAGATCTGATTGGTCTGCGCCCCATTCTTGGATTGCGTTCGCCGGTTCACAGTTTTTCTCGCATGCTTAATCCGTTTAATGCACCTGCCATGATGCAGGGTATTTTCCATCGCGGGTTTATGGATGTTCATGCGGGGGCGGCCCAATTGATGGGCCAGCCTAATGCATCCGTTTTTCGTGGTGAGGGTGGCGAAATTGAACGTCGTCCCAACAAACCGACAGAAGTTTGGACGACCCGGGAAGGGAAAAAAGAGCCGGAAGTTGAAGTTTGGCCACGCTTGCTTGAGAGCGGGCATTATGCTGCGGATGAACACATGGATATAGCCGATCTGGCGGCCGTATGGCGCGGTGAAAAAGAGCATGAATATGCGGAAGCCTCTGTTACCGGTACTTTGGCAATTGCGCTTAAATTGATGGGGCAGGTTGATAGCATGGACGCCGCCCAGCAATTGGCTGAAACCATGTGGGCTGACCGGGACAAGAACCAGCTGCCTGCTGTCGCGTAGCCTATCATGGCGCATATTTTTATTGCAGCCGCGCATAAATCTTCCGGTAAAACCACGATTTCAGTTGGGCTTGCGGGTGCGCTGACGCGGCGTGGTGCCATTGTTCAAAGTTTCAAAAAGGGGCCGGATTACATCGACCCGATGTGGCTTGCGCGTGCGTCTGGAAGACCTTGTTACAATCTTGATTTTAATACGATGGATCAGGGTGAGATCACCGGGCTATTTGCCCGCGAAATTTCGGGTGCTGATCTTGGGCTGATTGAAAGCAACAAAGGTTTGTTTGACGGGGTCGACCTTGAGGGAAGTGATTCCAACGCGGCACTTGCAAAATTGCTTGGCTCGCCGGTGGTTCTTGTCATTGATACGACCGGCACGACGCGTGGCATTGCCCCCTTGCTTCGTGGCTACCAGATATTTGATCCTGAAGTCGAAATTGCAGGAGTGATCTTAAACAAGGTTGGCGGGCCTCGCCATGAGGGAAAACTGCGGGCCGCCGTTGAGCATTATACGGATATACCGGTGCTGGGTGCGGTTGGGCGCAATGAGAAAATATCAATCAACGAACGGCATTTGGGGCTTACTACGCCGAATGAAATTGCGGAACTGGAACGGCGTCTGGCCGGGCTGTATGATACCATCGCCTCAAGCGTTAATATTGATCATATGGTGGAAATTGCTCAGCAGGGCAGATCGCTTTCGCTGCCAGCAAATGGGCATGATCTTGCGCCTCAACCAGACACCAGGCCAGATGTGAAAATCGCCATCGCCCGTGACAGCGCTTTTACCTATTATTATCCTGATGATTTTGAGGCCTTACAAGGCGCCGGTGCGGAACTGGTATTTTTCGATGCGCTTAACGATAGTCAAGTGCCCGATGCTGATGGGCTTTTCATCGGGGGCGGTTTTCCTGAAACTCATATGCGGGCATTGTCGGCAAATATTTCGCTTCGCGTTGATATTAAGAAAAAAATTGAAAATGGTATGCCTGCCTATGCCGAATGTGGCGGGCTGATGTATTTGTGCAAGAGCTTGAGTTGGGACGGCGAGACTTTCGATATGGTCGGTGCTATTGGCGGTGATGCTATAATGTGCGAACGCCCGCAGGGGCGTGGATATTCCAGGCTTAAAGCGACGGATGACCACCCTTGGCTGGTTGATAAAACTACTAATGATGTGGCAAGCGTTCCGGCGCACGAATTTCATTTTGCCCGGATTAAAAATCTGCCTGTTGCGACGAGATTTGCATATCAGATTTTGCGCGGGCAGGGGATTGATGGTAATTTCGATGGTATTATTCAAGGTAATTTGCTTGCGGGGTTCTGCCATATGAGGAATTCAGCCACCAATAAATGGGCCGATGAGTTTGTTGAATTTGTTCGGCGTGTGAAAATGCCGACTTTATGAGAACCCAATAAGTATCGATTCGGTGAGTAATCTCATAGAATTGTATATTTGTTCCATTGTTGGGCAATAAATTTTTTAAATTGCTGACTGCTGACGCGATAATTTTCTGCATTCATGTTTTAAAGCAACGCCTTATAGTGAAATGCTTATATATTAGCAATGTGAAAATTAATGCTTGCTAATATTCAAATAAATGTATATATATTCGCTTGAGTTTTAGAACTCTAAGTCAGCTTTTCTCCCCTGACTTATTACCTTTCCCGGGCACCTACGTTGATCGTTTGCCCGGGTTTTTTTTGCCCAGAATTGCGACGGTTTCTATTGCTCGGTTTTGCTAAAACAAATCGTATTCAACCCTCCGCATTTGATATGCGATATTTGTATGTCTTACTTCCTAAAACCGGCCCCGCTTTTAGGAGACAAGCTCTATTTGTTGGCGCATGTCTTGATTCCAAAAACCAGTCTCCACTTTTTGGAGACAAGCTTTAGGATTGCTATTTATTTATATTGCGCATAGCGTTTGTTAGTCGAACATTTTCGTGTTTGGCTTTCTTCCATTTTTTGATGTTTTTCATGTCGTATTTCGGTTTTATTCGATCAAATTTGCGTTGGCTGCTGGGCGGTTTTCTGCTGACGATGTTTTCGAGCTTCGGTCAGACGTTCTATATCGCCCTATCGACAGGTCACATTCGCGAGGCATTCAATCTGACATCTGGCGAATATGGTAGTATCTATATGATCGCCACGCTGGCTAGCGCATTGGTTTTTCCGTTTGTCGGCCAGATTGTTGACCATTATTCCGTCGTAAAAGTTGTTACAATTACGGTAATTGGTCTCGCCATTGCCTGTCTGGCGCTGGCAAAATCACAATCGATATTTGTGCTGGTGCTGGCTCTGTTTGGTTTGCGCCTGTTCGGGCAGGGCATGATGACCCATATTTCGATTACTGCGATGGGGCGATGGTATGCGGAAAATCGCGGAAAATCTGTCTCCATTGCCTCACTTGGATTTACCGCTGGTCAGGCGTTTTTACCGGTAACATTTGTATCAGGGGTCGCAATTCTCGGGTGGCGTGATGCCTGGCTTGCTGCTGCTATTGTTGTGCTTGTTGTAGCACTGCCGGCAATTTCAGCCCTTATGTGGGTCGAGCGTGAGCCGCAAAGCGAAGTTGATGGAGAGGAAGTGAGTAATGTTCGCCAGTGGACACGTTCTGAGATGCTGCGTGACCCGCTGTTCTGGATTACCAATATAGGTGTATTGGCACCGCCTTTTATTGGCACTGCGATATTTTTTCATCAGGATTATCTGCTTGCCTTGCGCGGGTGGTCGATTGAATTGTTCGCCCTTACGTTTTTGTGGCTAACGATTGTTTCCGTATTGTCGTCTCTGGTATCCGGACTGTTTGTTGATCGCACAAATGCTGTTAGCCTTTTGCCTATATTCTTGGTGCCTGTTGGTCTTGGTTGTCTTGCGCTGGCTTTGGTTACAGCACCCGTGGCCCTGATATTATTTATGACATTGATGGGCATCAGCACCGGAATAATTACTTTGCTATATGGCTCACTTTGGCCGGAAATTTACGGCACCAAACACCTTGGCTCCATCCGGTCATTGGTAACGGCTTTAATGGTGCTATTTTCTGCCCTTGGACCCGGTGTCGTTGGTTGGTTGATTGATTTTGGCGTGTCGTTAGAAAGCCAGTTTATTGGTATGGCGGCGTATTGTTTTCTTGCATCTTTGACACTGATATTCTGTACAAAAGAGTTCAAGCGTCGTCAATTGGCGTTTGAACAGGCATATTGATTTCGTCAGATGTGGTTGCATTTACTGTGCGTGCGGTTTATTGCGCAGGCATGAAAAACTTTGATAAACCAATCCTGCGTTTTGCGCCTTCACCTACCGGTAATATCCATATTGGTAATGCCCGTCCTGCATTGTTTAACTGGCTATATGCCAAGCAGAATGACGGCACATTTATATTGCGCTTTGATGATACGGATGCCGTTCGTTCCAAACTAGAATATGCGGAAAATATAGCTCGCGATCTGGATTGGCTGGGCATTAAACCTGATGTGGTTGAACGTCAGTCTGAACGCATTGCATCTTATGATGCGGCCGCAGAAACGTTGAAGAAAGCCGGGCTACTTTATGCCTGTTATGAAACCGCCGATGAGATAGACCGTAAACGTAAACGCTTGATGGCGCGCGGATTACCGCCGATCTATGATCGTACGGGATTGCGTTTAACGGATGAAGATCGGGCCAGGCTGGAGGCTGAAGGGCGCAAACCGCATTGGCGCTTTTTGTTGCCGAATTTTGCTGATGATCCGGCCAAAACCTCGCGGTGTGAAATCGCCTGGGATGATCTTGTGCGCGGCAATCAAATTGTCGATCTTGCATCGCTCTCCGACCCGGTTCTTATTCGCGAAGATGGCACCTATCTTTATACCCTGCCGTCGGTTGTTGACGATATTGATATGGGTGTTACGCATATTATTCGTGGCGATGATCATGTGACCAATACCGGCGCCCAAATTACAGTGTTTAAGGCGCTCGGTGCTGTCGCCCCGGTTTTCGGCCACCATAATTTGCTCATTTCAGCCAGTGGCGAAGGGCTTTCCAAACGCCTGGGTTCGCTTTCATTGGCAAGCTTGCGTGAAGACGGCATAGAGCCAATGGCGGTTGCAACGCTTGCCTCTATTATTGGCACATCCAAATCGGTTGAGCCCTGCGCTGATATGGCGGCATTGATGGAACTGTTTGATTTAACAACTGTCACCAAGTCTGCGGCGCGTTTCGATCAGGTGGAATTAGAGAGCCTGAGCGCCAAACTGGTTCATGCGATGGACTATGATGATGTTAAAGACCGGCTTGCAGCACTTGGTGTAGAGCAAGATGAGAGCTTTTGGCTGGCTGTTCGTGGCAACCTGCAAAAGGTTGGTGATGCGCTCGAATGGCAGGAGATTGTCGAAGGCAATTATTCGCCGGTAATTGAAGATAAGAATAGCCCGATTTGGGCAGCTGCGCGTGAGCTTCTACCGGATGGCGAATTTGACCAAGGCACATGGAAGAGCTGGACAACCACAATAAAAGAGGCAACCGGATTAAAGGGCAGAGCGCTGTTTATGCCGCTTCGCCAGGCATTGACCGGGCTTGATCACGGTCCTGAACTGGCTGCTTTGTTGCCTGTTATTGGCCGGGAAAGAACGCTTCGCCGACTACCCTGATTTTTCGTTTTCCGGGTTTTGAGTTTTTTGTAAATATTTGTCTGGGCACAAAATTTCCACGCCGGTTTTGAAGAGTGTCCGGGTCATCACCTACATCAATTCTAAAGGTCGGTGTGGCGACTATGGGAGCCTGCTTGGCAGGTTCACGGTCATCTTCATTGCCTTCACCGGCAATTGCCTCATAATTTATCTGCTTGAATTTACAGCCACAGCCCGGTGTTACGGCCGTACGATAACTAAAAGCGGTGGCAAGCTCTTTATAGGGTTGTTGGGTATTGGTGGAAACCATATCTTCCGGACCTTCACCATTGGTTGAATGAGAATAGAGATCTGTTTCTGTACCCGGGCACTTTGCACTGCAAGCATCGGCATCGCGGCCAAAATTTCGTGGTGTCGTGGAAAAACTGATCGGGAAGTAATATCCATCGCAAGTTCTTACGCAGAGGGTTCTGTAGGTGCCGCCACGGGGCCTGCGGGTGCCAGGAAACTCATCATTATAATATTCGCGATTACGGGATCTGTTTTGACGCTCCCAATTTCGCCTTTCATCACCAAAAATCTGTTGGATGACCGAACGGCGCCCGGCACCACGTTCGATAACAATGCCGCTTCTGTTGGTTGCAATGACCGGTCTTAACTGATCGCAACGATTGGCTTTCAGGGCATTTTTGATGCGTCGCTTTTCGCGGCTTGTGGAACGGCCTCCGGGTGAAAACCTGCCTCGTTGGGCGCGCAGTTTCTTCAAATTGGAATTCATGCTGCGCAGGCTGGCTTTCAGTCTTTGGCAGGATCTTGCATTTCTTGGTGCGGGGCGTGAACAACCACCGCGTCTCAATTGACGGTTGGCCTGTTGTATTTGCCTTTTTTGTCTTTTGATAGCGCCATTATAGCGTAGTAATTTTAACGGGTTGCCGGTCGTTCTGCGATTAGAAAGCGATGCAAGCTGGCGCTCAAGTCTTACGCAGGTTCGAGATTTTGCATCTGCGGTATTTTGAAGAAAGGTGGTCAAGATCAATGGGGTTACGACAAGCAATATCATCAGGTGCATTGGCCTGAAATAATTAGCGGCTACTATTAGAGACCTCATACTCATCAATTTATTTATATCCTCACCCGTCAATCGCAAATATAATATATTGCGAATATTTTATGCGGTTGACCCTGTTACAAAAGGCTATCTATTTTGCCCAAAATACAGATAGCGTATTTTGGTTAGCGTATTTTAGTTAACAGTTGATTTTATTCAGGCTTTTTCTACATTCTTCTCGTTTTGACGACGCCCGGCTGCCAGCGCCATAAAGGCTTTGATGAGTTTACCATTGCGGCGCTCTTTTAAACAAATCAATGCTTCGTTCATTAGCATTTCTTCACCCTTTATCGGGATTTCCCTTAATCTAGCATCATGCCCGAATTCGGCTTTTGATACAATGCCGATGCCTGCGCCTGAGGCTACAATCTCACGTACTGCTTCCCGCCCTTCGGCTTCTATTGTTGCTTGAAGTTTAATCCCTTGTTTTTGCGCCATACCCTCCAGGATTTTACGGGTGAGTGATGCTTTTTCGCGCAGAACCAGTGGATATTTAGCCAATTGTGAAATGCTCAATCCTTCATCTGGCGAAATTTTAAAACCTTTTGCTGCAAAAGCAATGATTGGTGTGGAGCTTAATTTCACGGCTGCAAATTCGCGGTTTTTTGGTATTTCACCCAATACGCCAATATCGGCTTCATAGTTGAACAGTTTTGCAATCACTTCTTTGGAATTGGCCGCATGTAGTGAGATTGAAATACCTGGATATTTTTTGCGAAAAGCACCAAGAATATGAAGCAGATGGCGGGGGGAATCTGCGACTATGCGCAAGGTGCCCGATCTTAGCGCTTTGGATTCCAATAATAATTCTGAAGCCTGATGTTCAATTTCGAACAGTTTTTGCGTGATCTCCAACAGTGACTTGCCAAAATCGGTCAAAACGACCTGGCGTTTGTGGCGATTGAACAATAATACATCGTAGTGCTCCTCAAGTTTAGATACCTGGTCGGAGATTGCCGGCTGGGTGAGGGCGAGGGCTTCTGCTGCCTTGGAAAACCCACCATGAATGGCAACCGCATGGAAGGCTCGAATTTGGACGTGGCGCATTGAAGTACCTCATTTTCAATATATAAATTCTACCTATATAAACATATTAAATATCGATTTTACAAATTTAATTGCAGGACTTAGTTTTGGCTTGAATAGCAACTGTTCAGGCAAGTGCAATGAGTGCTCAAAACAATCTTCCCAAGACAGCGGAGCCCTATTTACTGACTCCGGGGCCTTTGACCACGGCGTTATCTACAAAGCAGGCAATGTTGCGTGATTGGGGTTCGTGGGATAGTGATTTTCGCGCCATGACCGCCAGAATGCGCCAACAATTGCTGGCGATGATCAATGATCAGGATAATGAATTTGACTGTGTGCCAATGCAGGGCAGTGGCACATTTGTGGTTGAGGCGATGCTGTCATCGCTGTTGCCAATAGGCTCCAAGACGCTGGTGTTAATCAATGGTGCCTATGGAAAGCGCATTGCGGAAACATTGAAGTATCTGGGCCGCGACCACACAATTATCGACAGGGGGGATTATCTGCCACCGCGCGGTAATGAAGTGGCACTTTTGATGCGGAACGATCCGGCAATTTCTCATGTGGTTGTGGTTCACTGCGAAACCAGTTCGGGCATATTAAACCCGATCGAAGAAATTTCTGATGCGGTCTATGAAAATGGCGGCAAATTGCTGATTGATTCGATGAGTGCCTTTGGGGCCATTCCGCTGGAGGTAAACCGTCCACGCTATGAAGCCATCGTATCATCGGCCAATAAATGTATCGAAGGTGTGCCGGGCTTTGGCTTTATCATTGCGCGTAAATCCGGGTTGGAGGCGGCCGAGGGGCGGAGCCATTCGCTCAGTCTTGATCTTCATGCACAATGGAAAACCATGAACAAGACCGGCCAATGGCGTTTTACCCCGCCGACCCATGTGGTCGCAGCTTTTATGGAAGCGCTGGACCTGCACCAAAGGGAAGGCGGCGTCAGTGCGCGCGGCAATCGCTATGGGCAAAATCGTGATGTGCTGGTTGAGGGCATGCGGAAGTTGGGTTTTGAAACCCTGTTGAAAGATCGTTGGCTTTCACCGATTATTGTAACCTTTTTCAATCCGGTTGATCCGAAATTCAAGTTTGAGAAATTCTACGAATTGATGAAGCAAAAGGGTTTTATTATTTATCCCGGTAAATTGACGATTGTCGATAGTTTTCGCATTGGATGCATTGGCAATCTGGATGCCAGGGTGATGCAAAAGGTGGTTGAAGCGGCCGGCGAAAGTTTAAAAGAAATGGGTGTTGAGCGGGCTGATCCGCCAAAGAAAGCACTGGATGAACGCGCCGTTTTGGCCGCATGAATGATGAGGAATTTTAATGATTGAGCAAAAACCCATATCGGTTAATGGCCGGGAATATCCCATTCCGAAAACCTGCGCTATTGCGATCTGTCTGGATGGCTGCGAACCTGCCTATCTGGATGTGGCGATTAGCGAGGGCTTGATGCCGACATTAAAACGGATACGCGATAGCGGCGCCGACAGGCTTGCCCATTCGGTAATCCCGTCTTTTACCAATCCAAACAACCTTTCGATTGCCACCGGGCGACCTCCCAAAGTGCATGGTATTTGTGGTAACTATCTTTATGAGCCGGAAACCGGCGAAGAAGTGATGATGAATGATGTGCGCTTTTTGCGTGCGCCGACCCTGTTTTCCAAATTCTATGAAGCTGGAGCGCGGGTGGGTATCGTTACTGCAAAGGATAAATTGCGCGCCTTGCTGGGGGCCGGGTTAAAGTTTGACGAGGACCGTGCCCGCTGTTTTTCGGCTGAAAAATCAGACACAAGTACGAGCGCTGAACACGGGCAGGATGCGGCCAGCCAATGGCTCGGAATGGCGCAGCCAGATGTATATTCAGCAGAACTTTCAGAGTTTGTCTTTGCTGCCGGGGTTAAATTATTGCGCGATTGGAAACCGGATATATTATATCTCACCACCACTGATTATGTGCAGCATAAATATGCGCCTGAAGATGATGAGGCCAAGGCATTTTATCAGATGTTTGATAAATATTTGGGCAAGCTTGATGCGATGGGTGCGGCCATTGTGGTAACCGCCGATCATGGCATGAAACCCAAACATTTGGCCGATGGAAGCCCGGCCGTGGTCTATGTGCAAGACCTGCTGGATGAATGGTTGGGCAAGGCAAAGGCGCGGCTTATCCTGCCGATTACCGACCCCTATGTGGTGCATCACGGCGCGCTTGGCTCTTTTGCCACCGCTTATTTGCCGGAGGGTGCCGACCACGGCGATATTATCGCTCGGTTGAAGGCAGTCAAGGGTATTACCCATGTGCTGACAAATGCAGAAGCGGTTGAGCAATTTGAATTGCCACAAGACCGCATTGGCGACATCGTATTGGTGTCGGGCGAAAATATCTGCATTGGCACATCGGAAGATCGCCATGATCTGGCGGCGCTGAATGAACCATTGCGAAGTCATGGTGGACTAACCGAGCAGGTTGTGCCTTTCATCGTCAACCGGGTGTTGGATTTGCCGGAAAAGCCGGAATTGCGCAATTTTGATGCATTTTATTATGCCACCCGGGCAGCAGCGCTGTAACTGATTTGAAAAAGGGGTAAACATTGATGGCTGGAAAGATTGACATCAGGCATGAGGGCATGCGCATTGGCGGCAAGACCGTATTTGCCGATGATGTGATTGAGGTACGCTATCCCTTTACTAATGAGGTGATAGGCACCGTGCCCGCTGGCAATTCAAGCCACGCGCGGCAAGCTTTTGAAATTGCCGCCAATTATACGCCGAAACTAACCCGCTATGAGCGCCAGCAGATTTTGTTTCGTGCAGGCGAATTGATTAAGCAAAAGCGCGAGGAACTTGCCTATTGGCTAACCCTGGAACTCGGTATTTGCCAGCAGCACGCGCTTTATGAAACCGGGCGGGCCTATGATGTGTTTACGCTTGCCGGCCAAATGGCGATTTTGGATGATGGGCAGATTTTTTCCTGCGATTTGACCCCGCAGGGCAAGGCGCGGCGCATTTATACCATGCGCGAACCGGTGAAAGCGATTTCGGCAATCACCCCGTTTAATCATCCGCTGAACATGGTGGCGCACAAAATCGCACCGTCGATTGCGACCAATAATTGCATGGTCTGCAAACCGACTGAATTGACCCCGCTGACGGCGATTGCGTTGGCTGATATTCTTTATGAGGCCGGGCTACCACCTGAAATGTTTCAGATTGTCACTGGCCTTCCGGGCGACATAGGTGATGAGATGATCACCAATGAGCATATCGATATTATTACCTTTACCGGCGGTGTGCCGGTGGGGAAAATGATCGCGCAAAAATCGGGCTATAAGCGCACAGCCCTTGAACTGGGCGGTAATGACCCGTTGATTATTTTGAACGATCTTAAAGGTGAAGATCTGGAGCGGGCCGCAACCATTGCGGTTGCTGGTGCTACCGGAAATTCCGGCCAGCGCTGCACGGCGGTAAAGCGTATATTGGTGCAGGAAAGTGTGGCGGATGAATTTGTGCCGCTGGTTCTGGCAAAAGCCCGGGCCATTCGATTTGGCGACCCGATGGATGCCGACACCCAATTGGGGTGCGTTGTACATGCTGAAGCCGCCGAGATTTTTGAAAACCGGGTGCTTGATGCGGCCAAGCAGGGCGCTGAAATTCTCTATCACCCGGCGCGGCAAGGGGCGTTGCTGCCACCGATTGTGGTTGACCGGGTCCCCCATGAAAGTGAGTTGGTGATGGAGGAAACATTTGGTCCCATCATACCAATTGTCCGGGTGCCGGATGATGATGCTGCCGTCATGAAAATATCCAACAGCACGCCTTTTGGCTTGTCATCAGGCGTATGCACCAATGATTTAAACCGGGCGATTGCATTTATCAACGGGCTTGAAGTGGGCACTTGCAACATTTGGGAGCAGCCGGGTTACCGGATCGAAATGTCGCCGTTTGGTGGCATTAAAGATAGCGGCAATGCGGTTAAGGAAGGGGTTCTTGAGGCGATGAAGTTCTTTACCAATGTCAAAACTTATTCACTTCCCTGGCCGATCTAACCTTGTTTGACTTTGATCGGGTAGGCTGACCATGGGCTCACAGCCGGAACTGGTACTAATGCTGGTTTTATCAGCCGCCTTTTTGCATGCGTTCTGGAATGCGCTGGTGAAAGGTGCGCAGGACCGCACGCTGGTGATGGGCCTTGTTAATGCCGGGCATACAATTTTTGGCCTGATATTGGTGCTAATATTTTTGCCACCGGCGCGTGAAAGCTGGCTGTTTTTGGTGGGTTCAACCGTTGTTCACTTTCTATACTATGCCTTTCTGCTGCTTTCTTACCGGTTTGGCGATTTAAGCCAAGTCTACCCCATTGCGCGCGGAATATCGCCACCGGTGGTAGCGCTGACCGCGTGGATTGTTGCCGATGAAGTGCTGCCACTGGCCGCATGGTTTGGCATTATTTTGGTTTCTTGCGGTATTGGTATGCTGGTTTTTGCAAAACGCGGCGGGCTGGCCAATGGCAAGGCTATTGCAGCTGCTATCGTTACCGGGTTGACGATTGCCACCTATACGGTGATCGACGGGCTGGGCGTGCGGGCATCGCAAAGCCCACTTGGTTATATCGGCTGGCTGTTTTTGCTTGAGACGTTTTCAAGCCTCTATATCTTTTATATTCGCCGCGAAGTATTGCGGGCCACAACGATTAAAACCTATTTAATCGGGTTGATGGGCGGGGTGGTCTCTGCCGTTGCTTATGGGTTAGCGATCTATGCAAAGAGCCTTGCCAGCCTTGGGGCGGTATCTGCCATTCGCGAATCCAGTGTAATTATTGCAGCCCTGATCGGGGTTATCTGGTTTGGCGAACGGCCCTGGAAGATACGAATTGTATCGGCTTGCATTGTTGCGGCCGGTGTTATCATTCTGTCACAGGCAGCATGATATTAAAGATCAAGTGGAGTGAACCTGAAAAATGAAATTGGTTGACTTTATTTGTGTGTGACCTACCCTCAAAAACCATCAGATGTTCAATTTGATGGTTAGATTTGGGGCGGGTCTAAAGTGAAATTAAATAGGGAGAAATAAAAATGAATTTCATTAAAAAACTGGTGCTTGGGGCAGCGACTGCCGCCTTGCTATCATCGAGTGCATTGGCGGCAGAACTAACCGTTTATACGGCGGTTGAAGCTGAGGATTTGAAGCGTTACGCGGCTGAGTTCAACAAGGATCATCCAGATATTAAAATTAACTGGGTGCGCGATTCAACCGGTATCGTTACCGCTAAGCTGTTGGCTGAAAAAGATAACCCGCAGGCTGATGTGGTTTGGGGCCTTGCGGCAACCTCGCTGCTTTTGATGAAAGCCGAAGGCATGCTTGAGGCCTATGCACCAAAAGGTGTTGAGGCGCTTGATAAAAAGTTTGTTGATAAAAGCTCACCGCCAACATGGACCGGAATGGATGCGTGGGTTGCGGCCGTATGCTACAACACAGTTGAAGCTAAAAAAGCTGGACTGACACCGCCAAAATCGTGGAAAGACCTGCTGCAGGCCCAGTATAAAGGTCATCTGATCATGCCAAACCCGAATTCGTCCGGAACTGGCTTTCTGGATGTTTCATCATGGTTGCAGATGTTTGGTGAAAAAGAGGGTTGGGAATATATGGATGGGCTGCATGAAAATATTGCACGTTACACCCATTCTGGTTCGAAGCCTTGTAAGCTGGCTGCTGCCGGTGAAATTGCAATTGGCATTTCATTCGCTTTCCGTGGTGCGAAATCAAAAGCCGCCGGTGCGCCGATTGAGATCATCGTTCCAACCGAAGGTGTTGGCTGGGATATGGAAGCGACGGCGATTATTGCCGGAACTGACGACCTTGAGGCTGCAAAAACACTTGTGGATTGGACAGTCACCAAGAAAGCCAACGAGATGTATAACACGGGTTATGCGGTTGTGGCCTATCCTGGCGTTGCCAAGCCGGTTAAATTTTTCCCGGAAAATCTGACGGAAAAAATGATCGACAATGATTTTGAATTTGCTGCGAATAATCGTGGGGCAATTTTGAAAGAATGGCAGAAGCGTTACGACGGTAAGTCTGACCCTAAATAATTCGAACTATTATAAAGAGGCGCTGTTTTTTGCAGCGCCTTTTTTCTGCAGTTATATAAAATGAGCGGGTAAAACTCGCCGGGAATAAAACTATTCGGGAGACTGATTTGTCTGGGGATACGGGGAATACCCACAAGAAGGCATTCTTGAAAATTGATAATCTATGGAAGGCGTTTGGAAATTTTCTGGCGCTGAAAGAGATTTCGTTGGAGATTTATGAGGGCGAATTTGTTTGCTTTCTGGGGCCTTCCGGCTGCGGGAAAACTACACTTCTACGCGCCATTGCCGGGCTTGATCTGCAAACCAGCGGGTCGATTGAGCAGGCGGGCAAAGACATTTCCAATCTGCCACCGGCAGAGCGGGATTTTGGCATTGTGTTTCAATCCTATGCATTATTTCCTAACCTTTCGATTGAAAAAAATATTGCCTATGGGCTGGAAAATTCCGGCATGGCAAAGCCTGTGATCAAAGCTCGCGTGGCTGAATTGCTGGAGCTTGTGGGATTGCCGGATCAGGGCCGTAAGTTTCCGGCACAACTTTCCGGTGGCCAGCAGCAGCGCATTGCTCTGGCGCGTGCCATCGCGATGGAGCCGGGCTTGCTATTATTGGATGAGCCGCTTTCTGCGCTGGATGCAAAGGTTCGGGTGCACCTGCGCCATGAAATCAAGGAATTGCAACGCAAGCTCGGTGTGACCACCGTCATGGTTACCCACGATCAGGAAGAAGGGCTTTCAATGGCCGACCGGATTGTGGTGATGAACCACGGTGTGATCGAGCAGGTGGGTACGCCGACCGAGATTTACCGCAATCCCGAGACTTTATTTGTTGCAGATTTTATCGGCGAGATGAACCAGATTAAAGGTGTTGCCGGCTCCTCCAGCGTCGCAAAAATTGGCGAGATAGGACTTGCGTGCCAGCCGCATGAATTTGCAGCCGGTGAAAATGTTACCATCACCATCAGACCGGAAGATATTATCCCGCACGGGGTGGGGGCACGGTCATCCAGTGCTGAAGGTACAATTGCAGAACCGGATAACACATTGGATGTGAAAATTGCGTCGATGGAGTTTCTTGGGTCATTTTGGCGGGCGGAGCTTTCGAGTGAAAAACTGGGTGCGGCTCATTTGAATGCCAATTTTTCCATCAACGCCATGCGCCGTATGGAGCTGGAGGTTGGCCGTGAATTGAAGGTTGAATTGCCATCGTCGCGATTGAAAGCATTTGCGAGGGCCTCATAGATGAGCACGCAAGCAGACGCGCTGACAATCGACGATATGCCGGCCGCTCGTATCAAGCCAAAATTGGGCCGTGATGACTGGATGATGCGTGGGTTTATTGCGATGATTGCCATCTATCTGGTGATTGCGCTGGCTTTGCCGCTTTATGCGATGCTGTCCAAGGCTTTTTCCACCTATTCCTACGATCTTACTCAGTTTGAATTTCAGGTAAGTGACGACAAGGGTGTTTTCGACGGTAATATTTTTTCGGCAAAAGCACTCAATGATGAGTTGAAGGTTTATAAGGAAAGTGACCTAAGTACCGGTTCTGGCGGTCGATTGGCGGTCACGAAATTCTTCCCGAAGTTTTCTTTTCGAAGCTCCAAACGCTATAAGGTCCGGGGCATATCGGACAAGGCCGTATATCTTATCGGGTCTGAGCGCCATATTGGCCGGGACTGGGTGGAACTTGATTCCAACAAATTCCGGCGGGTGGTTTTGCGGCCGGTGCCTTCGACCGGGCTTAGCAATTTTTCCACTTATTTCTCCACCCCGGCGTTGGTGAATTCGATCAAAAATTCACTGCTGATTTCGGCAATCAGCACCATCATTACCGTGACGTTGGCCTTTGCCTTTGCCTATTCGCTGAACCGTTCTTGTATGCGGTTTAAGGGCATATTCCGGCTTATTGCGATGGCCCCCATTTTGGTGCCCTCGCTGTTGCCTGGAATTGCGCTGGTCTATCTGTTTGGCAATCAGGGGATGTTGAAGTCTTTCATGATGGGGGAAAGTATTTACGGGCCGATTGGCATTGTTATCGGCTCGGTGTTTTTTACTTTTCCGCATGCCATGTTGATTATTTCAACCGCGCTGGCGATTTCAGATGCACGGCTTTATGAGGCGGCTGTGTCGCTGCGGGCCAGCCCTTGGAAAACTTTTTGGACGGTCACTATTCCCGGTGCTCGCTATGGATTGATCTCGGCCGCATTTGTTGTATTTAATCTGGTAATTACTGATTTTGGCCTGCCAAAGGTCATTGGCGGGCAGTTTAATATGCTGGCGGTTGATATTTATAAACAGGTGATCGGCCAGCAGAATTTTGAAATGGGGGCAGTGGTATCGGTGGTGCTTTTGGTGCCAGCGATGTTTGCCTTTGGCATCGACCGGATTGTGCAGCGCAAGCAGGTCGCCTTGTTAACGTCCCGGTCTGTCGTCTATCAGCCGACACCAAATGCGCGGTTTGACCGGCTTTCATTTGCCTATTGCACGCTGGTTGCGATTTTTATAGTTGGCATTTTGGGGGTCTGCCAATATGCGGCGTTGATTAAATTTTGGCCCTATGATTTGAGCTTGAGTTTGAAAAACTATGCCTTCGATTTGATGGATGGCGGCGGATGGGATGCCTATCGAAATTCGATTAAAATGGCTGGGCTTGTCGCCTTTTTCGGCACGGTGGTGGTATTTATCGGTGCCTATATGGTGGAAAAAACTCAGGGCTTTAAATATGGTCGCTCGCTGTTTCAATTTCTTGCCATGTTGCCGATGGCCATTCCCGGCATGGTGTTGGGGCTTGCCTATATCTTCTTTTTCAACAATCCGGATAACCCGCTGAATTTCATCTATGGAACGATGGCTATTCTGGTGCTTTGTACGGTGACCCATTTTTACACGGTTTCGCATTTAACTGCGGTGACCGCATTAAAGCAGATGGATAATGAATTTGAATCGGTTAATTCATCATTGAAACAGCCGTTCTATAAACTGTTTTTGCGGGTCAGTGTTCCGGTCAGCCTGCCAGCCATTCTGGATATTTCGATCTATCTGTTCGTCAATGCGATGACCACGGTTTCTGCCGTTGTGTTTCTCTATTCATCCGGCACCGCACTTGCGGCCATTGCCGTGTTGAACATGGATGATGCGGGCGATGTGGCACCAGCTGCCGCTATGGGCATGATGATATTCTACACCAATGCGGGCGCGCGTATTGTTCATTTAGTGATTTCAAAATTTGTGCTGAAACGAACTCAGGCCTGGCGAAGCAGGTAGTTTTCTCTCACGGCTTGCGAGGCGCGCCAGTGCGCTGGCGGCTCGCTTTTCGCTCACTATTTGGCTGAATTATTTCGCTTTTTCGCCTGTTGCCAAAGCGTTTCCATCTCGTCCAGATCGCAATCATCCAGACTGCGGCCCTGCGCCTCAAGCGACTTTTCAATGAAGGCGAAGCGGGTCAGGAATTTGTGATTGGTGCGGCGGCTGGCGGCCTCCGGGTCGATGCCGTGATGGCGGGCGAGATTGACAAGTGCAAAGAATGCGTCGCCAATCTCATCTTCAATCTGATCGGGTGAGCCATTGGCAATTGCCTGTTTCACCTCGTCAATTTCTTCATTCAGCTTGGCCATTACATCAGCCGATTTTTCCCAGTCAAAGCCAACGCGGGCGGCTTTTTGCTGGATTTTGAGCGCTCTTGTAATGCCAGGCATGGTTGCCGGTATATCATTCATGAGGCTCTGGGTCTTTTGCCCCTCTTGACCTGAATTTTTGCGGGCCTCGGTTTTGATGCGCTTTTCTTCGGCTTTAATTCTTTCCCACGCACCCTTGGCCATACCGGCATTGCGGGCTTCCTCATCGCCAAAAACATGCGGGTGGCGGCGGATCATTTTCTCGGTGATGGCTTCGACCACATCGCCAAATTCAAACAGACCTTGTTCTTCCGCCATGCGGGCATGATAGACGACCTGTAAAAGTAAATCGCCCAGCTCTTCACGCAGGTTTTCCATATCGCCGCGCTCAATCGCATCGGCAACCTCATAGGCCTCCTCGATCGTATAGGGGGCGATGGATTTGAAATCCTGCTCCACATCCCACGGACAGCCGGTTTGTTTGTGGCGCAGGGCCGCCATTATTTGGATCAGCCGTATTATCTCTTTTGAGGGTGTCATTTACGCCGGTCCTCATCTTTGATCTTACCACCGCGCCAGCGATTGTGCAGCCATAGCCATTGGGCCGGATATTCTCGAACCCAACCTTCAATGATCGTGTTGATCATTTGGGTGGAGGCGGCAATATCAACCTCGCCTTTGTCGTTTTTGGGGAGCGTAATCGCATCGTGCAATTCAACCCGAAACCGCCCACCGGGCAGGCGAATGCAGCGGGCAGGGTAGATGGGACAATCAAACTGCCGGGCGAGTTTTGGCAAGAGTGGGTTGGCACGGGCCTTTTGGCCGAAAAACTCGATCATCGGGCCGCGGGTAAAATGTTGATCGACCAGCAGGCCAACGGTGCCGCCTTTTTCCATGATGTCGGCCAAGGCCCATGCGGCGCCTGCGCGCGATGGCACCAGATGCCCCATAGCTGTGCGTCGGGCTTGCAGCACTTTCTTGGCCAAATATTTATTGTTGGGTGGGCGAAAGAGTGCCGTTACATTCAGATCAAAAGTTGCGGCCCCAATCGGGAGCAATTCCCAATTGCCGGTATGGCCGGTAAACATGATAACCGGGCCATCATTTTCACGAATTTCCAGAAAGTTGTTGATGCCGGAAAACTCGACCAAACCATTGCCGGGGTTTTCCGGGTCAAAATCGAACAACTGATCCAGAAAGACATATTCAGCGATGGCGCGGCCAAAATTGCCCCACATTTCACCAATGAGGTCGTTGATCTCTTTAGGTGATTTTTCCGGAAAGGCCATTGTCATATTGCGCCGGGCAAGGCTGGTGCGCGGTAGCCAAAGGGCAAGGCTTTTGAACAGTTTTTCCGCCAGCTCGGTCGAGCGTTGTGCGGGAAGTTTTTTTAGCAGGTAGAGCAGAGCGCCGAGAGTTTTGGCAATCAGCCAGTCGGTAACATCCTTCGTTTTTAAATAGAGGCGTTCGACGATTGGGTTGCGCTTGAATTTCATTTTTAATCAGCTCATGCGCATGATTATTTTGCCAAACACTTTGCGGTTTTGCATGCGCTCAAGGGCAGGTGCCAGATCCCCAAATTCAATTTCGCAGTCGATAACCGGAGCAACCTGACCCTTGGCCATTTTATGCATCGCGTCAGCCATATTTTCCATGCGGCAGCCGAACGAGCCCAGCAGTTTCAATTGTCGCTGGAACAGCATCATTAGGTTCATGCTGGTTGAAACACCGCTGGTGGAACCGCAGGTGACAAGCCGGGCGCCGCGCTTCATGCACAGCATCGAACCCTGCCAGGTGTCGACGCCAACATGTTCAAACACCACGTCAACACCCTGTTTTTTGGTGATTTTTCGAACCCGGCCCTCAAAGCGATCATCCACATAGTTAATTACGTGGTCGGCACCCAGTTCTTTGCACTTTTCGATTTTTTCATCACTGCCAACGGTGGTGATGATTGTGCAACCGATATTTTTTGCCAGCTGTATGGCGGCCGAACCAATGCCTGAGCCGCCAGCATGAATGAGGATTGTTTCGCCTGATTTCAATTTTGCATTATCAAAAAGCATATGCTCAACGGTGCCAAAGGTAACGGGTGCCAGGGCCGCCGCCACATCGTCAACGCCTGGAGGGGCGGGCACTAAAAGCCGCGCCGGCATGTTGATAATTTCGCGGGCGAAGCCGTCAATGTGAAAGCCATGAACGCCGGATACATGTTCGCAAAGATTGTCACGGCCCTCAACGCAAGGCTCACACAATCCGCAGGTTTGTGCGCCGTAAATCGAGACAAGCTGTCCGCTTTTCAACCCGGATACGCCGGGGCCGAGTTTGATAACTTCGCCGGAGGCTTCCGCTCCGACAGCCATCGGCAATTTGCGCTTGGCAAATGCCATGCCGCGCCAGCCCCAAACATCAATGTGATTGAGTGCTACAACCTTTATACGCAGCTGTACTTCGCCTTCACCTGGTTCAGCGGGTGCCGGGATTTCGACAATTTTAACGTCCTTATCGGATATGAGTTGAAGCGCACGCACGAGATTGGATACTCCAGTGATTTGAGGTTTCATGCGGTTTATACGATGTTTTCATTCAATGCCAGAGGTGAATAATAATCGTCGTGTTATTCGGTGTTGGCGCAAAGGTTCTCGATAATTTGGTTGATTGGATTGGGAAGTTTGATAAGAGCTTGGCAGTTAAGCAATGATCAATTGTGGAGCCTGATTTGGCATTTGTATTATCTAAAATATTCTGGTTGATTTTTCGCCCGCTTAATCTTGTGATTTTTATGATTATTGGCGGAATGCTAATCCGGCTTGTTGCGCGAAAAAGCACGAGATTGCAACGTTTTGGGGGTGGGCTGATTGGGCTGTCTGCATTTGTAATGATTGTGCTCGGGTTTACCAATATTCCAGACTATCTTCTTTATAGTTTGGAGAACCGCGCCGATGTTGCGGAAATTTCCGAAAAACCCGCCGGTATTATTGTGCTTGGCGGTGGGCTAAACTCGCATATTACCCGGCAGAGAAATATCAAATATGCGATGTCTGATGCTGGTGAGCGTCTGATTGCGGCATTTGAGTTATCCAACAAATATCCCGATATTCCTCTGGTTTATTCTGGTGGTCCCGCCAAAAGGAATGTCAATCGTGATCCGGAGACCCTTGTTGCGCAGAATATTGCCAAAGCACTTTATGGAGATAAAAAGTCAATTATCGCCGAAAACAAATCCCGAAACACCTGGGAGAATGCGGTGTTTTTAAAGCGGCTGCTTAATCCTAAGCCCGATGAAAAATGGATTGTTGTAACTTCCGCTTATCATGCCTTCAGGTCGGCGGCCATTTTTAAAAAAATTGGTTTTGAAGTTCATATATTTCCGACGAATTATCGGGCGGAATATGTTGGTAATCTTTCCGTGGTTGGGAATGCCGTTGTGCAGTTTGGAAAAGCCGACCTGGTTCTAAAAGAGTATTTTGGAATTATTGCCTATTGGCTGATGGGGCGGCTTGATTGGCCCTTTGGGTAACAGGGGGAAGATGCGACCGGGCAGGCCGCTCGCATCTTTGGGCCAAAAATTCAAACGACGGTGAATTGTCCCATCATGCCCGCATCCTCATGTTCCAGAATATGACAATGATACATATAGGGTATATTCGGGTCTGAATATTCAGAAAATTTGGCAATAACGCGAACCATCTCATTGGGGTTAACCAGCACCGTATCTTTTAACCCGCGTTCTCCCGGGTGCGGTGGCCTGCCGCCTCGATCCAATATTTGAAACTGGACATCATGGATGTGGAAGGGATGGGGTATTGGTGATGTATTGCCTATTTCCCAAATCTCGATTGAGTTTTTAGCAACCACCGCGTCAATCCGGTTCATTTTCATGGCCTGATTATTTATTGTATGTGAGTTGCCGAAGCCCAACATCATCATTGGTCCCATTGTCATTTCCAGCATGAAGCGTCTTGTGTTAACCGCACTGGAAGGAGCAAGGCGCTCAATCGTCGTCAGTTTTGCCGGTATTGTTGAAGATGCTTTCAGGTTTTCTGAGGGGCGAATTTCAAGGAAATTGAAGGCCTCAGAGCCGCCACCGCCCATCATGCCGCGGCGCATCATCCCCATGCCCATTCCGCCGGACCCACCGGACGAACGGCTTTGCAAAATGAAGTTTTCATTGCCGCTCACATCAACCACAATTTCAGCGCGTTCGCCGGGGGACAAAGTAATATTGTTGGTTTGATAGGGGGTTTCAAGCAAGCCGCCGTCGCTGCCAATCTGGGCGAAGGGACGATTGTCGCTAAAACCCAGATTATAGGTGCTGGCATTTGCTCCGTTTAAAAGGCGCAGCCGTATTAATTTGGTTTTGGCTTCAATAAAGGCTGAAATTGTACCATTGGCAAAAGCAATGTTGCCGACCATGCCCATCATTCGGTCGTGACGGGATGGATCATAATACATTTGCCCATCATTGGCGAAAATTCGATCCTGTAACACCACGGGTATGTCATCAACGCCATATTCGCGCGGCAGATCAAGCGTATCGCTTTCTGCGTCATCAACGATGATCATGCCTGCAAGGCCCTGCCAAACATGGGGCGCAGTTTTGTGCAATTGGTGCGAATGGTACCAGAAACTTGCAGCCTTTTGTTTTACCTGAAATTGGGATGCTCTGGTTTCACCATTTAGAATTGGCTGATGCGGTCCGCCATCTTCGCTTGCCGGCAGGTGAAGCCCATGCCAATGCAATGTGGTGGTTTCACCAATTGAATTCTTGACATTGATTTTGATGTTTTCGCCGTCTTTCAACCGAAGTGTTGGGCCGAGATAGGAACCATTAATACCACGGGTTGATGTTCTGATCTGATTTACAAATTCTGTGGTGCTGTTTTCTACACTAAGATTGTAGACCGTGGTGGTGCCTGTTTTTGTACCGCTTTCCTGTGGTGGAATTTTCAGCGGGTTTATGTGAATGGGGGCGGTGCGACCAAATCCGCTGAGGGAAGATCCAAGAATTCCGGAAACTGCAACCATGCCACCAAAGGCTGTATTTTTCAGGAATGTTCTGCGGGTGGCGTATTTTAGTACTGGTATAGCTGGTTGCTTATCGCTCATGATTGATTCCTGCTGGTGTTTGTTGGTTATATTGTAACAGTTTTCATGCTGTATATTTGATCCTGATATAATCCTTCCTGTAACTGGAGGGTCAAATTACTTCTATGTAATGGTTAGCCGGTTTCTGGCGGGTAATTTGCTCTAGTTTTGATACTAAAAACGAAAACGGCGAACATTACTGCCCACCGCTTTTCAATAATAATTTCGGGTATTTTTACTCAGTCAAATGGCCGAAGTAATTATTTGGTGTCGATTTCAGTCAAATATTCTTTAACAAATACATTGGCACCAGGGCTCACGCGTGCATAAAGATCGGCGGCATCCTGATTGATCATTCTAAAGCAACCACTGGATGCTTTTCGGCCGATGCTGAATGGTTTTGTGGTGCCGTGTATCCTGTACAATGTATCTTTGCCGTTTTTATAAAGATAAATTGCACGTGCGCCGAGGGGGTTGTCTGCCCCACCGGGCATGCCTTGGGCAAATTTGGCAAGCTTGGGAGAGCGTTGGATCATTTCTGCTGGCGGGGTCCAGGTGGGCCAGGTTGTTTTGCGTTGTACATTTGCGGAGCCAGTCCAGCCAAAGCCCTCTTTGCCAACTGCAATACCATAGCGCATTGCCATGCCTCTTGGTTGCACGAAATACAGGAACGGGCCGGAAACATCGACAACGATTGTACCGGGTGCTTCTGAACCAAAATAGCGAACTTGCTGGCGCAAATATTTGCTGTTCATTTTTTTGTAGTCGAAGGCTTGAATGGTAATATCACCATCGGCTGTCGAGGCATAAATTGAACTGTAGTCAAATTGCTGTGGCTGCGGGCGTGAGGCGTAGGCTTGATTGCGCGCGCGCGAACCTGGATCACTAAATGGAGAATTAGCAATTTGCGAAGCAATCATTCCCCCATGAGTGGATGAACCCGTTGTGCTGGATGTGCAGCCACTTGCTATAAGTGCTGCCCCAAGAACAGACAGGATTGCGGTTTTGCGAACAAAAGCAGAAATTAACATCGAATTACTCTCCCAAATTCAGTATATCGCGCTTATTGTGCCATTAACCCAAAATTCCCAACATTATGGGGCAATTACCGCAATATCAATTGTGGCATCATTGTGATGTCGAATCGCCAGATTTGCAAGTTTTGATTGCTGGTTTGGTTTATTTTCAAGTGCTGCAATGTGTATTATGGCACTTATATCTAATATCAGACTGCTTCACATTTACATGGAAGCAGCCGGGCCACGATTGGAGCCCGATGTGCAAATTGATGAAATCAATTTGAGGGCGGAACTGGCCCGGTGCTTATGCACCGCCCCCGCGGAGGCCGGGCGCAAGCTCAAGTTGCACGTTGAACAACGCGAAGCGCAAAACGTGAGCCAGTAGAAAAGCCCGAGTAGCCGTGAGCGAAAACAAACTAGAGTGATTCCATCTAAAGATGAATTGCTCTAGGCGTGCATTATATAAATACAGCTTTAACTAGAGTTCGCAGCGAATACCACGCCTTTTAGCTGATTTTGACGCACTCGGGAGCATTGGGATGAACATAAGACCGCATATTGTAATTATCGGGTGAGGCGAGAATTAACCCATCATAATAATTATGCTGTGCCCGATAACGGTTAAGGCCAATACCAGTGTAACGATCAGGGTGAGCAGAGTGCCGTAAAAACGCAGCCATCTTGCGGCATCTTCCTGAATGAAGTGCCAGGCATGAATGAGCCGTGCGAAGGTGAAAACGATCCCGATGCCGTGCAAGACGATTGATGGTGTGCCGAGTGCTGCCATGATCAGCATAAGCAACAAGACAGTGCCCATGTTTTCAATGGCGTTGGCGTGGCCGCGCATAATACGAAACATGTGTTTGTTATCGCCGTCACCGATCGAGATTTTATATTTCCCGCGCAGCCGGATAGTGCCCATTGTAAGCCAAAGTAATATCAGCGCATTAAGCCCGATATAAAAACCAACGACGGCAAATTGCAGAGTGTTCATTAAAAGTGGTCCTTTAAAATTGGCTATTTAATAGCAGCAAACAACCGATTGATGCTTTTAGGTTTATGCACGGCCCAAAACCAGGCAGGCATTTTGCCCGCCAAAGCCAAATGAATTGGAGAGCACATTATTGACTTCGGCCTTGCGACTGACATCGGGCACCACATCAAGTGGAATGTCCGGGTCTGGATTGGTGTAATTAATGGTCGGCGGGATAACGCCTTCGCGGATGGTCAACACTGAAAATACCGCCTCAATTGCGCCTGCTGCGGTAAGGGCGTGGCCGATCATCGACTTGTTGGAGGAAATGGGGATTTGGTGAATTTGGTCGCCAAACACGGCTTTGAGCGAGTTATATTCCATCCGGTCATTTTCCGGCGTGGAAGTGCCGTGGGCATTGATGTAACTGATTTCGCTGGAATCCAGCCCCGCATCATCCAGCCCATGTTGAACGGCGGCGATGACAGGTGATCCATCGGGTGATGAACGGGTGCGATGGAAGTCATCGGCCTTCTCGCCGCAACCGCGCACAATTGCCAGAATTTCTGCACCGCGTGCTTCAGCGCTTTCAAGCGATTCCAGAACTAAAGCGCCGGCACCTTCTGCCATGACAAAGCCGTCCCGGTCTTTTGAGAATGGTTTGGCGGCTTTTTCAGGCTCATCATTCTGGGTGGTTAGTGCTGACAAAAGCGAAAAGCGAATAAGCGATTCCGTTTGTACAGAACCATCGGTTCCAACACATAGTGCTGTCGTGCATTCGCCGCGACGGATGGCTTCAACACCCATTTGAATGGCGGTGGTGCCAGATGCGCAAGCGGTTGAAAGAGAAATCGGCAAGCCTTTGGTCTTGTGTTTTTCAGCCAACAGGTCGGCGGTGCGGCTGAACTGGATCAGCTCAAACATATCCTGGCGTTTTTTCTCACGCGCAGCCTTCAGCAGTTTTGCATAGCCAACCTCATTGCCATCAATATCCTGGGCATAGATTTCGCCTCGATGGTGCCATTCAAGCTCAACCGGTGGGGCCGCTAAAAACAGCGGGCCAGGGAAGTCTTTTCCTGAAAAGCCGGCCTCATCAATGGCTTCTCCGGTGGCGGAACTGGCAAGCGCAAAAGTGAGTGCCGGTGCAGACATTGGCTCGATATTCATAAAATCCACGGTTCCGGCAACTGTGGTTCGCAGGCCCTCGGTGGAAAACCGGGTAATGCTATGGATGCCGGATTTTCCAGCCGTCAGGTTTTTCCAGTTTTCGCTTTTTCCGGTTCCAAGCGATGATACGACACCCATGCCGGTTACAACAACAACGGGTCTGCCAAGATGATCTGTGTTTGAACGGCTCATGATTAACCCTCCGCCTTGTGATTGGAGATGACGGCCAGGCCTTCGCCGCGCCAATGGCCGAAGCAGGAAACCAGAATTTTGTCGCTTGAAGATGCGGCCTCGCGTTCACCTTGCTCAAAGGGTGGATAAAATCCATTGTTTGAAAGGGCGAGGGCTGCCAGCGCTATGCCTAGGGGAAATTGTGCCTCAACCGAGTGGCCAAATTGATTGCCATAGCAGCGTATGGGTGAATTATCGCCCAGCACTTGCATTTCTTCGCCATAAATATCGGCGATCGAGGTGGCAGCTGATAAGGTCGGAATATCGCTGGATACCTCAAGACCGTTCCGCAAAGCCTGGCCGCGTTTTATGGCCTCTCCCTCGCTGCGGCTGCCGTGGTCGGCTGCAACCGCATCAATTTTTGCGTAAGCGGTCTTGCCGCGCGCTTCGGCATGTTGTCGTGATTCCAGCACCAGAAAAATTCCGACACTGCCAAGAATGATCCCGCCATTGCCGGATTTTGCCCTTGCGGCAACACCCGTGGGCGCCTTGTTCCAAAGGTAATGGCCAAGTTCAAAGGTTAGCATCATATCCGGGCGGGCGCTGTTATAGGCGCCACCCACCAATATATGGTCGCTTTGGCCTGAAGCGATGCGTGCGGCTGCCGTTTGAATGGCAGAAATCCCGGCACTTTCTTCGCCCATAAAGGTGCGCGATGAGCCGGTAACCTTATGAACAATCGAGATATTGCCAGCTAAGAGATTGGATAATTGGGCTAAAAACAAAGTCGGGCGCAGATCGTTAGAAAGCCGTTCATTTAACAATGTATCTGGATCGCTTGAATGAAGGGCATCCTCGTGGATCGCGCCATCAGTTTCAATATCACGTTCGCCACCGCCGGCAGCAACGATCATATCCATAGTAGAGCACAGTTCTTCGTCACCCTTCATGCCAGCATCATCGAGTGCCAGGCCTGCCGCGTAGGAGCCGATTTGCATCCAAGGCTCCATTTGTCGCTTGTCGCGGCGAGAAATCTGGGTTGCCCAATCCGGTTCAATCAACGGGTGGAAGCTATATGGTGCGGTCGTTTCGCTATTGATTACCGGCTGCGCAGGGCTTGGGCTGGTGAGTGTTTGCCAGTGGGCATCACCTCCTTCTCCCAAGGATGAGATGAGGCCAATTCCTGTAATCCAGACTTCGTTATTGCTTGTCATTGATAACTCTTTTGCAGTTTTCACGCGGGAGTAGATGAAAGCCCTGAAATGGTGTTGTTAAGATATGGCAGGCGCACCAAGCTCCAAACCCCGTTTGCGCATCATGTCAGCGAATTCTTCACTAGGGAAGGGCATGGTTTTAAAAGTAAGTTTTGAATCGCAGATTTTTTTGCCATCGCTTTTGATCGAGGCCTTGACCATCGCAAAACCGGAGCCGTCATGTTCAATTTCAGCGGCAATTTCCAGCGGTGTTTCCGGTTCGACAAATGTGCGTAACTTGCCCTCCTTTACGCCGACAAGAAAGGGCATTTGGCTGAAATTGCTCAACGACAATATGAGAAAGCCGGAGGCTTGTGCCATTGTTTCAATCAGCAAAACACCCGGCACCAGCGGATGGCCGGGGAAATGGCCTTCAAACACGGTGCTTTGACCAGGCACTATTGAGCGGCAGGAAATGGCTTTTCCATCGAGATCAACCTTCTCAATTGAATCGATCATCTGGAAATATTCAAGCTGCATGACGTGGTCTGGTTCGTTATATTAAAAATATGGCCCGAACTGCTATATGGTACGGGCCAACAAATTTCCAATGATTTTCAGTCAATGCCAGAAATTATCAGCCGGTCAGGCAGACTTTGCCGCAATCAGATCTTCAATTTTGCTGACAAGATTTTTCATTACGAAATATTCTTCCGTAGAGGCTTTGCCGTCATTGACTTCCTGTGTCCATGATTCCAGCGGAATCTTGATGCCAAATTCCTTGTCGATGGCAAAAACGATGTCGAGAAAATCCAGGCTATCGATGCCTAAATCGTCAATGGTGTGGCTGTCTTGCTTAATGTCTTCGCGTGGGATTTCGCTGGTGTCGGCGATGATGTCGGCGACCTTGTCAAATGTTGATGACACTTGTTTACCTCGTTGGATCGAATTTTTGGCGAACCTAGAAAAATCCGAGGCAAAAGGAAAGCCTTATCTTTCGTTCAGATGGTCGTCGGTCGCACTATGGCTCACAATCGACGAAAAAATGGCTTTTTCAAGAAAGTGTTGCCGCTAATTTCGCCTTTATTGGTTAATGGGTCGGATTATTTATAGCTTTGCGTAATAACTCGCATTTGTCAGTGGTGTGGTTCCAAAATTGCCGGGTGAAAACGAATCAGTTGGGAAACTCACTCAGCAGGGCCATATTCATCTAAACTCAGAGAGAAATAGCATAAATTTCAGCGGTTCTGATGATATGGTATCGGTAGAATTAAGTTGTCAATGTCAGTTGAACAATCTTGGCTGAAACTCGCAAAATTGATTGAAATTATTTCTAAACGAGCGTTAGCTGTGTGTAGCGATATTTTATCAAAACAGGTGGAGAAACTTTATGCTTGCCAAAACAAAGCATTTTATGAAGCAGGCCAATCTGATTGGTGGTGAATGGGTGCAGGCCGATAGCGGGGCAATGCAGGGGGTTACCAATCCGGCCAATGGTTTGGAAATCGGGCAGGTGCCAACATCGGGCGCGGTTGAAACCGAGCGGGCGATAGCGGCTGCCGCAAAGGCGTTTGAGACATTTAAAAAAACCACCGCCAATGAACGCGCCACCATGATGCGCCGCATGTATGAGGCCATGCTGGATAATGTTGATGCCTTGGCTGAACTTTTAACTATGGAGCAGGGAAAACCGCTTTTTGAAGCCAAGGGCGAAATTACCATCGGGGCAAATTACATTCTGTGGTTTGCTGAAGAAGCGCGGCGTGCTTATGGCCGCACGGTGCCTTCTCCGTGGGCAGACCGCCGCATTATGGTGACTAAAGAACCGGTTGGCGTGGTCGCGGCCATTACGCCGTGGAACTTTCCTTCTTCGATGTTGGCGCGCAAAATTGGCCCAGCAATCGCTGCCGGGTGTACCAGTGTTATCAAGCCGGCGGCCCAAACGCCGTTTTCCTCGCTTGCATGGGGTGTTCTGGCCGAAGAAGCGGGTATTCCGCCGGGGGTGATTAATGTTGTCACCGGCAAGGCTTCTGAAATTGGTGGCGAGTTGACCCGCAATCCATTGGTCAAAAAAATGACCTTTACCGGTTCGACAGCAGTGGGCAAAATGCTCATTCGTCAATGCGCTGATACGGTGAAAAAAGTATCGATGGAACTGGGCGGCAATGCGCCGTTCATTATTTTCGATGATGCGGATATTGATCGCGCGGTGGAGGGGGCGATTGCTGCCAAATACCGAAATTCCGGTCAAACCTGCGTCTGCACCAATCGGTTTTACGTACAATCCAGTGTGTATGATGAGTTTGTTACTAAAATGACCAAAGCGGTTGAGGCATTAAGGGTTGGCCCGAGCCTTGATGGCAATAATGATCAAGGACCGCTGATTGATGAGGCTGCAGTGCAAAAAGTTGAAGAGTTACTGGCAGATGCGGTTGAAAAAGGTGGCAAGGTCGTTACCGGTGGCGCGCGTCATGAACTTGGCGGCTCGTTTTTCCAACCAACACTGGTTGCCGATGCGACCACCGATATGCGGTTTTCCAGGGAAGAGATATTTGGCCCGCTTGCGCCAGTGTTCAAATTCGAGAGCGAAGATGAGGCCATTCAGATGGCCAATGATACGGAATTTGGTCTTGCCTGTTATTTCTATACCCAGGACCTCGGCCGCACCTACCGGGTGATGGAAGGCCTGAATTACGGGCTTGTTGGTGTTAATGAAGGGGTTATCACCACGCCTGAAGCGCCCTTTGGCGGGGTTAAGGAGAGTGGACTTGGGGCTGAAGGCGGGGCTGAAGGCATCTACGAATATCTCGATACCAAATATACCTGCATTGGCGGCCTTGGGCTTTAGATCGATATGAATAGTGCCGCTGAGCAGATTTCCCCGTTTGGCGAAATGCCTTGCGGGGAGAGTGCCTACCGGATTGAAATTGCCGCGGGCGGGCTTTCTGCCGCTATCATTACTTATGGAGCTGCGGTGCAGGAATTGCGACTTATGGGATTTCCCCGCTCGTTGGTTTTGGGACTAAATACGCTTGAAGATTACATCGCCCATTCGCCGCATTTTGGTGCGATTGCCGGGCGGGTTGCCAATCGCATCGCTTTTGGCAAGTTTTCGATCGACGGGATTACCAATCAGGCTGATCAAAACATTGATGGCACCCACACATTGCATGGCGGGGCCGAGGGCTTTGGGGTGCGCAACTGGCGGATTGAAGATCACGGGCCAGATTTTGTGACCTTGCGGCTGGAATCTGGCGATGGTGATATGGGGTTTCCGGGCGGACTGGTTGCACGTTGCCGCTATTCGATAACCGAAGATCAAGGCTTGCGGGTGGAGTTGAGCGCTAAAACCGATGCGCCGACCCTGTGCAATCTGGCGCATCATTCCTATTTCAACCTCGATGGTGAGGGCGATATTCTCAGTCACGAAATCATGATTGATGCGGATGAGATTACCCAAATGTCTGACCAACTATTGACTACCGGTGAGTTGTTCAATGTTACGGGCACGATGTTTGATCTGCGTGAGTTTCGGCAGGTTTCCACTGGTAAAGCTGATGGATCGCTGCGCTATGACCATAATTATTGCCTGTCGCGTAAGCGGGTTGATTTGCGCCAGGTGGCAATCGTAAAAGCTGCGAATTCAGGTATAACCATGCGGGTTTCAACTACTGAACCCGGTTTGCAATTTTATGATGGCGCGAAAGTTGCGATGCCGGTTACAGGTATTGATGGGCGGACTTATGGTGCTAATGCAGGGCTTTGCCTTGAGGCGCAATTTTGGCCCGATGCGCCCAACCATGAGAATTTTCCCGATATTACCTTGCGCCCGGGCGAGACCTATCGCCAGATAACCGAATATCGGTTTGAACTCCGGTGATGCGAACTATAATGATGGTTACAAAAATTCAACACCGTAATTCATAGTGGCCCGATCAAGGGCAATCGGTAAATTTAGAGACAATACACTTATAGGCTGCTGAATGGACACTGGAAATTTGTTCGCTGGTGATATTGGCCGGGTCAATGTTCCAGACAGGAGCCTTGCTATTGGTTTTGTTGACGGAACTGCGAAACCATTTTAGCGCTTGTATATAGTCTTTGGGCACACCGTTGCCATTTTCATACATCAGGGCAATGTTAAAACCGGCTTTGGCATTACCCTGTTCGGCAGCCAGTTGATACCATTTTAGGGCGCTGTCATAATTTTGTTCCACACCCCAACCCTCATTATACATGACGGCAAGATTGAATTGGCCGATAGCAAAACCTTGTTTGGCCGATAGGCGGTATAACTCAACTGCTTTTGAATAATCTTTTTGCACGCCCTGGCCGTTCTGGTAGCATATTCCCAGATTCGTCTGGGCCCGTGCATTACCCTGCTTGATACCAAACTGATACCATTTAACTGCTTTTTTGAAGTCCTGGGATACGCCGTTGCCCCAGTAATACATCAATCCTATGTTAGATTGGGCAGCGGCATCGTTTTGGGCTGCAGCCAGTTTGTACCATTTCATTGCCTTCGTGTAGTCCTGCTGCACTCCTTCGCCATGCTGGTATAAATAGCCCAGATTATTCTGGGCCTTGGCAAAGCCCTGGTCGGCGGCCAGAAGATACCATTTTTTGGCCTTTTTGAAGTCTTGCATGACCCCTTTGCCTTTATCGTACATGACGCCGATTTTATACGCGGACGCGGCATCACCGAGTTTAGCCAACGGCTGCAACAGTTTCATGGCAGATGTATAATTGCCATTATCATAAGCTTTGATACCGTCTTCATATGGGGTCGCGAAAGCTGGCCCGGGCAGCAACAAAGCCAGAAAAAAGCCAATCGTGAAATGTTTTCTCATATTAACTTCCTTTTATTTGCCAAGCGGTCTGTTTCGTATAAATAGCGCAGCTTTTATTTTGGTGGCCTAGGTCATAGACTCATTTACAGGATCAAAATGGTATGAATAAATTTATTCAGCTACAAGGCGCAAGTTTGCAAGAAACAATTTGGTTTTCAAGAACTTGCAACGCTGTAGCTGGACAAATTGATCATATCCGAAGGACACCATTATTGCTGAAATCTGCCGCCTCAAAGAGCTTGGAAATGCAAAAAAACCGTCCGGAGTCCTTTTTCTCGCATGTTTTTGCAGTATTGGTGCCATTTCGAACCTGTTTATGGACCTATGATCTGGGGTCAGGAACTATGTATCCATATAATTCGGTTATAAGCAAAGCGATAGAGAGGTCAAATTGCACGTCTTATCGATATTGGCGGATTCTGTTGGTGTAAGCTCAGGCCCGCAATGCGCCTATCTGGATGATTTTGCGTTAGTAAATTTTATGCCTTGTTGTTTGGATATTTTTTTAAGGTCAGCGATAAATTCTTTTCGGCCCTCCATATCAGGCAGTATGACAATTTTGCCTCCAGACTTGAACTTTATGGTCAATTTTGAACTGTCGTATTTCCCGCCTTTTCTGATTGCTGCTTGAGGAATAATGAAAACTTCCGTTTGGCTGGTTAAAAAACCAGCGGATTCCAGATCGCTCCAACTATAGGTGCGAAGGCCTACCTGCACCGTTTGGTCATCATATTTTATGGTTCGAAGATACATCCGGGCAATCAGCAGGAGGCTCAGGATAATTGCTGCGGCAGCCGTTAATATTAGCCATTTTGCATCCGGCCAAATGTTGAAATCCGGTTGAGTGGTGATTTTCGAGCGAATGTTTATCGCGATGGCAATTGGCGCAATCAATATGAACAATGACATCCACAAAGTGGTGCGTGATGCGATTAGGACACTATAATTGCCATCCTGTTTCAGTCCTGCGTTTTTGGATGCCATCAGTGCCCGCATCGACATGATTGGTAATCCGATAAGTGCCGCAAGCAATGCGAATATTAGAAAATAATCCAGAGGACCAAACATAAACTCTTTCCGGGAATATCATATTTTATTCTTTAGTCTGAATGAAATATAAGCGCGATTTCCCGTTTTGGCGATTCTGTTATCCAGCCAAACCCTTCTTTTCCAACATCGCCTCAGGTGAGGGGAGTTTGCCGCGAAAGGCGATATAGGCATCTTCCGGGTCATGGGAGCCGCCGGATGAATAAATGTGTGTTTTCAGTTTGGCGGCGGTTTCTGCATCAAACGGGTTGCCTTTTTCCTCAAAGGCGCGGAAGGCATCGGCGTCCAGCACTTCCGACCACATATAGGAATAGTAGCCGGCGGAATATCCATCGCCGGAAAACACATGGGCGAAATGCGGTGAGGCGTGGCGCATGACAATCGCCTTGGGCATGTTGATTTTGTCCAGCACCTCTTTCTGGAATTTAACCGGGTCGATGTTGGCGGCATCAACGCTGTTTAGATTATGGTAGGCCATATCAACCAGCGCCGACGAGGTGAATTCAACCGTCGCAAAGCCTGAATTGAAGGTTTGGGCGGCAAGCAGTTTTTCAATCAGCCTTGCGGGAATAGGTTCGCCTGTTTGATAATGGGTGGCATATTTTTCCAGCGTTTCCGGCACGGTTAGCCAGTGCTCATAAAGCTGTGATGGCAGTTCGACGAAATCGCGCGAAACAGATGTGCCGGAAATTGAAGGATAGGTCACATCGGACAACATGCCGTGCAGGGCGTGGCCGAATTCGTGAAAAAGCGTGCGGGCGTCATCCATTGAAAGCAGGCAGGGTTCACCCTCAGGTGGCTTGGCAAAGTTCATATTGTTCATGATGATTGGCATTTGCCCACCACCGAGTTTGTGCTGGCTTTGCAACGCGCTCATCCATGCGCCGGAGCGTTTTGACGATCGGGCAAAATAGTCGGCCAGAAACACCGCGATCCGGTTGTTATCCGCGTCCAGTACTTCGAAAATACGCACATCCGGGTGATAGGAAGTGATGCCGGTCTGTTCTTTAAAGCTGACACCAAACAGCCTTGTGGCTGTCTCGAATGCAGCCTTAATGATATTGTCCAGCTGCAGATAGGGTTTGACTTCACCCTGATCGAAGTTGAATTTTTTGGTTCGTGCTTTTTCGGTATAATAACGCCAATCCCACGGCGCGACCTCGTGGTTTTTGCCTTCGTTGGCAATCAGATCCGCCAGGTCCGCTTCTTCTTCGCTGGCTCTTGTGCTGGCTTTTTCCCATACGGAATTGAGTAGTGTTGCGACATTTTCAGGTGTTTTAGCCATCGTGTCATCAAGTTTGTAGGCGGCAAAGCTTTCGTAGCCAAGTAATCTGGCCTTTTCGGCGCGCAGTTTGACGATCTCGCTGATAAGCGGGCGATTGTCATGGTTGCCATTTTGCGCACCGCGTGCGCCCCAGGCTTTAAACGCGGTTTCGCGCAGGTCGCGGCGATCTGAAAATGTGAGAAAAGGTTCGATGATCGAGCGTGAAAGGGTCACTGCATGTTTGCCCTTGTGGCCGCGCTCTTCGGCAGCGGAAGCCATGGCGGCGATGAGAAAATTGGGCAGGCCTGCGAGTTCTGCGGGCTCGTTCAATATAAGCGCGTAATCCTGTTCATCGGCCAACATGTTTTGGGCAAATGATGTGCCAAGACCGGCCAGGCGTTCATTGATTTTGGCGAGCTTTCCTTGATCATCGGGCGAGATATTGGCCCCGAAACGGATGAACGATTTGCGGGCCTTTTCCAAAACGCGTGTTGATTCCGCATCGAGATTGAGGTTCTCGCGCGCCTGATAAAGTGTGTCGACGCGCTCAAATAATTTGGAATTCAGCATCACTTTGGAAAAATGACGGGCCATTTCAGGGGCCATTTTGCGCTCAAGCGATTGTAGAAAATCATTGGTGTGAGAGCCGGTCAGGTTCCAGAATATTGCGCTTACCTTGTCGAGTGTTTTGCCGGCTAATTCCAGTGCAATAATGGTGTTTTCAAAACTTGGTGCGTCCGGGTTATTGGCAATTTTATCAATCTCATCCAGATGAAGCGGCAGGGCCTTTTCAAATATGGCTTCAAGATCTTTTCCTTCGAAACTCGCATAATCGGGCAGGCCCAAAGGTGCGTTCCAGTGTTCAATTGCCTCATGTGCATTATTGGTATCAGCGGTCATTTCATATCCAAAACTTGATCAAATCTTGCTCCCTATGTAGCGGTTTTATCGCCAAGGGCAATGGGGTGATTGTTCCCGCCACCGTGCCCGCAACCATGAACGGGGAACTGGGAGAAAAAATAAATTAACTAGGCTGTTGACTTTTGGAACCAGAGAACATAAAAAGAACAAATAGTGAATAAACAGAGAAATTGTAGGGAGTGTGTTATGTCTGTTCTTGCTCGTGATGTTGCGTCATTTTTCACCATTGGTTTGTTTTTGACCTCAATGGTCGCCTGGGCTGATATTTTGAAGGCGTTTTCCTAAAGCTATAATTCGGCTTGCCTTGCTGCTTTCTGTGGGTTGTGCCTTTCTTCGTTGGACTTTGCTGTCACTGGCCCGCAAAATCATTTCATTGAGATTTGATTGGTGGATGTTCAGATGGAATTTGCGGCGTGAGTGAGCGATTAAAACGGGAAATGATGAAAGCTGGCGCCACCGGATCTTCTGATGCGGGAAAGGGCGGTCTGTCTTCACAAAATTCTGAAAGCGGTGTGCGCGATGGGATTGCTGGAAAGAAGCGCTCCACAAGCCATGCACGCGATGAGTATGCCGGAAAGCCTGTTGAGGAAAAAGGCTCGATACCAAGTTTCGTGCATCTGCATACCCATTCGGCCTATTCGCTGCTTGAGGGGGCGTTAAAATTACCCAAACTGATTGAACTTGCGGTTGATGACAGGCAACCGGCCTTGGCAATTACTGATACGAACAATCTATTTGCGGCGCTGGAGTTTTCCCAAAAAACCGTGTCGGAAGGATTACAGCCGATTATTGGCTGTTTTCTGGAGGTGGATTTTGAAGATAGTGAAGAGGATGCAACTGCTCTTGCTGGAAATTCAAAAGAAGCGGTGGAGGGCTATCCTTCGCTTGTATTGCTTGCGGCCAGTGAGATTGGCGGTGAAAATCTCATCAAGCTGGTTTCAAAAGCTTATATGGGAAATGAGGATGGCGCTCGTCCACACATAACGGTGGATGCTTTGGTTGAGTTGAATGCAGGAATTATCCTTTTATCTGGTGGTTATTCCGGCCCGGCAGACCAGATGTATATGCAAGGGAATTCCGAAAAAGCAGAAGCGCGGCTGGAGATACTGAAGGCGGGTTTTGGCGATCGGTTTTATATCGAGTTGCAGCGCCACCCGCGTTCAAGCCGTAAGGTTGAAGATGCACTTGTTTCTTATGCCTATGACAATGATGTGCCGCTTGTTGCAACCAATGAGCCGTTCTTTGCTGTGGCGGATGATTATGAGGCCCATGATGCACTGATGTGTATCGCCAAGGGGCGTTATGTTTCGGAAGATGATCGGCCAAGGGTGACGCCCGACCATTATTTCAAGTCGCAAAAAGAAATGGTGTCGCTGTTTGCCGATATTCCCGAGGCGATAGAAAACACCATCGAGATCGCCAAACGCTGTTCCTATAAAGTCAATACGCGAGATCCAATTCTTCCCTCCTATACGGGGGCCGACAAGGACAATCCGAAAGAGGCGCTGGCGCTGGAATTTCAGGAATTGAAAGCGCAAAGCGAAGCCGGGCTTGATTTGCGATTGGAGGTGCAAGGCCTGTCTGAAGGCTATAGCCGTAAAGACTATGATGAGCGTTTAAAGTTTGAGCTTGATACGATCGAAGGCATGGGCTTTCCGGGTTATTTTTTGATCGTAGCTGATTTCATCAAATGGGCCAAGGAGCAGGGCATTCCGGTGGGGCCAGGCCGTGGTTCGGGGGCCGGGTCACTGGTTGCCTGGTCACTCACTATTACCGATCTTGACCCGATGCGATTTTCACTGCTGTTTGAGCGATTTCTCAATCCGGAGCGCGTGTCGATGCCCGATTTTGATATTGATTTTTGTCAGGACCGGCGTGAGGAAGTTATCCGTTATGTGCAGGAAAAATATGGTCGTGAGCAGGTTGCGCAGATCATAACTTTTGGTTCGCTGCAGGCGCGAGCGGTTCTGCGTGATGTGGGGCGTGTGTTGCAAATGCCATATGGGCAGGTCGACCGGCTTTGCAAAATGGTGCCGAATAATCCGGCCAACCCGACATCACTGGCTGAAGCAGTTGAAACCGAAGACGGGTTGAAGGCGGCGCGCAAGGACGAAGAAATTGTCGATAAACTTATCTCCATCGGGTTGAAGCTTGAGGGGCTTAACCGTCATGCCTCTACCCATGCCGCCGGTATCGTAATTGGCGACCGGCCGCTGGATAATCTGGTGCCGCTTTACCGCGATCCGCGCTCCAATATGCCGGTCACCCAATATAATATGAAATGGGTGGAGCAGGCAGGGCTGGTCAAATTTGACTTTTTGGGCCTCAAAACGCTGACCGTGCTGGAAACGGCGAAAAAGCTGATTGCCCAACGCGGTATAGATATTGATTTCAGTACCATTCCGCTGGACGACGAGAAAACCTTTGCCATGTTGCAGCAGGGCGAAACCGTCGGGGTGTTCCAATTGGAAAGTCAGGGAATGCGCAAGGCCCTGATTGGTATGCGCCCGGATAGATTTGAAGATATTATTGCGCTGGTGGCGCTTTATCGCCCCGGCCCAATGGATAATATTCCCACCTATAATGCGCGCAAGCATGGTGAGGAAGAACCAGATTACCTGCATGAGAAGATCAGGCCGGTACTGGAAGAAACCTATGGTGTGATCATCTATCAGGAACAGGTGATGCAGGTTGCGCAAATTCTTGCGGGCTATTCGCTTGGACAAGCCGACCTTTTGCGCCGGGCGATGGGTAAGAAAATCCGGGCTGAAATGGATAAGCAAAGGGTGCCATTTGTTAAAGGGGCGGTTGAACGCGAGGTGCCGAAAGAAACGGCTAATCTGATCTTCGATCTGCTGGCGAAATTTGCCGAATATGGTTTCAACAAATCACACGCGGCCGCCTATGCGCTGGTTTCTTATCATACGGCCTGGTTGAAGGCGAATTACCCGACTGAGTTTTTGGCCGCCTCCATGACACTTGATATGGGCAATACGGACAAATTGAGTGATTTCTTCCGCGAAGCTCGCCGTGCTGACATTAAGATTTCGCCGCCATCGGTTACCACTTCGTCCTCTCCATTCACGGTGAAAGATGATGTGGTGTATTATTCGCTTGCGGCAATTAAAGGGGTTGGTACGCAGGCGGTTGATCACATTGTTACGGCTCGGGAGGCGGGAGGGCCGTTTTCCAGTTTTACGAATTTTTTCTCCCGCATTGATCCAAGGCAAATAAATAAACGCGCGCTGGAAAACCTGATTGCAGCCGGCGCGTTTGATACCTTTGGTGCGTCGCGCGAACAACTGATCGCCGGTATCAGCAGGCTATTGGGGCACTCGGCCCGCATGAGCGAAAATGCAGCGATAGGCATGAGCGATATGTTTGGCGGCGATGCCAGCAATGAGCATATTCAATTGCCATTGGCGGAAACATGGCTACCGGCGGAAAAACTGAACCGGGAATTTCAGTCAATTGGCTTTTATTTCAGCGCCCATCCGCTGGATGAGTACCAGGGCATGCTGGCGAAAATGCGGGTGCAGAATTGGACCGATTTTGAACGCGCCGTGAAATCCGGTTCGCCGCAGGGGCGGTTGGCTGGAACTGTTATTCAAAAGCAGGAGCGTAAAACCCGTAAAGGTACGCGAATGGGGATTATTCAATTGTCTGATTCTTCTGGACAATATGAGGCTGTGGCTTTTTCTGAAACGCTTGAGCGTTTTCGTGATCTGCTTACGGTCGGTAATTCCATCATGCTCTATGTGGCGGCGGAAAACCGTGATGAGGGTATTTCGCTGCAATTAAAATCCGTATCATTGCTCGAAGATGAGGCGAGCAAAATTCAAAAAAGCCTCAGGGTATTTGTACGCGATGAGGCGCCGATTGCCAATATCGCGGCGCATTTGCAAAAACCCGGTTCTGGTGAGGTGAGCATTATTGTGCTGGAAGGTGATGGCGAGCGCGAAATTGAAGTGCGATTGAAGGGCAAAAAAGCCATATCACCACCGCTTGCCAGCGCCATGAAAGCAATTCCCGGTGTTGTGGAAGTGGAACTGGTTTGAGCGATCTGTCTTTGTTTGAACGCTTAAAACGTGATGCATTGCCGGAGTGGGATGCCTATTGCCGTCATGATTTTGTTGAGCAGATGGGTGACGGCTCGTTGTCGCGTGACTCATTTCGCCATTATCTGGTGCAGGATTATCTGTTTTTGATCCAGTTTGCACGCGCCTATGCACTGGCTATCTATAAAGCCCCATCGCTTAAATTGATGCGACAAAGTCATGAGGGCTTGAAGGCGATCTTGGATGTGGAGATGAACCTGCATTTAAGACTTTGCAAGGAATGGGGGCTTTCAGCTGATCAGGTTGAGGGGGTGGCAGAGGCGCGGGCAACAATTGCCTATACGCGGTTTGTGCTTGATGCTGGCCAGGCGGGTGATTTACTCGATTTGTTTGCCGCTCTTGCGCCCTGCATGATTGGCTATGGTGAGATTGGCGCGCGGTTGGCCGATATTCCAGGTGCGCTTGAGGTTTCCAATCCTTACGCCGTTTGGATTGGTGAATATGCGTCTGATGAATATCAAGCGGTTGCCAACAACATGATTGCATTGCTGGATGAATTGGCAACGACATATATGAGTGATGCACGTTACCCTCGATTACTGGAGATTTTTCGCCAGGCAACACGGTTGGAAGCAGATTTCTGGCAAATGGGGTTGGAACTTTCCGATTAAAGCTGACGCATTTGAAATGCCAGCCACGTATCGGCAAAATCCTGCTTGCCATATTCAATAATCTGATGTAATGCCCGCTCATCACACACGCGGAAGCATGTGCGCCCCAAGCCCCTGGTGAACTTCACATGGCATTGGTGCACATCATCGGTGATGTCGGCATGAGGTTGGCATTCATTTTCCGCGGAGGATTAACCGATTAGGAGACGCGAGCCATGGCTTTGCCAGACTTTAGCATGCGCCAGCTTTTGGAAGCCGGTGTTCATTTTGGACACCAATGCCACCGCTGGAACCCGAAAATGGATCAATATATTTTCGGTAAAAGAAATAACATTCATATTCTCGATCTTTCGCAAACCGTGCCATTGCTGCACCGAGCATTGCAACAGGTCAGCGATACGGTTGCCGGTGGCGGACGTGTGCTGTTTGTTGGCACCAAGCGTCAGGCATCTGACATTATTGCCGATGCTGCAAAGCGTTCTGCGCAATATTATGTAAATGCGCGTTGGCTCGGCGGCATGCTGACCAACTGGAAAACCATTTCCAATTCGATCAAGCGTCTTCGTAAGTTGGAAGAAATGCTAAGCGGTGGTGGTGAAGGTTTTACCAAGAAAGAATTGCTCAACCACACCCGTGAACGCGACAAACTTGAACGCGCTTTGGGCGGCATTAAAGATATGGGCGGTAAGCCTGACCTTATTTTTGTGATTGATACCAACAAAGAAATGATTGCAATTCAGGAAGCCCGCCGCCTGAAAATTCCTGTGGCTGCTATATTGGATTCTAATTGCAACCCGGATGTTGTCGATTTCCCAATTCCTGGCAATGATGATGCTGCACGTGCGATTTCGCTTTATTGCGATTTGATTGCCAAAGCAGCTCTCGATGGTATTCAGCGCCAACAGGGTGCAAGCGGTGTTGATCTTGGTGCAATGGAAGAAGCGCCTGTTGAGGTTCTTGAAACTGCGCCTGTTGTTGAGGCTGCGCCTGCTAAGGAAGCTGCGCCAGCCGAAAAAGCAGAGCCGAAAACTACACCTAAAGCCGCGCCAGAAGCTGCCGCCGCAAGTGATGATAGTGCGCCATTATTCTCGGCACCTGAAGGTGATGGTGATGATCTAACCAAGATCTCAGGTGTTGGTCCAGTGCTGCTTGGAAAATTGAATGCACTTGGCATTACGAAGTTCGAGCAAATTGCTAACTTTACGCCGGAAGACATTGTTAAAGTTGATGACCGTCTTTCTTTTAAAGGCCGCATCGACCGTGATGAATGGCTTAAACAGGCAGCAGAACTGGCCAAAGGCTAGTCGCTATTGCTGGTAGACGGGCCGGTTGATGCCGGCTCGTATCTAAATTCAAACTGATAATTGCATGGAAGTCGCCGGGGTGGCGGCTTTGGCAATATAGAGAGGTCGATATGACAATTACCGCATCAATGGTAAAAGAGCTGCGCGGAAAAACCGGCGCTGGCATGATGGATTGTAAAACCGCACTGAAAGAAACTGACGGCGATATTGAAGCTGCTATCGATTGGTTGCGCAAAAAAGGTATTGCTAAAGCTGGCAAAAAATCTGATCGTACTGCGGCTGAAGGCCTTGTTGGCGTTGCTTCTAATGGCACCAAGTCTGCCGTGGTTGAACTCAATTCCGAAACAGATTTTGTCGCTCGAAATGATGATTTTCAGGCACTTGTTAATGGTGTTGCAAATGCGGCGCTTGGAACTGATGGTTCTGTTGCAGCAATCCTGGCCGCTGACCTTGGTGGCAAAAAAATTGAAGAAGCGATTACCGAAGCAATTTCCACAATTGGTGAGAATATGGCGCTTCGCCGTGCAAAGGTAATGGAAGTCTCAAGTGGTGTTGTATCCACTTATATCCATAACGCCACTGGCGAAGGCCTTGGCAAGATTGGTGTATTGGTGGCGCTTGAATCAACCGGTGACATTGCTGCACTTGATGTAATTGGCCGTCAGGTCGCCATGCATGTGGCCGCAACTAACCCGCTGGCTGCAACCAAGGATGAAGTTGATGCGGATGTTGTGGCGCGCGAAACCGCAATTTTTTCTGAATCAGCTCGCCAGTCCGGCAAGCCGGAAAATATTGTGGAGAAAATGGTCGAAGGCCGTTTGCGTAAATTTTATGAAGAAGTTGTTCTTCTTTCCCAGACCTTTGTAATTGACGGTGAAAATACCGTAGAAAAAGCTCTTAAAGATGCTGAAAAAGAAGTTGGGGCGGAAATTGAGCTGAAAGGCTTTGTTCGTTTTCAACTTGGTGATGGCATTGAGAAAAAAGAAGAAGATTTTGCGGCGGAAGTTGCTGCAATGTCTGGTAAATCCTGATTTACCAACACTTACTTAAGCTTCCCAATTCGGGTTGGCGGGCAAAGTGCTGATAAATACCAATTTAAATTGGGGCGTCGCGTGACAACGCGGCGCCCTTCGTGTATCGAATTTAGGTAATATTTGAATGTTCCGATGGCGGGTTTGATGGGAAAACAACTGAAATATAAGCGAATTCTGTACAAAGCCTCCGGCGAAGCACTTATGGGAGAGCAGGGATTCGGTATAGATCCTGAAACGCTGGCGCGGGTCGCAGCCGATATTATTGAAGCCAAAGCGCTTGGCATTGATATTGGAGTGGTTATTGGCGGCGGCAATATCTTCCGAGGATTGTCATTAGCAGCCAAGGGCGCCGATCGGGTTACCGGCGACCATATGGGCATGCTGGCAACGGTTATGAATGCGTTGGCGCTTCGAATGGAACTGGAAATACAGGGCGCAGAAGCTGTTGTGCTTTCCGGTCTGGCAATTCCAGCTGCCTGCGAGCCGTTTACGCAGCGTGGCATGATTGAGCATCGCAGCAAAGGCCGGATTGTAATATTTGCCGGTGGTACGGGAAGTCCGTATTTTACAACTGATACGGGGGCTGCCCTTCGAGCAGCTGAGTTTGGTGCGGAAGCGATATTCAAGGGCACGCAAGTGGATGGTGTTTATTCAGCGGACCCCAAAAAAGATCAAAATGCAGTAAGGTATGAATCCCTTTCTCATTCAGAGGTGCTTGAAAAAGGTCTGGAAGTTATGGACGCTGCCGCGGTTAGCCTTGCACGTGACAATAATATTCCAGTTGTTATATTTTCTATTGCGGATAAAGGCGGTCTTGCAAAAATTTTATGCGGTGAGGGCCGTTCAACCACGATTAGCGAATAATTGAATTTCGCGCGAACCAAACAGGGAAATTTACGATGGCGACGACAGATTTTGATATTGACGATTTAACCAAACGGATGAGTGGCGCAATTGCGTCCTTCAAAAATGATTTGAGTGGATTGCGCACCGGCCGCGCTTCGGCGCATCTGTTGGACCCGATTATGGTGGAAGCCTATGGGCAATCCATGCCGCTTAATCAGGTCTCGACCGTCAATGTGCCTGAACCCAGAATGATTGTTGTTCAGGTGTGGGACAAGTCTATGGTTGCCGGGGTCGAAAAAGCTATTCGTGAATCCAAAATTGGCATTAACCCGGTTGTTGATGGCACAAATTTGCGTCTCCCGATGCCAGAGTTAAACGAAGAACGCCGCAAGGAACTTGTTAAAGTTGCGCATCAATATGCTGAATCAGCCAAAGTGGCTGCGCGTCACGTGCGCCGTGATGGCATGGAAAATTTAAAGAAGCTGGAAAAAGACAAAGATATCGGGCAAGATGATGCACGGGTAGAATCAGATAAAGTGCAAAAACTGACTGATGATACCATTTCCGAGATCGACAAGATGCTGGCCGCTAAAGAAACTGAAATAATGCAGGTTTGATGTCGGAACGAACGTATTGCTGATCATTTCTGGAGCCTTCAGTAAATGCCGCCTTCTTCCTATGAGGTTCAAAAGATACCGCAACATGTTGCCATTATTATGGATGGCAACGGGCGGTGGGCTGCTCAGCGTGGGCTGATGCGTGCGGCTGGCCACCGAAAAGGCGTTGAAGCTGTTCGCGAGGCCATTCGCAGTTCTATTGAATTTGGCATCGAATATCTGACTATATTTTCATTTTCTTCAGAAAACTGGTCCAGGCCAAAAAGCGAAATCAATGACCTTATGGGGTTGCTGAAACTGTTTATTCGCAAGGACCTGGCTGAACTTCACCGGGAAAATATCAGGGTCAACATAATCGGAGAACGCAGCGATTTGCCCAGCGATATTGGCCCTTTGCTGGAAGAGGCGGAAATACTGACCGCCAACAATAGCGGGTTGGAACTGATCATTGCGTTTAATTATGGCGCGCGAAACGATATTACGCAGGCGGTTCGAAGTCTTGCCAATGATGTGAAGTGTGGAAAAATTGATCCCTCAAATATTGACTGTGAGATGATTGGTGCAAATTTGGAAACGGCCAAATTTCCTGATCCTGATATGATTATTAGGACTTCCGGCGAGATGCGATTGTCAAATTTTCTGCTTTGGGAAGCTGCCTATTCCGAGTTTGTATTCCTCGATTGCCATTGGCCGGACTTTAATCGCGAGGAATTTTCCAAAGCGATCTCCATCTACCATTCTCGAGACCGCAGATATGGTGGATTGGCACAGGGCACGGCTTCGTGAGCTCTGCCAAGGCCAATAGTGATCTGCCGCTTCGGCTTGTCTCTGCCCTTGTTTTGGGCACACTTGTTCTGGCTGTTACCTGGGCTGGTGGAACCTATTTTCGGGTGCTGATGGGCATTGCCGCACTTTTGATTTTCCGGGAATGGTCGACGATTACCCAGGTAAACCAAGGCTCGGCCTTCAAGTTATCCAGCTGGTTATTTGTTCTGCTTGGGGGAAGCGCCATAATGTTTGGGCGCTTTGACGAGGCATTGTTAATTTGTGCCGTTGGCGCATTTGCGCTTGGCGTTTTAGGCTTTGTCGCAAAGGGTAAACTCTGGGCGGCCGGGGGCGTTGTATATGCGTTGTTGCCCGCAATTGCGCTTAGTCAGGTTCGCGATGCGCAGCATGGTTTGATGGTAATTTTCTGGATATTTATCATTGTCTGGGGGAGCGATATTGGGGCTTATTTTGCCGGGCGGGCGATTGGCGGACCAAAGCTGGCGCCGACGATTTCGCCGAAGAAAACCTGGTCGGGATTTTTAGGCGGATTGATTACGGCAATTGTCGGCACTGTTATCTGGCTACAGTTTTTTGATTTTGACCGACCGGAAATTGCGCTGTTGATCGCTGGAGTTACATCCATATTCTCGCAATTGGGCGATCTTTTTGAATCCTGGGTCAAGCGACATTTTAACGTAAAGGACTCTGGGCAGTTGATTCCCGGACATGGCGGTATTATGGACCGGGTAGATGGTTTGATTGTCGCTGCTGTTGCTTTTTATCTGCTGATGCTTGTAGGGGTAATTTAGCCAAATAAAATTGGCGGCTACAGATAAATTTGATATTGACGCAAAATTGACTATTTATCAGGTGAAAACCACTTAAAACTGGCCGCTTGGATCTTGGATGATTCAGATTCTCAATCAAAAGGTTTATCTAAATCATGGATAGTATTCTGCAACTAGGCTCATGGGTTATCGGGACGGTGGTCCCTTTTCTGTTTGTGTTGACAATTGTCGTGTTTTTTCATGAGCTTGGCCACTATCTGGTTGGCCGATGGAACGGCATCAAAATCGAAGCTTTTGCCGTTGGTTTTGGGCCTGAGATAATCGGGTATAGTGACAAGTTTGGGACCCGATGGAAATTGTGTGCAATTCCGCTTGGCGGATATGTGAAGTTTTTTGGTAATGCTGGCGTTGCCAGTGATCCGGACCATGAAAAACTGGCCGCAATGGATGCCGATGAGCGCGATAGTGCCTATGAAAGCAAGAAGGTCTGGCAAAGGGCACTTGTTGCGGTTGCCGGTCCGGTGGCGAACTTTATTCTGGCAATTGTAATATTTGCGGTCACTTTCTTCAATAATGGAAGTTTTGTCGTTGACCCGGTGGTCGGTACGGTAAAAGAGGGAACGGCTGCAATGGATGCCGGATTCAAGCCCGGTGACAAAATTATCAGTGTTGACGGTGAAGCAATTGCCTCTTTCAGCGATCTGCAAAATGCCATCAGTTTGAGTGCCGGAAATTCGCTGCGCATCGAAGTCGAACGCAACGGCATCATGAAGGAGCTGACGGCAACACCGCGTATGACCGAGCAAAAAGACCGGTTTGGCAACGCCTATTCAGTTGGAATTTTGGGTATCTCCAGTTCTTCTGATAAATCGAATTTTCGTAAGATTGAACATGGTGTTTTTTCCGCAACTTCTCTTGCTGTTACACAAACATGGTCGGTTGCAACCCGAACATTGAAGTTTTTGGGGCAGGTCATTGTCGGCAGACAGGATGCGTCACAGCTGCGTGGGCCTGTCGGTATCGCGCAAATCTCATCACAAGTTGCTACACTGGGTTACGATCGATTGATCACATTGGCTGCAGTTTTATCGGTTAGTATCGGGTTATTAAACCTGTTTCCAATTCCGATGCTCGATGGCGGACATCTGCTTTTCTACGGGATAGAAGCTCTAAAAGGCTCGCCTTTGAGCGAAAAAGCGCAGGAAATGGGCTATAAATTCGGAATGTTGTGCATGCTCGGTTTAATGTTATTTGCCACGAGGAATGATATTTTAAGGTTGTTTCCGGGGTAGAGACACGCTCGGATTGTTAACGGCCCGTTAATCTTGTGGCTAAGATTGGCAATAAAATAAAAATAATGGTAATTTCTTTGCACGATGGTGGTTGCGTGTTTTGAAAAAGACTGTAAAAACGGTTAATAGTAAGTTGGGAAGCTGGTGAGTCTGTAGTCAGGATTTTGACTAGAGGCAAAGCGGTAATCAGGGACGAGTTATCGAATGAAGTCTATAGGTAAATCAGTTCGCGCAATCATAACTGCTGTTTCTTTATTTGCGGCGCCGGTTGTCATCGGTGGTGCTATCATTGCAACAAGCACTACCGTTTCGGAAGCTGCTGTTGTCAGTCGCATTAGTGTTAGTGGTAATCAGCGGGTAGATGTTGAAACCATCCGTTCTTATGTGACAATCAAGCCTGGTCGTTCTTTTTCCAGCTTTGAAATTGATGAATCGCTGAAGCAGCTCTTTTCTACAGGCCTGTTCTCTGATGTGCAGGTTTTTCAAAGTGGCCGCACTCTGATTGTTAAAGTGTCTGAAAACCCAACAGTTAACGAAGTTATCTTTTCCGGCAATAAACGCCTGAAAGATGACCGGTTGAAAAGTATTGTGCAGCTTTCAGGCCGTTCAATTTTTACCGATGACAAACTTCAAAGCGATGTCCAGCGTATTCGTGAGGCTTATCGCCGTACCGGTCGTAATGCTGCTTCTATTGCCGGCCGTGTAGTTAGCCTGGAAAATAATCGCGCCAATGTGGTGTTTGATATTGTTGAAGGTGATCGGACTAAAATTGCCGACATCAACTTCGTTGGTAATAATGCCTATAGTGATCGTCGTTTGATTGATATAATTTCAATCAATGAATCAAATCTGCTCAGCTGGCTGCGTAAGGATGATATCTACGATCCTGACCGTATGCGTGCTGATGAAGAGAAATTGCGCCGGTTCTATTATAATCGTGGATATGCCGATTTCCGTATCATTTCGACAGTTGCTGATTTGGATCAGGGGTCGAATAAATACACAATCACCGTAACTGTTGAAGAGGGTGATCGTTATACATTTGGCGATGTGGTCATCGAAAATGCGTTGCCTAATGTTGATACAAATGCGCTTTATCGTGAGCTGGTATCGAAATCGGGCAAAGTTTACAGCGCAAGAAGCATTGAGAAAACACTGGTGTCACTGACCAGTAAGATTGCCGGCGATGGCAATGCTTTTGCTGAGGTTAGCCCTCGAGGTGATCGAAACTTCAATGATCGTACGATTTCGCTGGTGTATTACATTGATGAGGGCCCAAGGGTCTACATTGAAAGCATTCAAATTCGAGGCAATACCCGCACACGTGATTATGTGATACGTCGTGAATTCGATGTCTCTGAGGGCGATGCCTATAATAAAATCCTAATTCAGCGGGCAAAACAACGGTTGGATCGTCTTGGCTTTTTTAAGAATGTGAATATTACCACTGGTCCAGGATCGGCCGCAGACAGAATAGTTGTCTATGTGGATGTCGTTGATAATCCTACAGGCGAGTTTTCGATTGGTGGTGGTTATTCTTCTGACAGTGGTGCGATTGCTGAAATTTCATTCTCGGAGAAAAACTTTCTTGGTCGCGGCCAGTTCATTCGGGTTGCCGGTGGACTTGGTGCTGATGATCAGAAATATGAATTGTCATTCACCGAACCTTACTTTCTTGGCCGCAGAATTGCAGCCGGGTTCGATCTGTCGCGTCTGACAACCAATGCATCTGACGATGTCAGATATGACAAAGAAACTTCGTCTGCAAAAATTCGCGCTGCAGCGCCTTTAACTGATAATTTGAGTATTCTGGTTGCTTATGAATATAAGGACGAGGCATTCAAAACCAGTTTGGCTTTGACATCATTGTCTCTTGCGACACAGCAGGTCGTCAGTGTTGGCAATTGGACGACGTCAGCGCTTAGTTATACTTTGACGTATAATTCGATCGACAACTTGAAAAACCCTCACCAGGGCATCTATGCAACGCTGAGTCAGGAATATGCGGGTCTTGGTGGTGATGCGCAATATATTAAGACAATTGCTCGTGCCAGTGGGTATTATACCCTTTCTGAAGAACGCGATCTTGTTGGAGTGCTTGCGGTGGGTGCCGGTCATGTGATCGGTATTGGTCAGGATTTACGTATTGCTGACAACTTCTTCCAGGGTGGTGAAACCATTCGCGGTTTCTCCCGATATGGTCTCGGTCCACGTGATCTGGATACGGGTGAACCTTTGGGTGGAACAACCTACATTAATGCAACTGCTGAAGTTCAGTTTCCGTTGCCCGTGCTTTCACGGTCCTTTGGATTACGCGGTGCTTTCTTTGCTGAAGGCGGAACATTGTATGGCAACGAATATTCTGGCGGCTTTGCAGGTGCAAATGCGGCGGGAAGTCAGTCAACGTTGAATGATATTAGCTTTAGGGCTTCTGTGGGCGCTTCAATTATCTGGGACTCACCATTTGGTCCATTGCGGGTGGATTTATCCCATGCGCTGCTTAAAGAATCCTATGACCGCACTGAAATGTTCCGGTTTGGTATCAGTACAAAATTCTAACCCAATTCATGGGTTATTTTGGGTCGTCACTGTCGGTGACGACCTTTTTTTTAGGCGCGTTAGACTATGCAGGAATTTTCTTTTTTCGACTTGCCAGAGCCTGTTTCACTTGCTCTTATTGCAAAGAAAACCGGGTGTACTTTAGTCAATCCATCTGCCGGAGAAACCACAATTTCGGCAATTGGCCCTATTGAAGATGCTCCATCTGACAGCCTTTGTTTTTTGGATAACTCCAAATATGTGACCGCATTGCAGGATACCAGAGCAAAAGCTGTAATTTGTTCAAAAAAATATGTCGACCGGGTTCCTGATGGCATTGTTGTGTTGCAATCAGCGGCACCCTATCGCGCATTCGCAGAAGCGATGGCAATGATGTTTGCAAGTGCTCTGCGGCCCGCCGGTATTACCGGTGAGGTTGGAGTATCTAATGGCGCATTTGTACATCCTGATGCAAATGTTGAAGACGGTGTCACCATCGAATTTGGGGCTGTTGTGGGTGCCGGTGCATCGATAGGCTCTGGCAGCTTGATCGGTGCAAACGCAACAATTGGACCAAAGGTACAGATTGGCCGCAATACGTCAGTCATGAGCGGAGCGACGGTAATTTGTTCGCTGGTTGGGAATAATGTCATCATACATTCTGGCGTTTGTATCGGCCAGGATGGTTTTGGTTTTGCAATGGGTGCTGGCGGCCATTTGAAGGTTCCGCAGGTCGGTAGAGTTATAATCCAGGATGACGTGGAAATCGGAGCAAATACAACGATTGATCGAGGGGCTATCCGGGATACAGTAATTGGCGAAGGTACGAAGATTGATAATCAGGTTGTAATTGGCCACAATGTTGTTACCGGTTGCCATTGTGTGTTGGTAGGACAGGTGGGCCTTGCTGGTAGTGCGACATTGGGAAATTACGTAGTATTGGGTGCACGGGCAGGCGTGGTTGGGCACACCAAAGTGGGTGATGGTGCGCAGATTGCGGGTAACAGTGCTGTTGCTGATGATGTGCCACCTGGTGCGATTTGGGGTGGTGTACCGGCACGCCCGATAAAACACTGGTTAAAGGAATTGGCGGCAGCGCGTGCGGGTGCCCGTAAAATGGCCAAAGGGAAGAAGTCAAAATGAGTGATGTGGACGAAACAAATGCATCAGATTTGGATATCATCAGATTGATGGAGTTGCTACCTCATCGATATCCGTATTTGTTGGTTGATAAGATCAAAGAACGCCGGTTAGATGAATTCGCAATTGGCGTCAAAAATGTAACAATGAACGAGCATCATTTTACCGGGCATTTTCCTGGAAATCCTGTAATGCCGGGTGTTTTGATCATTGAAGGCATGGCGCAGACTGCGGGTGCAATTTGTGCGGCAACTCACTCTGGTGAAAGCGCCAGCTCAGTATTGTTCATGACAATTGATCAGGCAAAGTTTCGAAAGCCGGTTCGTCCTGGTGATGTGCTGGAATACCACATGACCAAGCTTAAACAGCGGCGCATGGTATTTAAATATTCAGGCGTTGCCTATGTTGATGGTGTCAAAGTTGCGGAAGCGATTATTGGCGCCATGATTGCACCGGAAAAGAAATGAGAACTGCGCAATGAAAATTCATCCGTCAAGCATAATTGAAGATGGTGCGGTATTGGGAGATGACGTTGAAGTTGGGCCGTTTTGCCGTGTCGGGCATCAGGTTAAACTTGGTAATAATGTTAGTCTGCAGTCCCATGTGGTCATTACCGGGAACACTATAATTGGTGATAATGCCAGAATATTTCCCTTCGCTTCAATTGGCCAAGAGCCGCAGGATTTGAAATTTGGCGGTGAAGAAACTTCGCTTGTGATAGGCAATAATTGCCTTATCCGAGAAGGGGTTACCATAAATACCGGTACAGAAGGAGGCGGTTCAAAAACGTCCATCGGTGATAATTGCGTTTTACTGGCTAACTCGCATGTCGCCCATGATTGCCATTTGCGCAATAATATTATTTTGTCGAATAATGTAATGTTGGCGGGGCATTGCCATATTGATGATAACGTCATTTGTGGTGGTGGCTCTGCTGTTCATCAGTTTTCGCGCATTGGCAGAAATTCGTTTCTTGGAGGTCTTGCCGGCATTGAAGGCGATGTTATTCCCTTTGGTATGATGATCGGGGCCCGTGCAAATTTAGTGGGCTTGAATGTAATTGGCATGAAGAGAAGTGGCATTGAAAGGGCAAGTATCAAGGCTGCGAATAGTGCCTATAAATTGATATTTGCCGGTGATATCCCTATTCGCGATGTGGTAAAGCAGCTCCGTGAAACTGCGGATGATGCGATGGTTATTGAAATTCTTGATTTCATTGATGCTGCAAAAGACCGACAATTGTGTAAACCCAAGCCGTCAAATAAATAGTATGAGCTGGCGAAATATATGGCCGTGATGGAAAATACAATTGCGATCATTGCTGGCAATGGAACTCTGCCTGTTGAACTGGCAAATGAGTTGCAAAGCTCTGGTAAGAAAATCTATATTTTGGGAATTTCCGGCGAAGCGGAATCAATAATTGAAAGATTTGACCACGACTATTTTCATTTTGGCCAGGTCTCCCGGATGTTTAAGCTGCTTCGGTCCAGGAATGTTCGTGATGTGACGCTTGTTGGCGGTGTCGCCCGACGTCCTGCATTAAGTGAGATGAAGTTTGATCTGGGCGCATTTATTGCGCTCCCCCAGGCTTTGAGCTGGATGTTGTCCGGTGACAATGCTGTTCTTGTTGGGGTGATAAATAAATTTAAAGAGGAGGGGTTCATTGTGCGTGGCGCTCATGAATTGGTTCCGGAACTTCTTGTAAGAGGCGGTGCAAACACCAAAAATAAACCATCTGCTAGTGATCTGGAACGCATAAAACTGGGCTTTGATGTTGCGCGGGCGCTGGGCCAATATGATGTGGGGCAGGCGGTTGTTGTTGTTGAGAAGAGAATTGTGGCGCTTGAGGGTGTCGAGGGAACTGATGCCATGCTTGAACGGGTTGCTAAATTGCGCGCCGGCGGACGACTACCCAAAAAGAAAGGTGGCGTGTTGGTCAAATGCGTCAAGCCGGGGCAGGACTTGCGTGCCGATTTGCCAAGCATTGGACCAAATTCTATTGAAAAAGTTGTGGAAGCAGGGTTAACCGGTATTGGTGTGGAAGCGAATTTGACATTGATGATTTCGCGCGATGAAACATTGTCTCGGGCGAGCAAAAGTGGCGTATTCATCTATGGTGCCTGAAATACACAGACTAGATCGGTGGATGTTTGAATAAATCGAGCCCCAAAAAGATATTTTTTGTAATTGGTGAAGAATCGGGCGATGCGCTTGGGGCTGACCTTGTTGCAGCCTTGGAATTGAAATCCCGGTCGATTGAGATTGAGGCTGTTGGCCTTGCCGGGCATGCGATGGGCGCGCTTGGCGTTAAGTCTCTGTTCGATATTTCTGAAATTGCAGTAATGGGGATTTTACCTGTTCTTAAACGGCTGCCAACTATTATTCGGCGGGTCTATAATACCGTTGATGCGATTGTGAGTGATCCGCCAGATCTGGTAATATTGATCGACAGCCCGGAATTTACCCATGCGGTTGCAAGGCGCGTGCGTAAGAAATTACCGAATGTTCCCATTATAAATTACGTTTGTCCGTCTGTATGGGCATGGCGGCAGGGCCGCGCCCGTAAAATGAATGCCTATATTGATCATGTTTTGGCGCTGTTGTCTTTTGAACCGTCAATTTTGAAAGAGCTTGGAGGTCCTGACGCCACTTATGTGGGGCATAAATTGGTGGATGAGATGAAGGGGTTTTCAATTGGGAAACCAATTCCGAAGGAAAGTACGCCTGCGGGACAATTACCTTTATTGCTGGTATTGCCCGGTTCCAGAAGGGGTGAAGTTGATAGTTTGATTGACGTTTTTGGTGAAACTGTTGAAATGATGCGTGCAAGGGGAGCCGAGTTTGGAGTCGTTATTCCGGCGGTAAACCACCTTGTTGAGGTGATTACCGAGAAAACCGCAAATTGGCCGATTAAGCCAAAGATTGTCTGCGGTGCTGAGGAAAAAAAGGCGGCATTTATTGATGCAAGGGCAGCACTTGCGGCCTCTGGCACCGTGTCGCTTGAATTGGCGCTTGCAGGTGTTCCAATGGTGCTGTCATACAGGCTTGATGCGATTGCGCGGCCGCTCGCCGGGTATTTTTTCTCGACCTGGTCTGCCTCTTTGCCAAACCTGATTGCCGATTATGTGGTGGTTCCTGAAGAGTTTAATCACGAGGTCACAGCTGACCGTCTGTCGCGGCAAGTGGAGCGATTGTTGTGGGATTCTCCCGAACGCAATGCCCAGATTGAAGGCATGAAACACATTAAATCAAAGATGCAAACAGATCAGCCGCCCGGTGAAAAGGCGGCTGATATTGTAATTCAATTTCTGGAAAAATAGCTGTAGAAATCTAAAGCATACCGCAGTCATTCGCATTCACTCGATATGCTTCACCTATCTGTTTTCGCATGTCTTTATTCCTAAAACCGGTGCCCATTTTTAGGAGGCAAGCTTTAACGATCTTTGACCGGTATATAATCCCTGGTGGTTTCGCCGGTATAAAGTTGGCGAGGGCGGCCAATACGTTGATGTGGATCTTCAATCATTTCTTTCCATTGGGCGATCCAGCCAACTGTTCTTGCAACTGAAAACAATACGGTGAACATGCTGGTCGGGAAGCCAAGTGCTTTCAATGTGATGCCGGAATAGAAGTCGATATTTGGATAAAGCCCGCGCTTGATGAAATAGTCATCGGTCAGGGCAATTCTTTCAAGCTCAAGAGCAATATCCAGAATTGGGTCATCGGTTATTCCAAGTTCAGCCAAAACCTCATGGGTTGTTTGCTGCATGATCTTGGCGCGCGGGTCGTAATTTTTGTAAACGCGGTGGCCAAAGCCCATCAGGCGGAATGGGTCGTTTTTGTCTTTTGCCCTTGCAATAAATTCGGGTATCCGGTCAGGCGTGCCGATTTCGTGCAGCATATTAAGGGCCGCCTCATTGGCGCCTCCATGCGCCGGGCCCCAAAGGCAGGCAATACCAGCCGCGATGCAGGCAAACGGGTTGGCTCCAGACGAGCCGGCAAGCCGCACCGTAGAGGTTGAAGCATTTTGCTCATGGTCAGCGTGGAGGGTAAAAATCCGATCCATAGCGCGGGCCAATACCGGATTTGGCTGATAATCTTCTGCTGGAACAGCAAAGCACATGTGCAGAAAGTTTGCGGCGTAATCGAGATCGTTGCGCGGGTACATTACCGGCTGACCGATGTGATACTTATAGGCCATTGCCGCAATTGTTGGCATCTTGGCGATCATCCGCAGGGATGCGATCATCCGTTGTTGCGGGTCAGTAATGTCGGTCGAATCATGATAAAACGCAGACAAAGCGCCAACCACACCAACCATAATAGCCATTGGGTGTGCATCCCGGCGAAAGCCTGAATAAAGCTTTGCCATCTGTTCATGCAACATGGTGTGATAGGTCACGCGATCGGTGAAATCCTGCTTTTCGGCCTTGTCGGGCAAATCCCCGTATAGCAACAGGTAGCAGGTTTCCAGAAAATCGCCTTTTTCTGCCAATTGTTCAATTGGGTAGCCTCGATAAAGCAAAATACCCTCGTCACCATCGATAAATGTAATCTTGCTCTCACAGGCCGCTGTGGAAGTGAAGCCAGGATCATAGGTGAAACGACGACTGTTTTTGTATAATGTGCTGATGTCTACAACGTCCGGGCCAACCGTGGCGGGGTACACGTTTAAATCATAACTCTCGTCGCCGATCGTAAGGGTAGCTTTGTCTTTAGCCATATCAAATCCTTTTTATTTATGGGTGTGCGTTAACAACCATACGCGCTATTGGGAGCCGGTACGGTGATAACGAATTGTTTCGATTTGTATGGTTCCTTGCTATCCGATTTGGCCTTTGACTACAAGTTATCCGAAAGAACTATGATGAAAAATGTGGAAAAACCTCGGAAAATCAGGCTTTTGCCATTTGTTGTTCAATGCGCTTCAGGCATTCGGGTTTGCCCAGCACAGCCAGTACATCAAAGACACCTGGCGATGTTGTACGTCCGGTAAGGGCAGCTCTTAAGGGTTGGGCGACCGCGCCAAGTTTCAATTCCTGCTGCTCGGTAAATTCACGGGTAGCAGTTTCAATGGTTTCCAGCTCCCAGTCCTTGAGCGCTGAAAGAACCGGATAAAGTTTGCTTAAAATTGCTCTTCCAGCTCCTTCGTCCTTGTCCAGAATTTTTTGGGCTTTTGCATCAACCGGCAATGGGGTTTCCTCAAACAGAAAACGTGCGCCATCTATCAATTGCAGAAGCGTTTTTGCTCGTTCTTTTAAACCCGGCATGGCAGTGGTCAGCTTGCTGCTCATATCGTCGTTCATGCGGCTTGCATAAAAACCTCCACCCTCAATTTCACCAAGAATGTCTTCAATTGCAGTCACCAGCCGTTTGTCGCTTGCTGCACGAATATAATGGCCGTTCATGTTTTCCAGCTTGGTGAAATCAAAGCGTGAGGCTGATTTTCCAATTGCTTCCAGTGAGAACAGTTCAATCATTTGTTCATCAGTGAAAAATTCATCATCGCCGTGGGCCCAGCCAAGCCGAACCAGATAGTTGCGCAGCGCCTCAGGCAGATAGCCCATGGCCCGGTAAGCTTCGACACCCAATGCGCCGTGGCGTTTGGACAGTTTCGCACCATCGGGCCCGTGAATAAGCGGAATGTGGCTCATCACCGGTATATTCCAGTCCATTGCGTTGGAAATGATGGTTTGGCGCGCGGCATTGGTCAGGTGATCGTCGCCACGAATGATATGGGTGATGCCCATATCGTGGTCGTCAACCACAACGGCTAACATATAGGTTGGGGTGCCGTCGGAACGCAGCAGAATAAAATCATCCAGGTCTTTGTTGGGAAAACGCACAATGCCCTGCACCTTGTCGTCGACAATTGTATCGCCGTCATTTGGTGATTTTATACGGATGACGTAAGGCGCGCCATCGGGAGCTTCAGAGGGAGCGCGGTCGCGCCAGCGGCCATCATAGCGCGGCGGCCGCTTTTCCTTTTGCGCCTGTTCACGCATTTCGGCAAGCTCTTCCTTTGTGGCATAGCAGCGATAGGCCTGACCTTTGGCTACCAGTTCTTCGGCCACTTCCTTATGGCGGGCGGCGCGGGCAAATTGGGAAATTGGCTCACCATCCCATTCAAGCCCCAGCCAGGATAGCCCGTCTTTTATCGCGTCAATGGCTTCATCTGATGAACGCGCACGATCGGTATCTTCGATGCGAAGTACCATTTTTCCGTTGTGGGCACGGGCGTAAAGCCAGTTAAACAAAGCTGTTCTTGCGCCACCAATATGCAAAAAACCGGTGGGTGAGGGGGCAAAACGGGTGATAACCTTTTTTGGTGCCGGTGGGGTACTGTTTTCATTGGTCATTGCGGTAAGGCTCCAAAAAGGTTGTGGGGGTGCTTATTCGGCGCTGATGTAGCATAGTGAGAGGGTGAGGCAAGCGGGCAAATAGAGTTTAGTGTTTTGAGCGGGTTGAATTCAAACAGTTCTACAAAGGGTAATTCGGTCGAAAAGAGCGGCGGGGAAACGCCTGAGATCGATGAATTGGCATCTCGTCCCACTTTGCTCACGGAACTTTCACCGATTTTGAAGTTTTTCCCATCGTTCAAACGGGTGCTGCTTCCTTCATTCATCCGGCATAATGCCTATCATTTTTCGCACCGTATTTATCAGGCATTGCGCTATGAAAGCGAGACCGGCACCAAATTTCTGATGCTGCCGATTGCATTTGGTTTGGGGGCTTTGGCTTATTTTTCGTTGCCGCGCGAACCGTTATTTATTGCCATAATTGTGGCATTGATGGTGAGTGTTCTAATCTCCATCAAACGCTATGGCGCGATGTCGGGTAATGTCGCGCTTGTCGCAAGTTTTGTATTTGCCGGAATGGCGGCGGGTAAAATTCGCAGCGATGTGCTCGATACGATCATGATAAGTTCGCCAGCTCAAGTAATGCTGAGCGGCATTGTGCTTAACCGCGAATTGCGCGCCAATGGCCGCCAGCGCTATACGATTAAGGTCAAGGGATTTGAAAAATATCGCGGCCCGGTTCCGCAAAAAATCAGGGTAACCGCGCATAAGAAACATGCCCGGATTGAAATAGGTCGCCAAATTTCTGGCCTGGCCCGGTTGCGGCCGCCATCGGGACCGGCCTATCCGGGGGGATATGATTTTGCTTTTCAATCCTGGTACAAAAAAAATGGTGCCAATGGATTTTTTCTCGGGGGCCCAAAAGGAGTAGAATATTCGGGTGAGCTGTCCGTTTTCACCCGCTTATCGCTTGCAACTGCCAAAATCAGATCTGCGATTGGCGGGCGCATACGTGATGCGTTGCCCGGCGAAAGTGGAAGCCTCGCATCCGCTCTGATTGTCGGAGATCGAAGCGGTATCAGTGACGATACGGTTGAGGCGCTTCGCCAGTCCGGCCTTGCACATATTCTGGCAATATCCGGGCTGCATATGGCGCTGGTGACAGCCACAATTATTTTGCTGGTGCGTGGGTCACTGGCGATGATACCTGGAATTTCACTTTACTATCCAATCCGTAAATGGGCAGCAATGGCGGCTCTTTTGGTTGCCAGCGCCTATTTGTTGATCTCAGGGGCAAGTATTGCCACCCAACGGGCGTGGATCATGATTGCCATTATGCTGCTGGCGGTTATGAGCGACCGGCGGGCGCTGACTATGCGCAATGTGGGGCTCGCTGCTCTTGTGGTGCTTGCTTGGCGACCGGAATCCATCGTCAGCCCCAGTTTTCAAATGTCGTTTGCAGCGGTTGCTGCTCTGGTCGCGGTTTATGAATCATGGTCGCGCTTCCGACGGGGCAGGCCCTATCAGCCATCCCCAAACAGATTTTGGGCTGTCGCAACCAACATAGCCAAGTCGATCAGCGGATTGGCGGTTACTTCGATTGTTGCGGGATTGGCGACCGGGCTTTTTGCTGCCTATCATTTTCACCGGGTGGCACCATTTGGCCTGTTGGCAAATCTGGCGGCCATGCCCGTGGTCTCGCTTGGTGTAATGCCAATGGCGCTTGTGGGGATGGTGCTCATGCCCTTTGGGCTGGAGGCCTATCCGTTGGAACTTATGGGCTTTGCGATTGATCAGGTGGTGAAGGTTTCCATCGCGGTGAGCGATCTTGGGCAATTTGGCAATACGGGTTTCATGCCGCTTTCAAGTTTGACATTTGGCACTATTGCGCTGGTTATCGCGACGCAATTGAAGTCGGTTTTGCGGCTTTTGGCTATTCCGTTTGTAATGCTGTCTGCGCTCACATTTTCCAATGCTGCCACGCCGGATATTTTGATTTCTCAATCCGGTTCATCCATCGCGGTGGTGGGTAAAAACGGGCAATTTCATTTGCTTAATCCGCGCAAGGAAAAGTTTATTACCAATATTTGGCGAAAGGCCTTTGCGCCCAACGCGCAAAATGATCAGAAAAATTCTCAGGTGTTTAAGTGTGATGAACTGGGCTGTATTGCAAATATTTCGACTGGTGTGGTGCTTAGCTTTATCAAGCGTTCTCTGGCTTTTCGCGAAGACTGCGCCAGGGCAGATATTATCGTCACAAGGCTTTCGGTTCCAAAATGGTGCACTGCACCGCAATTGATTGTTGATAAATCAATGCTGCAATCGCGCGGCGCTGTGGCCATTACGATTTCAAAACATGATACGGCTAATGCAAAACCGGTGATTGAAGTTAGAACTGCGTTGCAAAAATACGCCCGCCCGTGGTCGCGCCACCGGAAGAATTAATTCACTTTTTTGGCGGGCGGTTGATTTCAATATCAATGCTTGGGCGATTGATCACTTCGCGCAGGGCAAAGCTTGAGGTCATGCGTACAACGCCGGGCATGGTGGAAAGCCATTCCTTATGGATGCGTTCATAATCAGCCAAATCGCGCGCCGCAATGCGCAAAATATAATCGCTGGTGCCGGACATCAGATAGCAGATCAGCACATTTGGGCACTTTTTTACCGCTTCTTCAAATGCGGTCAGGTGGGCGACCGATTGCCCCTCAAGGGTCATATAGACAATAACAATAATCGGGTGACCAAGCGCGCGAGATGAAAGCCTTGCGTGATAGCCACGAATAATGCCGGATTTTTCCAGCGAATCCAGTCGTCTTGAACAGGCGGAGGGCGATAGCCCGGCGCGGTCAGCCAAGGTGACATTGGCAATTCGTGCATCGCGTTGAAGCTCACTTAGTATGGTGATATCAATCGCGTCTAGTTCAGACATTGCAATAATCCTCGAATGAATTGTTGTTACCTGCAATAATATACTGAAAATTCATTCAATGGAAGTGTGTTTTGCAAGGACATTTTTTGCGCAATTAATTATGATTTCGCCAGGTTGTCGCACGCCAATTGTTGGGGTGGGGCTTTCTTTTTTGCATCTTGATGCCGGGACAAGGAAATCCCCGCAAATTTTGGGAGAAATTAAATGCGTATTGGTGTGCCAAAGGAAATTAAAAACCATGAATATCGGGTTGGCCTGACACCCGGCGCTGTTCGTGAATATGTTGCAAATGGTCACGATGTTTTTGTTGAAACCAATGCGGGTGCCGGAATTGGTGCTGACAATGATGCCTATGCGGCGGTTGGTGCAACCATATTGGACACGGCAGCTGAGGTTTTTGAAACTTCTGATATGATTGTGAAAGTTAAAGAGCCACAGCCTTCTGAGTGGGTTCAATTGCGTGAAGATCAAATTCTCTACACCTATTTGCATTTGGCTCCAGATTTGGAGCAGACCAAGGGTTTGGTTGCTTCAGGCTGCACTGCAATTGCCTATGAAACCGTGACTGATAATAAGGGTGGTTTACCATTGTTGGCTCCGATGAGTGAGGTTGCCGGCAGGCTTTCTATTCAAGCGGCGGCAACGGCATTGCAAAAAGCCAATGGCGGACGCGGTATCCTGCTTGGTGGGGTGCCGGGTGTTGCGCCTGCAAAAATTACCGTCATTGGCGGTGGTGTTGTTGGCACTCATGCGGCCCGTATGGCGGTCGGTCTTGGTGCGGATGTGACCATTCTTGATCGCTCAATTCCGCGTTTGCGCGAGCTTGATGAGATGTTTAATGGCCGGGTTCATACCCGTTATTCAACGGTTGAGACGCTCGATGAGGAAGTCTTTTCTGCTGACGCGGTTATTGGTGCTGTGCTAATACCGGGTGCGGCGGCCCCCAAACTGGTAACCCGCGAAATGCTTTCCGGCATGAAGCCGGGTGCCGTGTTGTGCGATGTGGCGATTGATCAGGGCGGCTGCTTTGAAACATCGAAAGCCACCACCCATGCTGACCCGACCTATGAGGTGGATGGTATTGTGCATTACTGCGTTGCCAATATGCCGGGCGCTGTGCCGCTGACATCCAGCCACGCACTTAACAATGCAACTTTGCCATTCGGTTTGGCGCTTGCCAATAAAGGCCTACAGGCTTTGATTGACGATCCAAATCTGCGCAATGGTTTGAATGTGCATCGCGGCCGCATTACCAATGCGCCGGTTGCCGAAGCGCTTGGCTATGAAATGACCGATGCCAAACAGGCGGTTGCTGCATAATTTCACTTAACGCAATGGGCTTTACCCAGCCTGCCCCTGGACAAACTCGGGAGGCGCGGCGAACAACTTAGCTGATACAAGCCGTCCGATCTGATCGGGCGGCTTTTTCGTTTCACGCAGCTGTGTTTGGGTTTGATAATGCGCGTGGGAAAATCATGTATTATGGCATCTGATGAACTTTTCAGGAGGCTTGGTCATGGAACGCAGAACTTTTATTTCAGCAATTGCCGCATTAGCAGGCAGCGCCGCATTTCCCTCATTCGGGTTTGCAGCAAAACGTAAAGTATACGCCAATTCTTCTACCGGTATTGCGATCAACGGATATGACCCGGTTGCCTATTTCACCAAAAATAAGCCGGTTGAAGGCAAAGTTGAATTTTCGGCCCTTTGGAATGGCGCAAAATGGCATTTCTCCAGTGATGCCAACCGGCAAAAATTTCTGGCCATGCCTGATAAATATGCGCCTCAATATGGCGGTTATTGCGCCTTTGCTGTGAGCTATGGTTCGACCGCGACCACCGTGCCAGAGGCATGGTCTATCGTTGATGGTAAACTCTATCTCAATAATTCGCTCGGTGTGCGCAGTCGCTGGAATAAGGATCGGCCGGGAAATATTGCCAAGGCCAACAAGAACTGGCCAAACGTGTTGAAATAAAAAGTTGGCGCTGGCGCCTCGTTGAATTGCGGTTAAAATTACCCTTGTCGAATCAGACAGGGACAGCCAATGCAGCAATATCTGGATTTATTATCACGGGTTCTCAATGAGGGCAGCGATCGGGGTGACCGTACCGGCACCGGCACCCGTTCGGTATTCGGCCATCAAATGCGCTTTGCGCTGGATGAAGGTTTTCCCGTTTTAACCACCAAGAAATTGCACTTAAAATCCATAATTCACGAGCTTTTGTGGTTCTTAAGCGGTGATACCAATATCCGCTATCTTAAGGAAAACGGGGTGCGAATTTGGGACGCGTGGGCCGATGAAAATGGCGACCTTGGCCCGGTATATGGCTATCAATGGCGCTCATGGCCGGCACCGGATGGTAAGAGCATTGACCAGATTTCCAACCTTGTTGAACAGATCCAAAATAATCCGAATTCACGCCGATTGATTGTCTCGGCGTGGAACCCGGCGCAGGTGGATGATATGGCGCTGCCGCCGTGCCATTGCCTGTTTCAGTTTTATGTGGCGGATGGAAAACTTTCCTGCCAGCTTTACCAGCGTTCGGCAGATATATTTTTGGGCGTGCCATTTAACATCGCTTCCTATGCGTTGTTGACCATGATGCTGGCGCAGGTTTGCGGGCTTGAACCGGGTGATTTTATTTTGACATTGGGCGATGCCCATCTTTATGCTAATCATTTTGAGCAGGCAAAATTGCAGCTCGGCCGCACGCCAAAGCCCTTACCGAAAATGGTTATGAACCCTGCTGTGAGTGACATTTTCTCATTTAAATATGAAGATTTTTTGCTGCAAGGTTATGAGGCTGACGCCAGTATCAAAGCGCCGATTGCTGTATAATTGCCACAGGTTGTAAATTTTGGTACAGCCTACTTCTCGTAGTTGAATTAAATTGCTAAATATTCGAATTAAAATATGGGGAATCATAAATATGTCTATTTCAACTAAAATTACCGCACCAGTGCTGATGGCAGTGTTAGTAACAGCTGCCGGTTGTGCTACAAAAGCCAAAAATGTCGATGCAAGTTATGTATCGCCTGTGCATTATCAAAGTTTCAGCTGTCGCCAGCTGAGTGCTGAAGCCGAAAGAATTTCATATCGGGTACAGGATCTTTCCGGTGTTCAGAACAAAAAAGCGGCCAATGATGCGGTGGCAACCGGTGTTGCGCTGGTAGTGTTCTGGCCGGCGGTGTTCTTTGTTAAAGGCGACAATGCCGCAACTGCTGAACTTTCCCGCCTGAAAGGTGAAATGGATGCAATTGAGCAGGCGTCGATTTCCAAGAATTGCGGTATCGTGTTCCAGCGGCCGGATGTGGCGCAATAGTCCATAATTGAGTAAATAAAGTTGTGACCTTACCAATTTCCATCATTGTTGCTGTTGCTGAAAACGGTGTAATCGGCAGCGATGGTGATATGCCGTGGAAGCTTTCAAGTGATTTGAAACGCTTTAAGGCGATCACCATCGGCAATCCAATAATTATGGGCCGAAAAACCTTTGAAAGCATCGGGCGGCCTTTGCCTGGTCGTCACAATATCGTTATTTCCAGGAATACGGATTATTCGGCTGAAGGTATTTGTTCGGTAGAATCCGTCGATCAGGCACTGCAAGTCGCGCAATTGTGGGAGCAGGGCAATGGTGCGAGTGAAATTTGTGTAATTGGTGGCGGAGAAATTTACCGTCTGTTTTTAAATCGGGCTGACCGGATTTATTACACCAAAGTCAAGGCAGAGCCCAGCGGGGATACGAGGTTTCCTGATATTGATGAGGCTATATGGGAAGTCATCAGTAGAGAATTTGTACCCGACGGGCCACGGGATTCCTGCGAAACTGAATTTATTGTTTATGAGCGCCGCTGATCACCTTTTTCATGCTATATTGGTAACGCATCTTAACGATGCGGCATTAAAGTTCATGGAATCGACGACTTCTCGTTGAAACATGGGCGTTCCATACCTATAACCATTTGAAACTGGCAGAATCATGCGCAGGCGCGAGCAATTTGCGTCGTCAAACATGCTGAGAGGATATATATGCCCTGGAACAACAATAATAATGGTGGCGGCTGGCAAGGCGGCGGAAATGGAAATGGCGATGGCCCTTGGGGTCAGGGACCGAAAGGACCACAAGGCCCGCGTGGTGGTGGAACCCCACCCGACCTGGAAGAAATTTTGCGCCAGGGCCAGGACAAGCTGAAACAGGTTTTGCCTAGCGGTGGCGGTAGCAATCCGATGATGATCGGAATAATCGCAATCGCTGCGGTTGGTTTTTGGCTATCCCAGGCGGTTTATACGGTGCAGCCGGATGAGTTGGGTGCGGAACTATTGTTTGGTAAACCGAAGCAAGAGCTTTCCGGAGCTGGATTGCATTTTCATTGGTGGCCACTTGAATCTGTTGAAATTGCAAAAACCGCGGACAGGCAAATCAGCATTGGATCTGTTGGCGGTGGTCGGTCTTCCAGCTTGATGCTTTCAGGCGATCAAAACATTGTTGATGTTACGTTCTCCGTTATCTGGGCTGTCATTGACCCGGGCAAGTTCTTGTTTAATGTGCGTGATCCTGATTCTATGGTCCGCCAGGTATCTGAAAGTGCGATGAGGGAAGTGGTGGGCAAACGGCCGGCACAGGATATTTTTCGTGATGATCGTACTGGCATTGCAAATGATGTGCAAAAGATCGTGCAGTCAACGCTTGATCAATATGGAGCCGGTATCAGTATCAGCCGTATGGCGATTGCGGATGCAGCACCGCCGACGCAGGTTGCTGATGCGTATGAGGAAGTGCAGCGTGCTGAACAGGACGAGGTTAAGTTCCGGGAAAATGGCCGTAAATATTCAAACAATGTATTAGGTGCCGCGCGCGGTGAAGCAGCCCAGATTCTCGAGGATGCCGCTGGCTATAAAACCCAGGTTGTGCAGGAAGCTGAAGGTGAAGCGCAGCGCTTTATCTTGATTTACGATCAGTATAAAGTTGCACCGGAAGTTACCCGCAAACGGCTTTTCCTGGAAACAATGGAAGCTGTTATGAAAAGTTCAAACAAAGTGATCATGGAAAGTGGTGCTGGTGGAACAGGTGTTGTTCCATATTTGCCATTGCCTGAAATAGCGAAAAAGAAATAGGAGTTCCATGATGAATAGACTTCCAATAATTGCTGGCATCATTGCCCTTGTTTTGGTCATATTGTCCGGCTCAATTTTTGTGCTGAATGAACGTGACCAGGCAATCGTCGTTCGATTTGGTAAAATTCAGCGGGTTGTAAGTGAGCCGGGTCTTTATTTTAAAATGCCATTGTCGATTTTTGATCTTGATTCAGTGCAAATCGTTGAAGACCGTCTTATCCGGCTGGACCGGGAAGATCTGCGTGTGCAGGTTTCCGGCGGTAAATTCTATGTTGTTGATGCATTTTTGGTTTTTCGGATCAGCGATGCACGTCAGTTCCGTGAAACAGTTTCGGGTAGTTTAGCGGTTGCTGAACGTCAGCTTGGCATTCGTTTCGAAGATGGTCTGCGTGCGGTATACGGCCGTCGTGGTTTCCAGGCGGCATTGTCAGAAGAGCGACTTGCCATGATGCTTGAGGTGCGTGACCAGTTACGCCCGGAAGCGGCCAAGTTCGGTATTGAAATTGAAGATGTGCGCGTATTGCGAACTGATTTGACCAATGAAGTGTCAGGCCAAACTTTTGAGCGGATGTCTGCTGAACGATTGGCAGAAGCAGAACGGCTGCGTGCCCGTGGTCGTGAGGCGGAACGCCGGATCAAGGCTGCGGCTGATCGTGGTGTTGTTGAAACCAAGGCGAAAGCCCAGCGAGAAGCTGAGATTTTACGCGGGCAGGGTGAAGCAATACGAAACAAAGTATTTGCCGAAGCATTTGGCCGTGACCCGGAGTTCTTTGATTTCTACCGCTCGATGGCTGCTTATCGTGAAGCATTGCAAGACTCAAATACAACTTTGGTGCTTTCACCAAACTCTGAGTTTTTCCGCTTTTTCAAGGATGCCGAAGGCAGCAAGAAAGCTGCTAGTGGTCAATGAATGACTTTTTGACCGCCATCGGTCTTTTGCTGGTAATTGAGGGGCTACTGTTCGCGGTGGCCCCTTTATTTATTCAAAAACGAGCCATTGATGTGACCAAGATACCAGAACAGAGCTTGCGTTTAATGGGCGTGGTTGTTTTGTGTGTTGGTGTTGGCGTAGTGTGGCTGATCAGAGGTTAGTGATGATTGGCCTTTTTTGATCGCGGGCATTCAAATTGTTGTTATATGAACGGCGAAACTCGATCTATTGCAGACAAGCTGCTAAGGTTTTACCCATTGCTCTAAAAACAAGTCCCAAAGGAATATTCCAGATGCTCTCATGGCCGCAGATATTGTCTTTTTCTCACATTAGCGCCGCATTCCGTCTTGGAATTTTGGGCTTGGCAATCGCCATTGTGCCAGTTAGCCTGAATGCGGGCTGGAAAATATCGGGCACGAATACCGCAAATGCTGCGGGTCCGAAATCGGTGGCAGACCTAGCCGAACCTTTGCTTGCGGCGGTGGTCAATATTTCAACATCTCAAACGCTTAAAAACAGCAGGGGAGGATCTTCCTCTCCAAGGCTTGGCGTTCCAGAGGGGTCGCCATTTCAGGATTTCTTCGATGATTTCTTTAATCGACAGCAGGAGAAAAATGGTTCCAAGCCCAAATCACGAGCCCGCAAGGTTCAGTCTTTAGGTTCGGGATTTGTGATTGATGCGTCCGGCATTATCATAACCAACAATCATGTGATTGCCGATGCTGACGAGATTACCGTCAACTTTACTGATGGGACGAAGCTGATTGCAGAACTCGTCGGCACCGACAAAAAGACCGACATTGCTGTGCTTAAAGTTAAGCCCGCAAAACCACTGGTATTTGTACGGATGGGAGATTCCCGCAAGGCCAGAATTGGTGATTGGGTTATGGCAATTGGCAACCCGTTCGGGCTTGGTGGTACGGTAACGCTTGGAATTGTTTCGGCGATCAATCGCGATATTCGCTCTGGCCCTTACGATAATTTCATTCAGACTGACGCCTCGATCAACAAGGGAAACTCCGGTGGCCCGCTGTTTAATATGGATGGCGAAGTTATCGGCATCAACACGGCGATCATTTCGCCTTCCGGTGGGTCGATTGGTATTGGATTTTCTACACCATCCTACCTTGCGACCAATGTGATTACACAATTGCGCGAATTTGGCGAAACGCGCCGCGGTTGGCTGGGTGTTAGAATTCAGCCGGTTACCGATGATATTGGTGAAAGCCTCGGCATGAGCGAGGCCAAAGGTGCGTTGATTGCCGGTGTTACGCGCGGTGGTCCGGCAGAAAAATCCGGTGTATTACCGGGCGATGTGATTTTGAAGTTCGGCGACCGTGATATTCCCAAAATGCGTGATTTGCCACGTATTGTAGCCGAAAGTCCGGTTGGCAAGGCTGTTGACGTGGTCGTTCTGCGAAAGGGCAAGGAGGTAACAATTCAGGTTACCCTTGGTCGGTTGGAAGATACTGAAAAACCCACCAAAGTATCGGTCTCAACTCAGTCTGATGAACAGGAAAAGCCCGCAAATCCTACAGTGCTCGGCATTACGGTTGGGGTGCTGGATGATGCGGCGCGCAAAAAATACGAGGTAGGCAAGGATATTTCCGGCGTTGTTGTGACCGCAGTCGATCCAAAATCGATTGCGGCTGAAAAAGGCGTCAAGGCAGGCGATGTTATTGCCGAAGTTGGGCAGGAGAGCGTGCAGCAACCTGAAGATATGAAGGCGCGGATTGAAGCGCTGAAAAAAGAAGGCCGTAAGAATGCGCTGCTTCTAATTGCGTCCAAAAATGGTGATTTGCGGTTTGCTGTTATTCGAATTGAATAAATTTTACTTGAGATATTGAATCTGAAAGTCGTTGTAATTGGTTGAAGTTCAATTGTTTTGTGCGTTGAATTGATCTTTGCTGATCGCGTATAATACGTGTCGTTTCAATTGGGGATATTCATCTGATACGGATGGGTGGTCGAAGTCCAGTTCGGGAAAATGGTGCATACCCAACCTTTTCATGACGGCGGTTGATGCAATGTTATCTGCAACGGCGAAAGATACAACTTCCTCCTTTTCCAGAGCAGTGAAAGAGAATTCGAGCCACTTTAAAGCAGATTCTGTGGCATATCCCTTGCCCCAGTATTCAGGCAAAAATCGCCAGCCTATCTCCAGCGCAGGCGCAAAAGGCATGTTGCTGGCGATGTCTGAAATTCCTGCCATTCCCACAACCCGGCCTGTTTGTTTCAATTCTACTGCTGCAAAACTATAGCCTTTTTCGTCAATTTTGTTTTTGACGGTCTCTAACAATAGGTCAGACTCTATCCGATTACGGCGAAACGGAAAAAATTTCATTACGGCCTCGTCGCTATTTAGCCGATGCATCGCGGCGGCATCTTTTGTTTGCCAGTTCCTCAATATCAAGCGATCAGTTTCAAGCGGTATCATGCGCTGAATTCCGATTTTCTGTAGCCCTGAATATAGAGAAGGGCGGTCAAATCTCCGTGGTCTATCTTTACGCTTGCCTGCCGGGCAACAGCAGGCTTTGCGTGCAGTGCAACGCCTATTCCAGCCTCCTGCAGCATGCCGAGATCGTTTGCGCCATCGCCGACCGCGATAAAGTCGGCGGCTGAGATATTTTGCGCTACGGCTATTTCGATTAAGGCACAAACCTTTGCATCGCGACCAAGAATTGGTTTGGTAACGAGGCCCGAAAGTTTTCCATCTTCTTCAACAAGCTGGTTTGCCCGGTTTTCATCAAACCCCAATATTTTGGATATGGCTCGAGTGAAATGAGTGAACCCGCCGGATACAAGCGCTGTATATGCGCCATTTTGCTTCATGGTGCCAACAAGTTCGCGGCCACCGGGGGTAAGCGTAATCCTTTCATCCAGCACTTTTAGGATTACCTCACTGGCAAGTCCCTTTAGCAGGGCCACGCGTTCAATCAGGGCTGGCTCAAAGGCAATTTCGCCATTCATGGCGCGGGCTGTAATTGTTGATACCTGTTGTTTTAGCCCTGCTTCTGCGGCCAGCTCATCGATGCATTCCTGCTCGATCATGGTGGAATCCATATCGGCAATCAGCGCCTTGCAGCGCCGGGTTTCAGCATTATGAATGACCACATCAATTGGGTTGTTGCCGATAATCTTGCGAATTGTAGCTTCGATGTTTTCGGTGTTTACTTCATTTGCCAAAACACAATCGCAGGCGATATTGTCCGCCAGCCAATAGGTGTTTTTGCTGTTGATGCTGCTGGATATTGCCGCTACCAGATCAGTGGTGAGTATTGGAGTTGCCGGATTGGTGATAAGCGTGGCTATTTTTGACATGGAGGCCCGTAAAATTGACTGAAATACCAGATGCCATTTTGATAGCCGGGCCAACGGCCAGCGGCAAGTCTGTATTTGCGATTGAGCAGGCCGAAAAATACAATGGCACCATTATCAATGCTGATTCCATGCAGGTTTATCCAATTTTGCGGATCATTACCGCACGGCCAGACGACGTGGATTTAGCGAAAGTGCCGCATTTGCTTTATGGGCATGCGAGCCTGGAAAAATCCTATTCAGTTGCACAGTGGGTGAGGGATGCAAAACTGGCTCTTGATGAGGTGCTTATGGCTGGCCGAACACCGATTTTTGTAGGTGGAACAGGCCTATATTTCAAGGCACTGTTAGAAGGGTTGGCGGAAATTCCTGAAATTCCTGGCGAAATCCGCCAATTTTGGCGCGATAAGTCTGGTGAGGTTGATGTGACATCGCTTTACGCAACACTTCAGGAAAAGGACCCTTTGGCTGCAAATGCACTAAAGCCGAATGATCGACAGCGTATTTTGCGGGCGTTGGAGGTTAAGCAGGCAACGGGGCGCTCGATCGTTGAGTATCAGGCGCAAAACCAACCGCCCATTTTGAAGATGGGGAATATCAAGAAATATTTAGTCCTGCCGGATCGCGCGGTGTTGCACCGACGTATAGAAAATAGATTTGACCAGATGCTGGACAATGGAGCGCTGGATGAGGTTAAGGCATTGGGAAAAATGGAAGTTTTTTCCGATCACCCGGTTTTAAAAGCCATTGGGGTTCCGCAATTAACCAATTATTTGCAAAAGATTGTCACACTTGATGAAGCACGTATTAGGTGCAAGGCGGCAACGAGGCAATATGCCAAAAGGCAGTCGACGTGGTTTAGGAACCAGTTGGGCGAAGATTGGGAGCTAATCGATAAAATAATATGACGAATATTTAGGGCCTTTTTAGTTTTTTGAATTATTTTACTGCGAATGGTTTTTCCCTGGTGCGAGGGAAAACACAAACAGTTTTGTTGCTTGGGGGATGTATTGCGGATCAAGCTTAATAACCTGCCTGAACTTGCCTATGGAATTTATACGGCTGCTGTCACCCTTTCGTTGGGGTCGGCACTGTATATTTATTTTCGGTTGAGCCGTTCGGTGGATGAAATTGTATCTGATAGCTCGGGGCCGGTTTCTGAGACGTTGTCTATGACTTTTCATCAGTTGACTCTTTCGGCATTTTTTATTGCCGCCACAATGGTTGGTGGGTTGCTGGTGGTTATGCCGATTATCAAATTTCAAGCAGATGCAACCAAAAGACAAGAAAAACGCGCAGACATGCTGGCTGTTGAGGCCGCAACAGATTCACTCACATCTCTTTATAATCGACGATATTTCCACGAGGTTTTAAGCGAGTTTTTGAAAGAGTTCAGACGGATCGACAAACCGCTTGGACTGCTTATTCTGGATTTGGACCACTTTAAACAAATCAACGATACCCACGGACACGATGTCGGTGATATTGTGTTGAAAGAGGTTGCGCGCGTGCTCATGGACCTTTCGCGGGAGCACGATGTTGTGGCCCGTATTGGTGGTGAGGAGTTTGCGGTAATTGCTCCATTTGCCAGTGATGCGCAAATTGGTCCATTTGCTCAGCGTTATTGTGATGCGGTGAGAAAGCTGAGAATTTCGGTGGGTAATGTTGTTATTCAACCGACGATCAGTATCGGTGTAGCCGTTAGTAGCAAAGATCTGGAGGATGACCGGGACTTGATCAAAGCGGCGGATATGCGGCTTTACGAGGCAAAAAATCAGGGTAGAAACCAGGTCTGCGCGTGAGCTTAATGCCGATTGCGACAAATTGGGTAAAAATTCTGCTTGCCTGTTGACGCATTTGGTAACGCGGTCTAGGCTTTATTGGTAACAGAGAGCTTTGTGATGAAAATTGAAATTCTTGTAGTGGTGGTGTGCGCGCTGGCGTGAAGGTGGATAACCTTTGCGAGTGATGGCGCGCATTCAGGCTCCCCCGGGGGCCTTTTTTAATGTCCAGATTTTGGATATATACAGAGAGTTTAATGCGACAAATAACCGGCTGAATATAAGTGAGATGGAACAATTAAATGACTAAAGCTGAGGAAATGACCGGCGCGGAAATGGTATTGCGGGCTATGGTTGATAATGGTGTCAAAGATATTTTTGGTTATCCAGGCGGTGCTGTGCTTCCAATTTATGATGAACTGCACCAGCAGGAAGCGATCAATCATGTGCTCGTGCGCCATGAGCAGGGTGCCGGGCATGCGGCAGAGGGCTATGCCCGTTCAACCGGAAAAACCGGTGTGATGCTTGTGACTTCTGGCCCTGGAGCCACCAATGCGGTGACCTGTTTGCAAGATGCATTGATGGATTCAATTCCGCTTGTTTGTATTACCGGTCAGGTGCCAACATCCTTGATCGGATCCGATGCTTTTCAAGAATGCGATACGGTCGGCATTACCCGACCTTGCACCAAGCACAACTGGCTGGTGAAAGATGTGAATGATCTTGCCGAAGTATTGCATACGGCATTTTATGTGGCGCGTTCCGGCCGCCCTGGCCCAGTTGTTGTTGATATTCCCAAGGATGTGCAATTTGCAACCGGCACGTATCGCGGGCCCAGCACCGGCGAACATAAAACCTATAATCCAAAAGTTGTCGGTGATGCCGATAAAATCCTGGATGCAGTTCAGCTTTTGGTTTCTGCAAAAAGGCCGATTATTTATTCCGGTGGTGGTGTTATCAATTCTGGACAGCAGGCCAGTCAATTGTTGCGCCAGCTGGTTGAATTGACCAACTTTCCGATAACTTCAACTTTGATGGGGCTGGGTGCCTATCCGGCCAGCGGTGATAATTGGCTTGGAATGCTTGGCATGCATGGCACTTACGAATCCAACATGGCGATGCATGAATGCGATGTGATGTTATGTATTGGCGCCCGGTTTGATGACCGTATTACCGGCAGGCTTGATGCGTTTTCGCCCAATTCAAAGAAGATACACATTGATATTGACCCTTCGTCGATTAACAAGATTGTGCGGGTGGATGTGCCGATTGTTGGCGATGTCGCGCATGTTTTGGAGGATATGGTTCGATTGTGGCGGGCAAACTCGAAAAAGCCAGACGCCGCTGCAATCAAATCCTGGTGGTCAAAAATTGATAAGTGGAAAGAGCGGGATTCACTCGCCTATAAAAACTCCCAAGAAGTGATCATGCCGCAATATGCGCTGGAGCGTCTTAATGTATTGACCAAAGACCGTGAAACCTATTTCACCACCGAAGTTGGCCAGCATCAGATGTGGGCGGCACAGTTTCTTAAATTTGAAGAGCCTAATCACTGGATGACCAGTGGTGGCCTTGGCACTATGGGCTACGGTTTGCCGGCGGCACTTGGGGTGCAGATTGCCCACCCAGATGCGCTGGTGATCGATATTGCCGGTGATGCATCCATTCAGATGTGCATTCAGGAAATGTCATCGGCTATTCAGCATGATGCGCCGATCAAGATTTTCATTCTGAACAATCAATATATGGGCATGGTGCGCCAGTGGCAGCAATTGCTGCACGGAAACCGGCTGTCGCACACCTATGTTGAGGCGATGCCGGACTTTGTGAAACTCGCAGAAGCCTATGGCGGTATTGGTATCAGGTGTAGCAAACCAGCTGAACTTGATGATGCAATTATGGAAATGATTGATGCGAAACTACCGGTGATTTTCGATTGCCGCGTGGCTCAATTGGCCAATTGCTTCCCAATGATCCCGTCGGGCAAAGCGCATAATGAAATGCTTTTACCGGATGAGGCAACCGACGAGGCCGTTGGCTCGGCCATTGACGAGAAGGGCAAGGCATTGGTGTGAACAAACCCAGCCTTACAGATTATGCACTGTTGGTTAGCCTTTCTGCGATGTTTGGGGCCAGTTTTTTGTTGATCAAAATCAGTATTACGGAGCTGCCTACTTTAACGATTGTTGTTGCTCGGCTGGTCATTGCTGCGGTGATTTTGTGGGGTGCCATGAAAATGGCCGGTCAGCACTTACCACGCGGTTTGCGTATCTGGATGTGGATTTTGGTGGCGGCAATCTTTGGCAATGCGCTTCCCTGGTGGTTGATCACCTGGGGGCAGGTGAGGGTGGATGCTGGTTTAACCGCAATTCTGATGGCGACAATGCCGCTTTCGACCCTGTTATTGGCGCATATATTTACTGATGATGAGAAATTAAATTTTTGGAAAATGCTTGGCGTTGTTTTTGGAATTGCCGGCGTAGTGGTGTTGATAGGGGTTGATCAGCTTAGCATGCTTGGCGATGATACAATCAGGCAATATGCGATTGCGGCGGCGGCTATTTGTTATGGTGTGAATGCGATTATAACAAAGCAATTGGTCGGCTATCCAAGGCGGGCAATGGCCACATCTTTGATGTTAATGTCAATTGTGCTGGTCCTGCCGTTTGCAATTGCTTACGATCCTCCAGTTATAAATGTTCCGTCTTTCGCGGTCATTACGGCAGTTATCATGCTTGGAATTTTCCCTTCCGCATTGGGGACCTTGATGATTTTTGCGATCGTCGCTCGACAAGGCGCCTCGTTCTTGAGCCAGATTAACCTGCTTGTGCCGGTATTTGGGGTGCTGTGGGGTTATTTGTTCTTGTCCGAACAATTGTCCGGCAACGCCATTTTGGCGATGATTTTAATCCTTGCGGGCGTTGCGATTGCCCGTGTCAATTCGAACAGTTTAAAAAGTAAAAAACATAGGGAAGCTCTGGAAAGGGTTTAAGATTATGAACGCAGATAAATTACCATCCGGCTCGGCTTATTTCATTGTCAAAGAGTCAGAAATGCCCGAAACTCATACCTTGTCGGTTTTGGTTGATAACGAACCCGGCGTTCTTGCGCGGGTAATCGGTCTGTTTTCCGGCCGTGGCTATAATATTGACAGCCTTACGGTTTCGGAAACCCAGCATGAGCGTCATATTTCGCGCATTACCATCGTCACAACTGGAACGCCGCATGTGCTTGAACAAATAAAGGCGCAGCTGGAACGCATGGTGCCGGTGCACAAGGTGCTGGATTTGACCATTTATTCGGCGCAGACCGGATATGACAAGCCACTTGAGCGGGAACTGGCAATGGTGAAAGTTTCCGGTACTGGCGAGAAAAGGGTGGAAGCGCTGCGCCTTGCAGAAGCATTTCGTGCCCAGGTGGTCGATGCCAATATCGAGCATTTTGTCTTTGAGATTACCGGTAGGTCTTCGAAAATTGAGCAGTTTATCTCAATTATGAAACCGCTGGGTCTGGTTGGTGTATGCCGCACAGGTATTGCTGCAATGAACCGCGGCCCCAAAGGTATGTGAAGGTGGCTGTAATTATTCTGCATGTGGGCCTATGACGGGAGGCCCATTATAGAGTATTTTGGTGTTTGGATTTTAGAATCGGCAAAATACTTATGACAGAAATTACCTTAATTCGGCACGGGCAGGCGCAATCTGGCGCAACAGACGAGGCGAGCTATGACCAGTTGAGCGATCTTGGTTTTCAGCAGGCCGGATGGCTGGGCGAACACCTTCGCCCCTATCATCAATATGAACGGCTGTTGTCTGGAACCATGCGGCGGCAGATACAAACTGCACAGTCTTTAGCGTTGGATAACATTCCACATGATCAGGACGCGCGATTGAACGAGCTCGACTATTTTGGCCTTGCAAATAGTCTGAAAGAAAGTCACGGCACAGAAATTCCAACGGATCTGGCCTCTTTTACAGCCCACTTTCCCCAATTGCTTGAGGTCTGGCAAAAGGGCGATGTGCATTCTGACCTTGAGAGCTATGAAGAATTTCGAGGGCGGATTATGGCCGCCTTGCGCGATGTGGCTGAAGGCCAACAACCCGCGGTACTGGTAACTTCTACGGGCGTTATTTCAACGCTTGTTTCAATGGCGCTGGGGCTGGATTTCTCTCAAAAATGCCAAATATTTTTGAGTATCATGCATACATCGGTTCACAAGTTTTCAATGGGTAAAGATGGCTTGCGACTGGTTCAGTTTGGTGCAACACCGCATTTGGACGTGCAAGGTCGTCTGCACGCCAAAACCCACGTTTGATGGACATTCCTGAGTTGATCTCAATGTTTTCGCTCACGGCTAATCGGGCTATTCTAATGGCTCAAGTTTTGCGCTTCGAGTTGCTCAACGTGCAACTTGAGCTGTGCCCGGCCTCCGCGGGAGCGGTGCATAAGCACCGGGCCACTCTTTGTGGCCAGCCTGCTTCCACGTAAACATGAAAGAGTCTAAAGCCGGTGCCCACCAACGGATCAAGTCCGAGGGCATGCTTTTAGGAGACAAGCTGTATTTATACAGGCTAGCTATTCAAGCTGACGTTGTAAGCAACAGGCTCATCGGGGTCTGTTCGGCGATTTCTCGCATTCCAGCAATGCAAAGCTCGCTTTTGCTGTTGTTTATCCCGTGCCGTTGGCGGAACTTATCAAAATAGCTGCCAAGCTCTTTGTTCACAGCCTTTCGTTCTTCCGAGACCTTTTTTACACCGTGTTTTTTAATATGGGCTTTTTCGAGTTTTACATATAGTTTTTTGTCAAACCCCAAAGATGGGCACTCATCACCAATAACACCCGCCATGGCGGCATTAAGGTAAAATTCTTCATTCATGTTCGAAAGCGATTCCATACGGGTATCGGGCATTGCCGAGGCCAATATTTGGGGCTGGGGGTCAGAAAAACTCTGACAGGCGGCGAGTGTTCCAAGGGCAAATATGGTGAGGAATTTGACGAACATCATTGACGACATGATACAACCTTTCAACTATCCCCCATGGCAAATTATAATTTAAGCAATGCAACCAAAATGGGGCAGGCGAGGTTGGTTTTTACTAATATTCACATGTTGCGAGAATTTGGAATCGAGTGTTGTATTTTTGCAAATCTACGGGGTTTATGCGGCGGCAATCAAAGGTTGAGGGTTGATTGCAATTCGCGATAAAGAATCCCAATTAAAATAATTTTGTGACAAATGAATCATTGCCGTGTGGCTAGCGAATCCGTTATGCAGTTGCATGAATTTTTCTCCCGAACAAGATGATGCATTGCTGGCCGTTTCGCGTTGGCTGAAACAGGGATTTCCGCAGGTTTTCAGGCTGTTTGGTTATGCAGGAACCGGCAAGACAACTTTGGCTAAGCATTTGGCGGAAGGGATTGATGGCGAAGTGCTGTTTGCTGCGTTCACCGGCAAGGCGGCGATGGTGTTGCGTTCGAAGGGTGCCAAAAAAGCCAGTACCATTCATTCGCTGATTTATCGCCCGCGCGGCGAGGAAATGGTGGAAAATGAGGATACGGGCAAATCCTCGATGACGCCATTGTTCACCTTGAACCGGCAAAGCCCGCTGGCGCGTGCGTCACTGATCATTATTGATGAATGCTCAATGGTCGATGAGGCCTTGGGAAAAGACTTGCTGTCCTTTGGCACACCGGTTCTGGTTTTGGGTGATCCGGGGCAATTGCCGCCCGTATCCGGTGGCGGTTTTTTTACGGATCATGAGCCTGATATTCTGCTTGAGAATATTCATCGGCAAGCGCGCGATAATCCGATTATTGATCTTGCGCAAAGTGTGCGTGAAGGCCGTGATATTGATTTTGGTGCCTATGGTTCGAGCAAGAAAATTCGCCGCGCCGAGGTTGATCAAAGCGAAGTGCTTGCAGCTGATCAGGTTTTGGTCGGGACCAATAAAACCCGGCGGTTGTTCAACCAGCGTTTGCGCGATTTGAAAGGCTTTCAAGGGCCGTTGCCGGCATCGGGCGACAAGCTTGTGGCGCTCAGAAACGACCCGGCCAAGGGGCTGCTGAATGGTTCGCTCTGGCAGGTGATGTCGGCACCGCAATCATCAAAACCGGCGATGAGCCTGCTCATTCGATCAGAAGATGACGGGATGGACCAGGTCAGTGCCAAGATCAAGGTTTTGAAGGCCGGGTTTGAAAACCCTTTGGAAGAAATTCCGTGGCAATTGAAACGACGCCATGATGATTTTGACTATGGCTATGCCCTGACTGTTCACAAGTCCCAAGGCTCGCAATGGGATAGTGTTTATCTGTTCGATGAAAGTTGGGCATTTCGCGAGCATGCGCAACGCTGGCTCTATACAGCGATTACCCGTGCGGCGGTCAAGATAACTATTGTTAAATAAGTTTGACATTTGTTCATGCGCATAACTGAAAATTAAGGTTGAGTTGGTACTGTTCTGGCCAGCAGGAATTTTCGGATAACTTAGCTATGAAGAAGATGTTGGTTGTCGCGACAGCTATCGTATTTGCCATCCAAATCGTCGTTATTTCATTAACGACGCTCGGCCTTTACGTACAAAATGAAATGCACCGGTTTTACAACGATGTCGGTATCGCTGTTGCTCTGACATTTATTTGTGCTTACCCGATTATTATCTATTTTCTTGTTCAGCGGGATCGGCTGATCAGCATGAATGCAGTTTTGGTTGAGGCGGAAAAGCGCGCCAAGAAAGCTGATATTGCCAAGTCTGCGTTTATTGCAAATATGTCCCATGAAATTAGAACGCCATTAAATGGTGTAATGGGAATGGCTGATTTGATAGTCAATTCAGAGTTGAACGAAAAACAAAAAATGTTTGCTGAGGTAATTCAAAACTCCAGCGCATCTCTGCTGATGATTGTTAATGACCTGCTTGATTTTTCTAAAATTGAATCAGACCAGCTAATACTCGATCCTGCTCCATTTGATCTGGCTGATGTTGTGGAAGATACGGCGCAGTTTTTTGCACCTCAGTTTGAACAGAAATCGGTTGAGCTTATTGTTCGAATATCGCCAGACATTCCAGTTCAAATTGTTGGCGACAAGGTGCGGCTTGGGCAGATTTTGATAAACCTGATGCGAAACGCTGTTAAGTTTACTGAAACTGGTTATGTGTTGGTCGATGTTTCCGGGACCTTTGTCGATAATGACAGCAATTTTGAACTGACCATATCTGTTGAGGATACCGGAATTGGTATATCGGCTGAAAACTGTAATACGATATTTGAGAAATTTTCCCAGGCAGACACCTCCTCAACCCGTCTGCACAATGGAGCAGGGCTGGGGTTATCTATTTCCTCATCATTGGTCAAACTGATGAATGGTCGAATTGGGGTTGATAGCAAATTGGGCGATGGCTCTACATTTTGGGTGGACATCAAGTTTCCGGTTCATGGCGATGGCGAAAAAAAGCAAATGGCCAATTTCGATATTGCAGGCTCCAAAGTGCTGATCGTGGACGATAATTCTGTAAACCGATCAATTTTGGTCGAGCAACTGACCCAATGGGGGATTGTTGCCGATGAGGCAGCCAATGGTCTGGATGCAATGACACTGATTATGTCTGCGGAAGATTTTGGCAAAGGTTACAATCTGGTTTTATTGGATCATCAAATGCCTATTATGTCGGGCGCGGATGTTGCAAAAGAAATCCGACTGGATACCCAATTGACCGATTTGCCTATTATCATATTGAGTTCGGTGGATGAAGCGGGAGCAGAGCAAACATTTGATGCCCTGAACATTACGTCCTTTCTCGCAAAACCAGTTTGTACATCTCAACTTCACTACCAATTGTCAATGGCATTGAGGGGGCAAAAAAAGATGAAGGAAACGGCATCAAATATTTTGTTTGAGGATGAATTTGGTGAAATTGGTGAGTATTTGGCGGAAGATGCGGCAGTCAAACGGATTGATATTCTTGTGGCTGAGGACAATGATGTCAATCAGATTGTGTTTACCCAAATTTTGCAGGCAACAGACTGGCGTTTTGAAATTGCCAGTGATGGGGCACAGGCTGTTGAATATTACAAACTGTATCGACCAAAATTAGTCCTTATGGATATTTCAATGCCTATAATGAATGGGTACGAAGCCTGCCGGGCAATTAGAAAGATGGAGCGCGAAAATGAATATATGGTCGGCGCTCCTATAATTGCGGTGACCGCCCATGCTGTAAAAGGCGATCGGCAAAAATGCCTTGATGCGGGAATGGATGATTATATCGCGAAACCTGTGAGCCCGGAAGTGCTTGAGAAAAAGATAGACCATTGGATGGCGGAGATTGTCGAGCGAGAGTTCAGCGCTGAACAGGATGCGATGCTGTTGGCTTGATTGCCCATCAGCCGAACTAGAGCATTTTCGCGGTTATCTGATTCGTTCCAGCGCTCTAATTATTTGTTTCTACGCACTTTTTATCCGAAAACCGGCCACCACTTTTCGGGAAGTGCTCTATGTGTGTGCAATTTAAGTTTCGGATAATGGGCGAAGGTAATTTCGTAAATAGGTCAGATTTTTATCCAGCCTCTTATATTGCAATTGGGCTTTGTTCATTGATTCAATTTGCCCAAGCAACAGGGTTGCAATTTTAGCTGGGTTTCTCTGGTGTGCGATTATATCGAGAGGCTCGATCAGTATCTTGATTGTGAATAATATGCCGCCACTAATTGGCAGTTTGTGCAGGGTTTGATATTCTCGACGGATAAATGTGTCGTTTTCCAAAATCGCATGCTCACCTTTTGCCTGTCGGTTGGACTCGACTGAATCATGCCTCAATTCGTCGTCGCCATAAAACGACCAGTTCTCACGCCATACGGGCGTATCCGGTTGAAGATTGTTGAAAATACGGTTGATCATCGGGTCCAGCCCGTCGTTTATGCCTGGCACCGGGCGGTGAATTTCGACCAATGGCTTGCCGAACTTCTCTGCAAGGTTCCAGGATGAGGGAAAGCACAGCGATGCAGCCACCAGGTGCCAGTTGTTGGCCTTGCGCCGCATAATTACCAGATCATCCTGAACCAGCAGGGAGGCCAGCATTAGCGGGCGGTCTGAATAATCAGTGCGGTTATAGGTGTTGTGGCTAATGGGGCAATGGATGGTTTTTGGACTTTTGCCCTGGTTGTTGCCCATTGAGATGCGCGTTAAAACGAAATCCAGCACTTCATTTTGGGCTTCAAGTGTATCCGCCTCTGCCTGAAATACTTCATCTGGACTGCTTTCAAACAGTGATTGTTTTTCAGCCAGATATTTTTCAAATTTCTGGTCCGGTTGAAAAACATTGTTCTCGCCCAGCAATTGCAGACCAATTGTAAAGGGAGTAGCAAAATTGCTGAATGGCTTAAACTGGTTGTTTTGCAATGCCGTTTTTCCTTTCTCAACCTATCAAGCATCATTATGAACCATATCACGATCTTTTATTTGTCAAAGTTCAATTGCTTCGTTATTGGTCGATTATGAAAACAATGCTCTCTGTCAACCTTAATGCAGTCGCCCAATTGCGCAATCGTCGTGATTTACCCTGGCCTAGTGTGGTCGCGATGGGGCGCATTGCGCTTACGGCTGGTGCACATGGGCTGACGGTTCATCCGCGGCCTGATGAGCGCCATATCCGGCGTAGTGATGTACCAGAGATTCGCGCCTTAATTGATGATGAATTTCCCGGTGCTGAGTTTAACATCGAGGGCTATCCGAGCGAAGATTTTCTGCAGCTTTGCGAGGCTGTCGAGCCGGAGCAGGTGACGCTTGTACCTGATGATCCAAGCCAAGCAACATCTGATCATGGATGGAACTTTGCCAAGCATCACAATTATTTAAAGCCGATTGTTGCGAGATTGAATCAATCTGGAAAGCGGGTTGCATTATTTGCTGATGCGGATGCAGAACAGGTCAAATGGGCAGCGGATACGGGAGCAGACCGTATTGAGCTTTATACTGGGCCTTATGCGGCGATGTATGATGACCTGGATGGGGCGGCGCGTGAGCTTGAATTGCTTGGTCAAACTGCTGACGCCGCCACTGCTGCGGGCCTCGCAATTAATGCAGGCCATGATTTGACGGTTGCTAATTTGCCGCCGCTGGTCAGCCGCATTTCAAATCTGGCAGAAGTCTCGATTGGCCACGGTCTAACTGCCGAGGCGCTGGAATTTGGTATGGCGGAAGCGGTTAAGCGGTATCTTGGTGCTTTGGCCGAATAATTAGTAATCCATTCTATAAAACAAAATTACTTGCGATAATTATTCTGCTGCTATAGCGTACCGCCGAACCGTACCGTACGGTTCTTGCGGGAAATTATACGATGTCGAAAGCACAAATCAATGGTGAGGCCAGTGAGATCGTTGAGGCCGGCAAGGCAAGGGCCAGCGAGGTGAGTAAGGTCATTGAACCTAGTGAATTCGTTGAAGCCAGCGAAACCAAATTCTCCAAGCGGCAGCAGGAAGTGCTTTCGGCTGTTTTGGATTTGATGGTTCGTGAGAGTGGAACATTGACGATGGAGCGGGTGGCGAAAAGTGCCAGTTGTTCGAAGGAAACGCTGTATAAATGGTTTGGCGACCGGCAAGGCCTGTTAACTGCAACCGTTCAGTGGCAGGCGTCAAAGGTTCGTATTTCCCCGATTGATGGCGATGCGCTGGATGAGGCGACTTTGAGAGATGCGCTGGAGGGGTTTGCCCGGGACTGGCTTTTGGTTCTTACCAGTGACGTTTCCATTGCGCTTAATCGGATGGCGATTTCCCATGCGGGAAGTGCTTCATCTGATCTTGGTTCGATCGTTTTGCAAAATGGCCCTTTTGCCATGCGGCGGCGCTTACTGCCTGTGCTTGTCATGGGACGCGATGCCGGGTATCTGGACTTTGAAAATGGTGGCGAGGCATTCAGCCGTTTTTTCGGGCTTGTTGTCCGGGATATTCAAATTCGGGTTTTGTTGGGCGAAGATGTTTCGCTCAATGGGGCTCAAATCAAAAGGGAAGCTAGAATAGCGACCCACCAATTTTTTACCCTCTACGGGAAGAAAACTTAACTTAACTTAACCAACTGAAAGGGTACTCCCATGCGGGTTTATTATGATCGCGATGCCGATCTCAATCTTATCAAAGGCAAAAATGTTGTCATTATCGGTTATGGTTCGCAAGGCCGAGCCCACGCGCTGAACCTGAAAGATTCAGGCGCTGAAAATGTTGTTGTTGCGTTGCGTGAAGGCTCTGCCACCACTGCTAAAGCTGAAGCGGATGGATTTGTCGTCAAGTCGGTTGCTGATGCGGCCAAATCCGCTGATCTGATGATGATGGCCGCACCCGATGAATTGCAGGCTGGTATCTGGAATGACAGCATTCGCGACAATATCCGCGATGGTGCTGCTATTGCGTTTGCTCATGGATTAAATATTCACTTTAACCTGATCGAGGCACCAAAAAGTGTCGACGTTGTGATGATCGCGCCAAAGGGCCCGGGCCATACGGTTCGTGGTGAATATCAAAAAGGTGGCGGTGTGCCTTGCCTTATTGCCGTTGAGCAAGATGCTTCCGGCAACGCGCATGAACTGGCGTTATCTTACGCTTGTGGTGTTGGCGGCGGTCGATCAGGGGTGATTGAAACTACATTCCGTGAAGAGTGCGAAACTGATTTGTTCGGTGAACAGGTTGTGCTTTGTGGCGGTATCGTTGAACTGATCCGCGCCGGGTTTGAAACCCTCACAGAAGCTGGATATGCGCCTGAAATGGCTTATTTCGAGTGCTTGCACGAAGTGAAATTGATTGTGGATTTGATTTATGAAGGTGGTATCGCCAACATGAATTACTCAATTTCCAACACGGCCGAATGGGGCGAGTATTCCTCTGGTCCACGTATTATTACAGCTGAGACCAAGGCAGAAATGAAACGGGTATTGACCGACATTCAAACCGGCAAGTTTACTTCCGAATGGATGCAGGAATGGCATTCCGGTGCGGCCCGGTTTAAGGCCACGCGTCGTTTGCATGACGAACACCCGATTGAAGAAGTTGGCGAAAAACTTCGTGGCATGATGCCTTGGATTAAAGGCAACGCACTGGTCGACAAAGACAAGAACTAAATTGGTTTGCGCTCACGGCTATTCGTGCTGCGCACGGCCTGCGCGGGTAAACATAACAAAAGGCCGCCTCATATGAGGCGGCCTTTTGTTTTAATTTGTACCTTTGCTTAACCGTAAGGTGAGCGGCAATAACGGCGTCCGCCACGATAAGGTTGGAAGGTGTTGTCGTAGGCGCGGTAAGAGCGATAACGTCTGAAGCACCATTCTTCATGGGCATCTCCACGATAAACCGGACGCGGACGGTAACGGCGGTCATAACGACGGTCATAACGACGGTTTGAATTCGCAATTGCACCACCAATAATCGCACCGCCAATTATGCCGGCGGCTACACCTGCTGCAACGCCTCCTCCGTGCCATCTTCTGTGCCTTGCATCAGCATCGCTGAATGAAAGCACTACAATAGTCCCGGCAAGTAAAGCTGCCATGGACAGGGATAGAAATTTTTTCATTGTTCGTTCCTTTCCAAAATCCCCTTCAATTTCCAATTGTTACTCTGATTACTGCTAAGTGCAAGCCATAACGTCAAAAATTGACAATTTGAAGGTAATTGAGCGGTTAAGCCCTATAAATTGCGGGGCTCATTTTAAAGTGCCTACCTGCGCCTATCTGTGATGGCGACGATTGTGGCGATGTGTATGGCATTTGTAGATGCGGCCTCTGCTGTTGCGGTGGCAATGGCGATGCCTGTGGCGTGTGGCACGAGAGCCCGATACAATCGCACCTCCTATAATTGCGCCAGCAATTATGCCCGCTGCAACGCCTGCGCCGGAACGGTGGTGATGACGATAGTTACGATAATGAGCATTAGCCGTTACAAATGATGACATTACAAAGAATGTTGCCAAGGTGGCAGCAAGGCTTGCCGATGTTAGTTTACTTGCAGATAGAAGTTTCATATTTTCTCTCCTTAATAATTCAACAACCAGCCCCTCATTTTCATATGCCGGTTGCTATTCGCGGTAATCTAAGTGCTTCAAATCACTTGGTATGTGCTATTGGACACACCTGAAACATGAGCCAGATTAATTATCCTTCGCCCTTTGTTGCTTTGGGTCTGCTTTATCCGCATAAAGCAAGAATTGCTAAATCGGGTATTTTCCCGGAAGGAATAGTTAGACCTAATGACTTTGCGAATAGCCACATTTAATGTCGAAAACCTTATGGCCCGGTTTGATTTCTCAGGGTTTACGAACGAACGCTACCGTGATCGAACCATTGCTATGATGAAAGTGGAGAGCGAAAGTCAGTACCGCGATCTGGAGCGTTCCCGCGTAATTGCCCATGCTGATGATACACGTCAGATGACGGCGCTGGCAATTGCCGATACTTTTGCAGATATTATTTGCTTGCAGGAAGTGGAGAATTTGCATGCCTTGGAGGCCTTTGAATATGGCTATCTCTATAAGATGACCGGCAAAGGCTACCGCCAGAAATTTTTGATTGAGGGTAATGATTCCCGTGGCATTGATGTGGCCGTCATGGCGCAGGAACGCACCGCAAGTGGTGAAGAAATCGAATTTATCAAAGCAACCAGCCACGCAAAACTTACCTATGAAGATTTGGATATTTACAATTCAGCTTTGGAAGAAGTGGGTGAAAAAAAGCATGAAAAAATATTCAGGCGCGACTGTCTTGAGATTGATTTCAAGATTGGTGGTCGCCCTTTAACGCTTTATGTTTCGCATTTTAAATCAATGGGAACCTACAAACGCAATGTTGTTGGGCGTGATTATACCATGCCAGTTCGCCAGGCTGAGGCGGCGGGGATACGTAAAATTATTGAGCGCCGGTTTGGCAAAGGAAAAACCGCCAATAAACGGTGGCTGATTTGTGGTGATTTGAATGATTATTCCTCGCGTTTGGTCATCTCTGGTGATCGACAAAAGGGATTTGAATTTGACAATGTTAAATCTGAACATAGTGGTGTTGACCCACTGCTTGATGGAGATTTTTGCGTCAATCTGATGGAGCGGCGGCCCGATGATAATCAATGGACATTGTTTCATTCTCGCGGGCTGGACGAACGTCACCTTTGCCAGTTGGATTATATTTTGGCATCTCCATCGCTTGCCCGCCTGAATGCCAATGCGAAGCCTGAGATTATCCGTTCTGGCCAACCGTGGCGCACACCCTTTCCCAAAGGCCAGGAAGTAGAACGATACCCCCGCACGGGCTGGGACAGACCCAAGGCCAGCGATCACTGCCCGGTGGTGGTTTCACTGGATATGGTTTAGGTCTTACATCTTTGGTGCGCATTAAATGTGTTGTTACTATCAGGCCAACCATGAACAGGAATATTGATTTATGCTCTCAATTTTTGAAATTGCCGCAATGCTGCTTGCGCTTTCGGCATTTTTTGGCTGGTTTAACAACTATCTGTTGAAGCTTCCGCATACCATTGGCCTTTTGCTGATGGCGCTGGTGGCATCTATATCTTTGCTATTGCTCGAGTATTTCATTCCATCGGTTGGGATCACTGATACTTTGCAGGCGGTCATTGGGCAAATTGATTTCTACTCAACTGTAATGGAGGGCATGTTGGCATTTCTGCTGTTTGCTGGTGCTTTACATGTCGATATTACCTATCTGCGCAATCAAAAGTGGGCAATCGGGTTGATGGCCACAGGCGGTATATTGATTTCGACCGCGTTGATTGGCACTGGTTTCTGGCTGGTAACAGGATTGTTGGGGCTTCAGGTGCCATTTTTGTGGGCGCTGGTGTTTGGATCACTGATTTCGCCAACCGATCCGGTGGCCGTATTGAGCTTGTTAAAATCAGTAAATGTACCGCACTCAATTGAAGCTAAAATTGCAGGCGAATCACTATTCAACGATGGTGTTGGTGTCGTGCTGTTTACGATTCTGGTTGCCATTGCAATTGGTTCTGCGGAATTGGATGTGGCGCATGTGGCCGAATTGTTCTTTGTTGAAGCGATTGGAGGCGCAGTATTGGGGCTTGCAACCGGTTGGCTGGCCTATAAGGCCATTGCCACAATTGATGAATATTCGCTGGAAATACTTGTAACCCTTGGTGTCGTTGCCGGCACCTATGCGCTGGCGCAGCGTTTTCATCTTTCCGGCCCAATTGCGGTTGTGATCGCCGGTCTGTTCATTGGCAATCATGGCGCACGCTATGGCATGAGTGAGGTTACACGCGGTCATTTATTTGGCTTTTGGCAGTTGATTGACGAGATGTTGAACTCGGTGCTATTTTTGCTGATTGGGCTGGAGATCTTGATTTTGCAAATGGAGCCTTCCTTTGCCTTTGTTGCAGCCGCCACTATTCCTCTTGCATTGGCAGCCCGGTATATTTCTGTTTCATTGCCAATAATGTTTTTGTCGATCCGGCAAACCTTTGATAAAGGCTCAATTCCTGTACTCACCTGGGGTGGGTTGCGTGGCGGCATCTCGGTCGCCCTGGCGTTGTCATTGCCGGATATTCCGGAAAAGTCGCTGATATTGATTGCGACCTATGCGGTGGTGCTGTTTTCGATTGTCATTCAGGGGTTGACTGTCAAAGCTGTGGTTGAACGATTTGTAGATCCGAAATTGCTGTAAGGAAATAATCTGTGCAACGTCGCTATGTGATATTAGATGTATTTACCCGGCAGAAATTTGCTGGAAACCCGCTGGCGGTGGTGTTGGATGGTGCGGGGCTCAATGATGTTCTGATGCAAAAAATTGCCGGCGAGTTTAATCTCTCCGAGACCGTGTTTGTGACATCGGTTGATCAGCAAAACAAGTCAGCGAAAATCCGGATTTTCACGCCCTTGCATGAATTGCCATTTGCCGGTCATCCGACAGTTGGCACCGCCACCTTGCTGGCGCGTGAATATTTTGCCGGTGAAGCTGACATCAACATTACATTAGAAGAAGAGATCGGTCCGGTTCAATGCCGGGTAAACATTGGTGAGGACACCTCATATTCTCAATTTACAATGCCGCAATTGCCCGAATGTGTGGGGGAGTGTGGGCCGATTGAAATTATTGCCGATGCTTTGGGGCTTTCGGTTTCCGACATTGGATTTGATGGCCATAAACCGCAACAGTGGTCGGGCGGTGTTCCCTATAGCTTGATCCCGGTTTCCTCAATCGAGGCGGTTCGAAAAATTGAACCAAACGGGGCTATATGGGCCAAAGCATTTGGCGAAGGGCACCATAATAATGCATTTGTGTATTGCCGTGAATGCGATGATGCATCCCATCAATATCATGCCAGAATGTTCTGGCCGGGGGCAGGGGTTCGTGAGGACCCGGCAACTGGTTCAGCCGTTGCTGCATTTGCGGGCATTGTGCAACAAAATGATAGTCTTGCCGATGGGAGCCATAGAATTGTCATTGAGCAAGGGTATGAAATGGGGCGCCCATCTTTGATTGCTCTGTCGCTTGAAATACGAGAGGGAAGTATTGCTCACGCTATGATCGGTGGTAACGTTGTTGAATTTGCACGCGGAATAATTAGGGTCAGGACTCATTAATTTAATACAATTCTGTTTGAAAAGAAGTATTCGAATGAAAGCAATAATGCGCAAGGACAGGTTGGTACCTTTTCGAGTATTTATTACTTTCAGGCGTGTGCTTCCTTTCAAACCCTTTGGGCTCGGGTAATTTGATCGATGAATACGTCGTAATATCTTGAAAATATTGATATTGTCTGCGATATTTCTTCTATTCAGCAATCAAATTACCGAGCGCAGAATGGATGAAATTAATGGGTCCTGACCCTAGCCAATAACCTTGATAAGTCGGGGAAAACAAGAATAACTTGATGAAAACAACAGGAGAGTGAAAATATGAAAACCAAATTGATTGCGGCGTTTGCCGTTTGCTCAATCTTTGCAGCCCCTGCTATGGCTGAAGACATGAAAAGCCTGGCGATGGAAGGTAAGGGCGTCATTAAGGCTTTTGCCGGTACACTGAAGAAAGAGCTTGTTGGTGCGATGAAATCTGGCGGTCCGACCAAGGCTGTGAAGGTTTGTAATATTGCAGCCCCTGAAATCGCCAGCAAAATATCTGCTGACAAGGGATGGACTGTTGCGCGCTCCAGCCACAAGCTGCGTAACCCTGCAAATGCGCCAGATGACTTTACCCGTGCTGTGATTGAAGATTTTCTCGCTCGTGAACAAAGTGGTGAAAAGGCTGTTGACCTGGTGAAAACTGCGATCGTAGACGAAGATGGCAAGAGGATTTTTCGCATGGTCAAGGCCATTCCAACCGGTGGCTTGTGCCTGCAATGCCACGGCGGTAAATCTGTATCTGCTGAAACAGTGGCTGTTTTGAAAGAGCATTATCCTGATGATCAGGCACGTGGGTTTAAAGCCGGGCAGATGCGTGGCGTATTTACATTGCAGAAAGTTTTAAGCCAATAGAGCCGATAATTCCGGTGGGCTGCTGTCTGCTGCGGTTGATGGCCGTTCGCCAAATGTTGATAGCGGCCTAAGCTACTTTAACATGGAAGCATGTCAGGCCACGAATTGTGGCCCGGTGCTTATGCACCGCCCCAGCGGAGGCCGGGCGCAAGCCCGAATGGCCGTGAGCGAAAACAAACTTGAGCGATTCAACCAAATGATGAAACGCCCTAAAGAGGAAAGCAATGATGATAAGAGGGTTTGAAAAGTCGCAATTTTCATCCGATGCAATTGATGGAAAACCCGCAACATTTGATGTTTACACAAAGGGCGAGGGGCCTGTTATCGTGCTCATTCAGGAACTTCCTGGAATTGGCATGGAAACTATCAGACTGGCTGACCGTTTTGTTGAAAAAGGTTTCAGGGTTGTTATGCCCCACCTGTTTGGGCCGTTGGGTCGATTATCATTTGCCGGAAATATTGCTCGTATATTCTGTATGCGACGAGAGTTTTCTATCTTTGCTAAAAACAAGTCAAGCCCCATTGTTGAGTGGCTCAAGGCGCTTTGTCAGGATTGCCGAGATAAATATAATGTATCCGGTGTCGGGGTGATTGGCATGTGCCTCACGGGCAATTTTGCAATTTCCCTTATGGCGGATGATGCCGTGTTAGCAAGCGTGGCCTCGCAGCCCTCATTGCCGCTTTTTTCGCAATCATCATTGCATATGTCGGATGAAGAAATTGCAAAAGTTCGAGAACGGTTAGAGGAGCATGGGCCGATGCTCGCCTATCGGTTTAAGGGTGATGTTTTGTGCACAAAATCTAAATTTGATGCGCTGGACAAGGCGTTTAATGAGGGCAAAGAATGCGTTAAACTGAACACGCTTAAGGGTAACAAACACGCCATCCTCACGGTACATTTTTCTAACCGGGAGGGGTCTCCGACTGAAGAGGCTCTTGGTGAGATATTTGAGTACTTTTCCGAAAAACTCGCATCCTGATTTGAGTTGATCAGATTGTGTACGGGGCGGCTATGAGCCGCCCCGTATTTGTAAGTTTAATATACTTATTGGATTTTCAGGATCGTTTTTGCGTCCATAAGCTCTGCCACGCATCCGTCTTCATCACCAGCAGCTTGCTTTTCGGCAGCGGCTTTGGTTGCAGCTTCCACCTTTTCCTTATCTTCATCTGATAATTCGGCGCCCGGGGCTATCGTTTTAACATTTTCGATATCCTGCTTACAGTCGGCCAGTGCGGGCGTTGCTGCAAAAGCGAATGCGACCGCCATTGATGCGATGAGGGTTTTATACATGGTGTTGATTGAAATATTCATGATGATCTCCATTTTTCAATAGGCCGCTTTTTGCGACAAGGGATCAATATCTTGATAATCTGGAATATTGATGTCATAAATGTGAACAATATTGGGTAAACTATGTTGTTGTTGTGTATTTTATTTATATACATTAGTAATGCTGGATCAAATTAACATTATTAACATCAAGATATGTGTTTTGTTGTTTTATTTGTCGACCGTTGTTCAATTTATATTTCAATACTGTTTGTTGTAGTTTTTTTGTGATAAATCTGGCTGGCTGTTCATTCTTCTGGAGAATTGATAAACTGGAAATAACCGGGAGAACTATCATGAGTGACACTTCACAATCGAACAGGGCAATTGACCTGCTGTTGGCGGAATATGGCGAAAGTCATCAAAATCCAACCAATAAAATGATACACTGGATTGCGGTTCCAACCATATTCTGGACCGTTGTTGCTTTTCTCTGGTCACTTCCGGTTCCTGCGTTTATGGTATCAATGCCGATGGTCAATTGGGCAACAATCTGTTTGGCTTTGATGGTTGTGTATTACGTAATATTGTCGGTGCCGCTGGCGATTGGAATGTTGGTTTTTTCGCTGTTCTGCATTGGCGGTATTTTGATTTATGAGGCACTTGTAAGTTCATTTCCGCTTTGGAAAACAGCACTCATTTTGTTTGTAATTGCCTGGATTGCGCAATTTTATGGGCATAAAATTGAGGGCAAAAAACCATCATTTTTTAAAGATATACAGTTTCTTATGGTTGGTCCGGCCTGGCTCATGGCATTTGTTTTTCGTAGATTTGGTATCGGTTACTAAATACCTTGGGCGTCTGGTCCTCATCGGCCTTGAGCGATACGAGTAATTGGGTGCTGGACAGAAATGAGTGCCGGGTCTATATCAGCCATCGTATGAAGATTGATTTTTAATTTTCTGCATGGGCCGTTAGCTCAGTCGGTAGAGCAGCTGACTCTTAATCAGCGGGTCGTAGGTTCGATCCCTACACGGCCCACCATTTTCCCTATCTCACGGCAGTTTCACTTCGTTCACGCCTGCGATGGCGCAGGCTGTTCGCCTGGCAGCACTTGTGCTGCTGTTTTGGTTCGAGGTTTCTCTTTCCAAGCCCACCAAAATTCGCATAGTATCTTGTAGGCTTTCAATCTATGAAGCAAGGCCTCGATTGGTGCTTCCCGAGATACCTGATATTGTTTAAGTTTATAGGCGTACTGATTTGATTGATTTTGCAGATATTCAACGGCTTTTAATAATCAAGCATGGGGCTTTTGGAGATGTTATTCAATCCTTTGGAGCGATTGAGGACATTCGTGAAAATTTCGAGAATGCTCATATCACGGTCCTAACAGAGCCTGGGTTTAAAAAGATTTTTGAGCGATGTTCATTTGTTGATCAGGTAATGGTTGATGCCCGCTATCCGCACTGGCGAATAGACAAACTTTATGCATTGAAACAGGGCTTTGCAGAAATTGCCCCGGAATATGTCGTGGATTTGCAAAATTCTGCACGGACCGCCTTTTATCGGAAATATTTGTTAGCCAAACCGGAATGGTCATTTATTGCCAATGCCAGAAATGCAAAGACGAAATATCCAAAATGTCTTCCAAGTCTGGAACGTCTGGCCGGTCAGCTGGCTGATTCGGGTTTGCGTTTGAACAAAACCAAAACCCCCGACATTTCCTGGTTGGCAAATGATGTCTCCGGTATTTTGCAGGCGGAGAACGTAAATGTACCTTTTGTCACTTTGATTCCGGGCTGCTCTGCCAAGCATCCAAAAAAGCGCTGGCCCTATTATGCCGAACTGGCAGAAAAGCTGCTCGATGCGGGGTACGATGTGGTGGCAGTTCCGGGACCAGATGAGATAGAGTTATGTACAGCCCTGCCGGGTAAGACCCTCACAGGGGCAGGTTTTTTGAACTGGTTTGATCTGGCGGGCATATTGCAAAAATCGGCGTTTGTGGTTGGCAATGACACCGGGCCAACACATATTGCCGTCAATCTTGATGTTCCGGGCCTTGCATTATTTGGGCCGCATGCATCGGCCCATTCTACTGGAATACTCGGGCGGAAGATGGAGGTTTTGGAAGTGGATGACCTGACGGCGCTTGACGTTGATACAGTTTTTTCCAAAACCATTGAGCTGATGGCTGTTCATTCAAAAGAAGTGTAGGATTTCTCTTCGATAATTGATGAGCCGGCAAGCAGGTTGATTTCTTTTTTCAATTGGGCGCGAATGTCATTTTCGCGATAAACGGCGCGCGCGAGGGTAATGAATTTATCACCAAAATCTTTGTCGGCCTCACATTGGCGAATGTCATCTTCAATTTCCCAAAGCGCCTCGTTGACGGATTTCAGTTTGGTTTCCAAAACCTGCATTTCGGCAGAATTGTCGATGTGGCGCTTATGGGCGTCCAGCAATACGCTGAGTTCATGGTTGATATTTTTCAGCTTCTCAGGATCAGAAATCCGTTCTGACTTGATCTTCAAAATGGTGATTTTGTCGATCATCTCGCCGGGGCCAACTTCAAGCAAAATAGGTTTTGGTGTGGTGTTCATTGATCGGGCTTTCGCAATTCGAGAAACACTCGACCGGTACATGGAAGAGTGAGTTAAGTTACGGTCTCATAAACGAATTTATTAGAGGCATCAATTGGCAGAAATTCAAATGATGCAATAAGTCGACCCGATTATTCTTTATGTGTATTAAAGCCAAAATAATTGCGAATTGCCGCAATGATGTATACTGGTTTTGCAGGAATTATGATTTCGCCCATAAAGTGCTATCTGTGGTCATTTCTGACTGTAAATTTTAACTGTAAATTGCATTTCAAGAGCAGTGAATGTTTTTAAAACTGACCGAACCAATAAAGGACTGGTTGCTTCGTCTCCCGCGTTTGCAGAAGCGTGTCATCCTTTTAGTCAGTGATTCTGCGATCATTTTCATTGCCTTGATGTTGTCATTCTATCTTCGCTTTGGTTTTCCTTTTATTCCATCTCAGGTTGGCGAATGGATAGCTGTGATTTCGGCACCGATAGTTGGGGTTGCCTGTTTTACATTTGCCGGTGTCTATAGGCGAGTGACGCGATTTGCCGGACAATCCGGCCTTAAAAGAATTATGGCCGGAGTGTCCCTGATGGTGTTGATCTGGTCACTATTGGTGTTTCTGCTGGGCATTGATATTCTTACAATTCGCGGCATTCCCCGATCGGTGGTGGTTCTCCTCTGGGCGATTTCCTTTTTGTTTATTTGGGCCAGCCGTGAGGCTGCGTGGTGGTTTCTGGGGACTTCGCGGCGGATCAAAGACTTGGAGTTTGAAAACCCTGAAAATACCGAAAAGAAGCGCGTGCTAATATGGGGTTACAGTGAAGCTGCGCTGTTGTTGGTCGATAGCCTACGATCTATTCGGAACTTTCACCCCGTTGGAATTGTTGACGACGACGAAACGCTGCATTACCAGAAAATTGATAATATCAAGATTTACCCTCCCGCATCCTTGAAAAACCTGATTACTGAAAAACGCGTAACTGAGGTGTTTCTTGACAGTCAGATTGTTCCTCGGGAAAAACGCTTTGAGATTGTTCGTCAATTTGAATCCCTGCCGGTAGTATTTAAGGTGCTACCATCGGTGCAAGACATCGTAACCGGTAAAATTGCGATAGAAAGTGTCAAAAACATCCGGGTTGAAGACCTGCTTGGGCGTTCTGCCGTATTGCATTCGGGCGAGTTGTTAAAAGCCAGTGTGGAAGGCAGGGTGATAATGGTAACCGGGGCGGGAGGCTCAATCGGATCTGAGCTTGTTCGCCAACTTGTGCGTCTTGCGCCCAAAAAGCTGGTTTTGTTCGAATTATCAGAGATTGCCCTTTATGATATTATGGCTGAACTGGATGGGATTTTTGAAGATTTCAAAGATCCGGCTTCAAGCCTCTACGGGTTGCACAAGCCGGAAATTGTTGGATTGATTGGATCTGTCGCCAATGAGCTGGCGGTAAATCATGCGATCAAGAATAATAGTGTTCAGATAATTTATCATGCTGCGGCCTATAAGCATGTGCCGATTGTTGAAGACAATCCGGTGCCGGGTCTTGAGAACAATTCTATTGGAACATGGACGATTGCCCAGGCTGCATTGAAGCATTCAGTAGAAAGGTTTGTTCTTATTTCAACTGATAAAGCAGTTCGTCCGACAAATATTATGGGCGCAAGTAAGCGATTGGCCGAAATGGTTCTTCAAGGAATGGCCGCGGAAAACAACGGGAAAACAATTTTCTGTATGGTTCGATTTGGTAATGTGCTCGACTCGTCAGGATCAGTTGTTCCAAAATTCAGGAAACAGATCGAGAGTGGTGGGCCGATTACCGTTACCCATCCCGATGTGATTAGATATTTCATGTCTATTCGAGAGGCGGTTGGGTTGGTAATTCAGGCGGGCGCTATGGCGAAGGATGGTGTGATATTTGTACTTGATATCGGAGAGCCGGTAAAAATTCTGGAACTGGCACGAACAATGGTTCAATTGGCCGGGCAACGGGTGAGGGATGAAAATAACCCTAACGGGAATATTGAGATCGTATTTACCGGCTTGAGGCCAGGTGAAAAACTGTATGAGGAACTGCTTATCGGCGATAATACATTACCAACGGATCATCCCAGAATTTCGCAACATGACGAACCCTTCCTGCGTTTGTCAGAGCTTGATATTCAATTAAACAAGTTGAAAAAGATCATGAAAAACCATGATACAAAAGCTATTAAGCAATTGCTTGGAGAATTGGTTGAGGGCTATGTGAGCAGTGATCGAAGGTAGAATCAATTTAGAGGCATATCCAAAACAGGTCGAGTGTATTGGCCATGAATATCGTTTGAGGAATTGATATTGCATCTGTAGCATGATTGCTTCGGTCAATTGAACTCGATTGAGTCAGCACAATTATCAGTAAATGTAAGGGAAATAATGGCCATTGTCATTACCGGTGCTTCCGGATTTGTAGGACGCAATATTATACCTGAATTGAAAAAGGCGGGTGAACAATTATTGCTGGTCGGGCGTAATGTTGAGCAATTACGCAAGCAATACCCGTATGCTGAAGTCACGTCCTATGACCAGTTTTCCAGCGCGGCCAGGGGATATGACACGCTTGTTCATCTGGCTGTGTTGAATAATAACAAGGATGGCAGCCTCGAGCAGTTCAGGAAAGTCAATGTTGAACTTTTAAAGAATGTTGTGGATCAAGCTATTTTAGCCGGTGTGAAAACCCTGATCTACACATCAACACTGCTTGCGGATAATTCTGCAAATTCCTCCCATTATGTCCAAAGCAAGCGTGAAGCTGATGAGTTTCTGCAAAAAGTTAATGGATTGGCTGTCGTCAAGCTGAAATTACCGTCTGTATATGGGGCAACATTTGCGGGAAAATTGAGGGTTTTAAACAAGATTCCAGGATTATTACGCCCGGCGGCTTTTGATGTTCTGGCCTCGTTTAAGCCGACAGTCCGGGCAGATTGTGTTGCGCAGGCAATATTGGTGTTCGCAGGGACGAGGGAAAACAGCGAGCAGATATTGAGCGACAAACAGTTTGGAAATTTCTTTTACGCCTTTATTAATCGGTCGATGGATCTGGTTTTTGCCGGAACCATTATAGTCTTTTTTTGGTGGTTCTTATTGTTGGTTTGGCTGGTGGTAAAAATTACATCGCCTGGTCCGGGAATACTTTCGCAGGTTAGGGTTGGCAAGGATGAGAAGCATATTGTGCTTTATAAATTCAGGACCATGAAG
>JALSIJ010000045.1 GCA_026981655.1 Rhizobiaceae bacterium | reverse complement strand
CGGATACTTCATCAACCATTTTTTCTACGATATTTGTTGAAGCCGGATCAAGGCTGGCTGTCGCTTCATCCAATAACAGGATTTTCGGATTGACCACAAGCGCCCTGGCCATTGCCAATCGTTGCTGTTCGCCCCCTGACAAGTTTCTTGCCGGAGTTTGTGCCACATGTTCCAGTTGGGCGAGTAACAACGCATCATGAGTTTTTTGTATAATCGTATTTTTCGGCAGGCCTTTCAGTTTCAAAACATAAGCAATATTATCAAACGCATTGCGACGAAGTAATACCGGGTTTTGAAACACAATTGAAATATCTGCTCCATGATCATTTTGAGCTCGGCGGCAATGGGTGGTGATCTGGCCGCTGTCGGGTTTAAGCAATCCGGCAATCAGCCGCAAAAACAAACTTTTCCCAGCTCCGTTTGGTCCCATGACCACCGTAATACCGGCAGACGCAATTTTGCAGTCCATTCCATCAATGAGCTGTTGACCTTGTATTGAAAATTCAACATCGTTGAATCGCACTGATATATCATCGACATCAATTTGGTCATTATATAAGGCCATGTCAGACGTGAACCCTATGGGTGTTAGTGGATTTTAATATCATCACGCCAGCATTCACGCATATGGAAAACCCGATCAGGATAATGCCCAAAGCAAGCGCCAGCGAAAGCGTACCTTTTGAGGTTTCCAATGCAATGGCAGTGGTCATAATACGGGTCACATGATTGATATTTCCACCAACGATCATTACAGCCCCAACTTCAGAAATAGCCCGGCCAAAACCTGCCAGGCCAACGGTAACGAGGTTAAAGCGGCCTTCCCACAACAGCGTTTTTACGGTTTCAAAGGGCGTCAGACGCAGCGAGCGAAAAAACTCGTCATATTCCAGATGTAATTCCTCAAGCGTTTGCAGGCAAAGTGCTGCAACCAATGGGGTAATAAGCAATACCTGTGCAATTATCATCGCGCTCGGGGTATAAAGTAATCCCAAAACACCCAGTGGCCCGGAGCGTGACAATAACAGATAAACAATCAACCCGACGACGACTGGTGGCAGGCCCATGAGTGCATTGATAATTATTACAATAGCCCGGCGTCCCGGAAAGCGATAAACACTTAGGGCTGCACCTGTCAGAAACCCGATAATGCAGGAAACAATTACGGCTATAGTTGAGACTTTAAGCGAAAGCCAAACTATTTCAAACAGCTCACCATCCATTGATGACAGCAGCTTGAAGGCAATTACAAATGCATCGCCAAGTTCTCCCACTGTTCCCTCCCAAAAGAACTTGATTTATTTATTAAGCCAAGATTGCCAGTCCAAAATGGCCGATACTTGAAAATACCGCTATAGGTGGCTCTATTGCAAATGCCAACCGCAAAGGCAAAATTATGCTGGTCTATAGGTCACAGGCTCTTGATTTTATTTACCTGGTCGGATTTTTGCTTTAAGAAACCGCTTTGCTGCTGGCAGGTTTTCAGGCGCGTGTGTTTTAATCAGCCGCAATCCATCCTCAATCAGCTCTTGATTATCAAGTATTTTGCCAACTTGTAAGGCGAACCGCTGAACCATTTTATTGCGCGGTATGATTTGCATCAATCCCTCTAACAATTTCACTTCATCGGAATAACGACCCAATAAATGTAACGTCACAAGATAACCCAAACGCGCATTGATTGCACCAGGGTCGCGCTCAAGTGACTGCTCGAAAAACAACGCTGATGCACTCAGTCGATTGGCGCGACCCAGAATTTGTGCCGTCAATTCGAGTAACTGACGATTTTGTGTTAACCGGCACTTGTTTTTTAATCCTTGTGCATTGCTATCGCTCAAAAACCGATTACGGCTCAATTTTTCTGTCCAGAGAATGCAGTCACGATAATTTTCACCGAATTGTTGGTGCTCTTTTGAAAATTTCTGACCCGAAAGCGTTTTTAAGGCCAAAATTTCTTTGACCGGTATAGCCTCAGAGCGGCCGCTTCCTCCCGATGTGGTAATGCCAACTACTTTACCTTGGCTATTCAACAGCGCTCCACCGGAATTTCCTGGGCCTGAGATTGCCGTATGATGAATTCGCGAGAATTGATATGATTTATCTGGCCCAATCAATAGTTTTCCCGGTTTGTAAGCTTTTATTTGGCCGGCTCTCTGATCAAGTCCAACCGTGAATAAATCACCTTCAAGCGAGTTAGAAAGTTCAGCGATTGGACCATCATCCAATTCTGCTTGGATTAATACCAGATCTCCGGAATAGCCACTTGGTACAACAATTGCCGCAGACGTGTGGCCAGATGGCAAATAGATTTTGACAGTTTTTTGATCTGCAACGACGTGTCGGTTGGTAACCAGCAAATCTTTACCAATTCGTACAGCACTGGCTGCCGGATCAAAGCTGGAGATTTGGAATACAATGTTTTGACTGGCGCAAACGGCCGCGGGTGCGCTACACAGTTGTTTTGCAAAGGCTGTATTGAGAGGGAACCAGAAAATGGAAGACAAAAGAAGCAGGAATGAGAGAAGGTTGGCACGTAAAGAAGGAGAGTTGGACACAACGGAATTCCTGAAAGTGGCAGACAAATTTATCGATGTCGCAAACAAGGAAAACAAGTCGGTAAAAGCAGATGAATTGCACATGGCATTCCTGTTTGCTGCAGCACGCTACAATGCCTATGTCGCAAACGCCATTATGAAAGTCGAGGATCACGAAGAATATGTACAACACATGGTGACCCAATATACGGATATGTTGCGTCAGCATCTGGCCGACGACAATATTGCGCGTGAAGCAAAGTAGGCTCAGGACCCATTAAATTGATACAATTCTGTTTTAAAAGAAGTATTCGAATGAAAGAAATTAAGGCGCAAGGACAGGTTGATACCTTTTCGAGCATTTATTGCTTTCAGACGTGTACTTCCTTTCAAGCCCTGTGGGCGCGGTTAGTTTAATTGCTTGCCCTTCGGGCGCTCTGCTTGCGAAAGGTTCACTGGACTTTCGTCGGGCAAGCCCGATGAACAAGACATCGCCGTCGTAATATCTTGAAAATAATGCTATTGCCTGCGATATTCCTTCTGTTCAGCAATCAAATTAACCAGCGCAGAATGGATGAAATTAATGGGACCTGAGCCTAGTTAGTTTTGTCCTGTCTAGTTCCCCTATAAGTGCTATTTTACTCATAGGGAAACCTGATTTTTGAAATTATTGGTCCTTGAATACCAGATTAAAGGTAGTTGGAACCGCTGTAGCTATGCTGGGTAGGTTAGCAGCCTTTTTAAGTGCCTTGATACCGCCTTTGAGGCCAAACTTTCCAGCTTTGATAATTATTGGTTTGGCGGATGCCACATTTACCATCGTCTTGGATAAACGTGTCACATATATTCCGGCTGAAATTTCCTTGCTGACACCATGCAAATCAACGGTCAAAACTATCTCGTGGGCCATTCTGGTGCCCACAGCCTGGCTTTTAAATGCCTCTGCATCAAGCTTTGCAGAAATTTTGGCCAACGGAAATTTTTCAATTTCAAAAAGCATTGTACCCATCCGCGTGTTGCGAATTGGAATGCCTGTTTCCACTGAACCTAGTTCAATATTTACAGTTGCAACACCATCATCGGTCACGTTGCCAGACAGTGTTTTGAAACTGTGAACTTCACCCGCTTTACCCTTTTTGACTGACACAATGTTAATGCTGGATTCGGCCCCATCCAGAACCCATGCGGCAAAAGCTGAGCCTGGTGTCAGGGCGATTACAACTGCAGCTGCTGCCAAGAAATTTTTGTTAAACATTTTTTCTCCTGATTTTGAAATGTGTTGATTTGTTTTTGTCGACAACTGATTAAACGCTCGACAGGCAGATTTAGTCCCTTTAAAAAAATACAATGACAGTCAGTGATAAAATTTTACCGTTGTTGCCGAGACTGTGGCGCTTTGCCTTAACGTTGACCGGCAATAATCAGGATGCCGAAGACCTCGTTCAGGCAACGTGTGTCCGTGCGCTTGAGCGAGCTAGCCAGTTTGCAACTGATACGCATCTGGACCGTTGGTTGTTGGTGATGATGCGGCGAATCTGGATCAATAAAATACGAAAAGATGTCGTGATAAAGCGCAAAGGGTTTCTTTTGGACGCTGACGCTGCCAGGTTTGTCGATGGCAATGCGGTGGCGGAAAGGAATATTTATCTATCTGAGGTGTTAAATCTAATACACAATTTGCCCGAAGCACAACGCGAAGCGCTTCTTTTGGTTTATGGCGAAGAACTTAGTTACCGGGAAGCTGCCAATTTCCTCGAGATACCAGAAGGAACGCTGATGAGCCGGCTGGCGCGAGGCCGGGTTACATTGAAACAACAATTGGAAACCGGTTTCAATACGCAACCTGACAAATCAAATAGACAAACAGGTGAAAACTAATGCAGGAACCTAAGTTTAGCGACGAGCAATTGGTTGCCTATTGCGATGATCAATGTAGTGATCTGGAACGGCGGCAGATTGAATATGCGGCGGTCAGCGACCCGGAGCTGAAACGGCGAATTGAAAATATTGCAGCCATTGGTATTAATGACTTAAAAGATGCTTTTCATTCAGAGTTACAACAAGCACCATTAAAGCGACTTGAGGAATTTCTTGTCAATCAGGCGCCGACGCAGTATTTGCCGCCTAAAAAAACATTCGGAAAACTGGCGATTGCGGCAGGCTTGGCTGCCACTTTGTTTGTTGGGGTCGTTGGAGGTGGGATGACAACATGGAAAATTCAAAGTGGCACAGAAATTGAAAATTGGCGTGAGAGCGTCGCTGTGTATCAAATGCTTTACAGCAAAGATACGTTGGCAAATATCAAGGTTGATAAAAGCAGTCTTGGGGAAATGCGCGAACGTCTGCGCAAACAAAGCGGCCTTAATATAGAGTTTTTTAACCTGGAAAAATTTGGGCTGACATTTAAGCGCGGTCAGATCCTGGAGTTTAAAGGTAGTAGATTGGTGCAGCTGGCCTATCTTTCTGTAACAGGTCAGCCCGTAGCCATTTGTTTTCTTGCAAAAAACCAAAATGAAATGCCAATGAAAATCGAATTTCGCCATGGCTTGAATATTGTGCACTGGGTAAAAAATGGAAATCCAGCAATGATTATTGGCGATATACCCAACCAAACGCTCACAAAAATTGTCAGTAAAATTTTGGAGGGTTAGGGCCTGGACTCAATTAGGAGTGCGGCTGTGCAGGTCGACAATTCTGTTGCCACAAGGCGAAATTGTCGGATTGCCTTAGGGGTTGGAGGTGAAATGGCCCACTTCAGCGTCGAGAAGCCTAGCCAATGTTAGGGTCTGATTTGAGCTCACTTTTTTTTCAAGGTTTTGGCGAAGTTCAGTATATTCGCAACATCCTTTAGAGTGAGTTCTACAGGTTCAGCATTGTATGGAAGGTCATCGCGTTTTTTGATTCCTTTGATTTTGATTACTGCTGGATGTGGCGGCCGCACATAGAACGTTGCAAATCGTTCTTCATAATCTTTCAGCGCATTGACCAAAAGTTGGAATGAGGGCGTTGAAGATATGCCTCCGTTAGGATTGAAATCGCCGACCACATGGCAACGGGTGCAATGAGATTGAGATGTTTTTTTACCGTCTTCAATTTCACCGGCAAGAGAAAACCCGTTTGGTATAAACAGCCCAGTTATCAACGATGCATAGACGACAAATTTCATAACCACATTCCCGTATGTTCCTTGATAAAGTCAGCAATTTTGGAGTTTTCGTCAACATGAAATCCTGGCAGTTCAATTTCTGGCAACGTCTATGGAAAGCTCATCGGCTTGAAAAACCAAATAAAATACGATCTTTATTTGCAGCGGAATTAAAATTCAGCGATGGAGTTATTTCCTTCAAAATGAATGAAAGATGAGAAAAATTGAAATAGTACTTTAGTTTAGCTTGAGTTTCAGGGGGGGGGTGTGCATAATTGTCGCAAGAGCCCAAAGAGGCTTAAAAAGGCGGAGGAAATAAAGACTTGCAAGCCGTTGAAAAACAAGAAGATACATCTGGTCAAGCCATGATGTCGCCGGAAAGCATCTCTGAAGAGGATGTGCTGCGGGCTCAAGTATATCGCCTGCTAGCCACGTATTTGTCCAAAGCGCCTGATCAAACTGAATTGGATGCCGGGGCTGCGCTCATAGGAGATAACAGTGATTTTGGTGTTGCAATCAGCAATTTTGCCAAGGTTGCGGGCCATTGCGATCCGGATACAGCAGACACCGAATTTCATGATTTGTTTATCGGGGTTACCAGGGGTGAATTGTTGCCGTATGGCTCCTACTATCAGACAGGTTTTTTGAATGAAAAGCCACTGGCCAATTTGCGGGCATTTATGGCGAACAAAGGCATTGTGCGGGCGGCCGGGTTAAAAGAACCGGAAGATCATATTGCCTCGGTGCTTGAAATAATGGCAGGCCTAATTGATGGAGCTTATGGTCCGTCGCTTTCTTTGGCTGAGCAGAAAATATTTTTTGAAAAACACGTTGATTCTTGGGCCACGCATTTTTTTAAGGACCTGGAGGGAGCGAAATATTCGTTGCTATACGCTCCACTTGGAACTGTAGGCCAACTGTTCATGCAAATTGAACAGGAAGCATTTGTAATGATTAAATAGGTTTTAGTCGAGGCGCGGATGTTGCGTGATGCCATCTGCATAAATTTTTGAAGGGAGGTGAATAAGCATGAGCGATAAATCAACGACGGATCGTCGTTCGTTTTTGAAGTGGGCCGGATTTGGTGCTGCGGGTACTGTAGCTGCTGCTGCAAGTACACAAACAGCGGTTGCGGAAACGGTAAATCCTGACGGGTCAGCCCGTTATTCAGAAACAGACCATGTGAAAAAAGTTTACGAATTGGCAAGATTCTAATCTGTGGTTCTTTGCCACTCACATCAATTCATGGCCTGATAAAGCTATAATAAATATATCGGGTGATTTTAAACGCAGCGCAATTGTTGTGTTGCTTATTTAGGGATGAAACTCAATGTTAAGAAAGAAGATAGGCGAGGTTGCGAATGGCCCCCGACTGTCATCAGCTCTTAAAGAGATGACAAAAGGCGCGGTTGACCGCAGAACCTTCTTGAAAAGATCGGGTCTTGCAGTTGGCGGCATAGGTGCCGCAGTGGCATTAACCGGTGGGCGTGTGCAAAAGGCACATGCGGCAACCGTCGATGAGAAAATCGAAATCAAAAAATCAGTATGCACAAATTGTTCTGTTGGCTGCACAGTAATGGCGGAAGTGCAAAATGGCGTGTGGATTGGTCAGGAACCTGGCTTTGATTCCCCGTTTAACCTTGGTGCTCATTGTGCCAAAGGAGCGGCTGCACGAGAAGCTGCTCACGGCGATCGCCGCTTGAAGTACCCAACAAAACTTGTCGACGGCAAGTGGAAGCGTATTTCCTGGGATGAAGCCATCAATGAAATTGGCGACAAAATGCTGGATATCAAAAAGACATCCGGCCCTGATTCAGTTTACTGGCTGGGTTCTGCCAAGCACAGCAATGAACAGGCATATTTGTTCCGTAAATTATATGCGTTCTGGGGTTCCAATAATGGTGACCATCAGGCCCGTATTTGTCACTCAACCACAGTTGCCGGTGTAGCAAACACCTGGGGCTATGGTGCGATGACCAACTCCTATAACGACATTCACAATTCAAAAAGCATGATTTTGTTCGGGTCCAACCCGTCCGAGGCGCATCCGGTTGCAATGCAGCACCTGATGAAAGCCAAGGAAAATAACAATGCGCCGCTGATTGTGGTTGATCCACGCTTTACGCGTACGGCTTCGAAAGCCACCGAATATGTGCAAATGCGTCCGGGCACCGATGTTGCTGTTGTTTGGGGCATCCTGTGGCATATCCTGGAAAATGGCTGGGAGGATAAAGAATATATCCGTCAGCGTGTCTGGGGCATGGACTATATCAAGGAAGAAGTTGCAAAATGGACACCGGAAGAAGTTGAACGGGTTGCCGGTGTCCCTGGGCGCCAGTTGAAACGCGTTGCGCGTACTTTGGCCAATAACCGTCCAGGCACCCTGATTTGGTGTATGGGTGGAACACAGCATACTACCGGTAACAATAACACGCGGGCCTACTGCATATTGCAGTTGGCACTGGGTAATATTGGTAAATCTGGCGGTGGCGCCAATATCTTCCGTGGTCACGACAATGTGCAGGGCGCAACGGACATGTGCGTGCTGTCTCATTCTCTGCCTGGTTACTATGGCCTGAAAAAGGGTTCATGGAAGCATTGGGCACGCGTTTGGGATGTGGATTATGATTATTTGAAAGCGAACTTTGCTTCCGAAAAACTCATGCAGTCCAAAGGTATTCCGGTATCGCGTTGGATTGATGGTGTGCTTGAAGACAAAGGCAATATGGACCAACCCGACAATCTTCGGGCCATGGTGTTCTGGGGTCACGCGCCTAACTCACAAACCCGTGGCGTGGAAATGAAAAAAGCTATGGAGAAACTCGATCTCCTGGTGGTCGTCGATCCATATCCTACGGTTTCAGCAGTTATGCATGATCGCAAAGATGGCGTTTATCTGCTTCCGGCTTCAACGCAGTACGAAACCTATGGTTCTGTTACCGCTTCAAACCGCTCTTTGCAGTGGCGCGAAAAAGTCATTGATCCGGTGTTTGAATCCCTGCCTGATCAGACGATCATCTACAAGTTCGCCAAGAAACTCGGCTTTGCTGAGGAGATGTTTAAAAACATTACCGTCAACAATGATGAGCCATTGGTTGAAGATGTGACCCGTGAGTTCAACAAGGGCATGTGGACAATCGGCTATACCGGTCAAACACCGGAACGGCTGAAAGAACACATGAAGTATCAGCACACCTTTGATAAAACCACATTGCAAGCCAGGGGCGGTCCGCTTGATGGTGAGTATTATGGTTTGCCTTGGCCGTGTTGGGGTACAGCGGATATCAAGCATCCTGGTACGCCAAACCTTTATGACCCTTCCAAACCGGTAGCCGAAGGCGGACTTTGCTTCCGTAATCGCTTTGGTCTTAAGTCTCCTGAAAAATGGGGGTCTGAGAACATGCTGGCTGATGGTTCATATCCGGTGGATTCTGAAATCAAGGATGGTTATCCTGAGTTCACGATGGCTATGCTTAAAAAGCTGGGCTGGGATAAAGACCTAACCGACGAGGAACGTACGTTCATTGAAGGTCTGGCTGGTGACAAGACCAACTGGAAAGTTGATCTGACCGGTGGTATCCAACGTGTTGCAATCAAACATGGTTGTGCGCCATTTGGCAACGCCAAGGCGCGGGCGGTGGTTTGGAACTTCCCTGACCCTATTCCGCTTCATCGCGAGCCCCTCTACACCAATCGACGCGATCTTCTGGACAAGTACGCAACATACCCGGACAAACAGGCTTATCGCCTGCCGACTTTGTACGCCTCTATCCAGAAGAACGATTATTCTAAGGACTATCCGATCATTTTGACTTCGGGCCGTCTGGTCGAATATGAAGGTGGTGGTGATGAAAGTCGCTCGAACCCGTGGCTGGCTGAACTTCAACAGGATATGTTTGTTGAAATCAACATTTCTGATGCCAACGATATCGGCATTCGTGAAGGTGAAATGGTTTGGGTTGAAACGCCAGAGAAAAGCAGGATCAAGGTGAAAGCCATGCTGACAGAACGTGTCGGCCAGGGTGTTGCCTTCCTGCCATTCCATTTTGGCGGCCATTTCCAGGGCAAGGACTTAAGGTCCAAGTATCCAGAAGGAGCAGATCCATATGTCCTGGGTGAAGCGGCTAATACCGCGATGACCTATGGCTATGATTCAGTCACCCAGATGCAAGAGACAAAAGCCTCTCTTTGCAAAATAACCAGAGCATAGGAGGACACACAATGGCTAGAATGAAATTCCTTTGTGATGCCGAGCGCTGCATTGAATGCAACGCGTGTGTTACAGCATGCAAAAATGAGCATGAGGTGCCGTGGGGCATCAACCGGCGTCGCGTTGTTACGTTAAGTGACGGCAAGCCCGGCGAGCGATCAATATCTGTCGCTTGTATGCACTGTTCTGATGCGCCTTGTATGGCAGTTTGTCCTGTCGATTGCTTCTATCAGACTTCTGATGGTATCGTTCTGCACAGCAAAGACCTGTGCATTGGTTGCGGATATTGCTTCTTTGCATGTCCGTTTGGCGCTCCACAATATCCGCAAAGCGGGAATTTCGGTTCCCGTGGCAAAATGGATAAATGTACATTTTGTGCGGGTGGACCAGAAGAGGATAATTCTGCAGAGGAGTTCCAGAAATACGGCAGAAACCGTATTGCGGAAGGCAAACTGCCAATCTGTGCAGAAATGTGTGCAACCAAGGCATTGTTGGCTGGTGATGGTGACATCGTTTCCAACATCTACCGTGAGCGCGTTGTAGGACGTGGTTTCGGTTCCGGTGCCTGGGGTTGGGGTCGCGCATATCCAGGTGGTGCCTCAAACTAATTTAAAAAAACTAGTATGGCGGCGTGCATGAATCTTGCACTCCGCCATTTTTTCTTATGTCATATCTCCAAATTCTTGCCTGCAAGTGTTAAACTTGGCTGCCAGAATTTGGAGACCTGACTATATGTTTACCATGACAGGAGCTTGATATGAGTTTGCATAATTCGCTAGCAAGATTGTTCGTTTGTGTTTTGATAGCAATATCAATATTTTCATATAGTAGTATTGCCCATTCCCAAACGGTTCGTCCGCCTGACAGCGCAGTAAATCAATCTGTCGAAGAAGAAACAACAGGTGCCAGCAATACGTTGGGAAACAACTCGCAAAGTGACTATTGGCGCAACCTGCGCGGCGGCGTGCAGGGCACGGTTTCCATTCCAGACAAGAATGCCGGCGTAATGGTGCAGTCAGAGGGATGGGAATGGATGCTGTTCAGGAACGGGCCTTTGAAAACCTATGGTTGGTATGCTTTGGCAGCTATGGTTGGTTCGCTAGTGTTGTTTTTCCTTTTCCGTGGTCAGATTAAAGTTGAAAGCGGAATGAGTGGGGAGAAAATTTTGCGATTTAGTAAAATGGCAAGATTTGGACATTGGCTGAATGCAAGTGCTTTCGTCGTCCTGGCTTTAACCGGTCTGAACATGCTGTATGGACGAGATATATTAATCCCGCTGATTGGTCTTGAGGGGTTTTCTACCGTTACTGTCGTGGGAAAATTTGCCCATAATTGGGGCGCATTTGCCTTTATCCTGGGGATTGTGTGGATCTTTTTGTCCTTTGTCGCCAAGAATTTTGTCAGTAAGGAGGATTTTGTTTGGGTAATCAAGGCTGGCGGAATGTTGAAAAAAGGTGTTCACCCCCCGGCAAAATTCTTCAATTTTGGAGAAAAAGTTGTTTTTTGGAGCGCTATAATCGGCGGAGTTGGGGTAATCGTAACTGGCCTTGCCTTGTTATTTCCCTATCAATTGGAATTTATTCCCGGTGAGTTGGCTGTTCATAAAATGCAGTTCGCATCGATTTGGCATTCAATTATCGGTTTGGGTTTGATCGTTGTTATTATCGGGCATATCTATATCGGAACAATCGGAATGGAAGGCTCACTTTCCAGTATGACAACCGGCTACGTTGATCGAAACTGGGCCAAAGAGCACCACAGTTTATGGCTGGAAGAACTCGATAAGAAATCTAAATCTGGAGATACAACTACCAAACCGGCAGAATAGGCCAATGCTAAGCCAGACTAAAATAGTCATTGCAATCCTTCTAATTTTGGTTGGCGGACCAACCAGTGCAATGGCTGCTGAGAAAGAATCAAAAAAACGCTTTAATCTGGTGGGACATGGCGGCCCAATCAAAGCGCTGGCAATTAATGAATCCGGCACAATGGCGCTAACCGGAAGTTTTGATTATTCAGCAGCGCTTTGGCGTTTGGATGAGAATAAGTCCAATCAACTGATACGGCGATATACCAACCATAATGGCGCGGTCAATGCTGTTAAGTTTATTCAAGATAAGAAGAAATTCATCAGTGCAGGAGATGACGGCTCTGTTTATGTATGGGATTTAAACAGAGACAAACTGATACGCAAATTTGATGGGCATAAGGCAAAAATTATTGCCCTTGCGGTATCAGACAATGGGGAACTTGCGGCATCTGCCAGTTGGGACCGAACGGTCCGATTGTGGAATCTGTCAGAAAACAGGCCGGGAAAAGTATTGTCGGGTCATAAGGGTCCAGTAAATGCCGTTTTGATTTCGGCAGATGGAAATTTTGCCTATTCTGGAAGTTATGACGGTTCAATTATTAAATGGGATGTAGAAAGCGGCAAACTTGTTAGAACCATTTACCGTCATGGCTGGGGTATAAATGTTATGGAATGGTTGCCCGGCAAAAAGCAGATTTTATTTGGTTCTTTGAATGGTGATGTTCAAATTTTTAATCTGAAAACAGATTCAATAAGTAAGGTTCTCATTCCGCACCAGCGTCCTGTTCTTGCCCTGGCTGTTTCAAAAGATGATAAATACCTGGCCAGCGGCGGCGGCGATGGCACAATCAGAGTTTGGAAAGTAGAAGATTGGTCGGTTGTTGAAGAGTTAAATTCCTATTTCGGGCCCGTATGGGCGATGGATTATGGTGCGGACAATAAAACGATCATCTATGCGGGATTGGATGATTTCGCCGTTTCATGGAAAGTTTCACCAAGAAACATCAGCGCGGAAGCTCAGGGAAAATACCCGCGCCGATTTCAAAAGCTAAAAAACATGTCACTGGGGGAACGCCAGTTTGCCCGCAAATGTTCTATTTGCCATACGCTCAGAAAAGGTGATGGTAACCGCGCAGGACCGAGTTTGTTTGGCGTATTTGGACGGGTTGCTGGAACTTTAAAAAACTACAAATATTCAAAAGGCCTGATAGAATCCAATATAGTGTGGAATGCTGATACCATTGATCAATTATTTGCAATCGGCCCGCAACATGTCACTCCTGGGTCAAAAATGCCGTTGCAAAAGATTAGTCAAAAGGTAAAGCGTCAGGCATTGATTGAATTTTTGAAGGCAAATACACAATGAAATTAGCCTTTTGGATTGCATTCATCTCACTTTTCCAGGTTGGTATTGCAAATACACAGATTATAAATGCAATCCCGTCGGTTGTCAGTGTGCTGCCTGTTTGGACATCTGCAACATTTAATAGCCAAGAGCCGGAAGGCAGCGGAATTGTCATTAACGATGGGATGGAAATTCTCACTGCTTCCCATGTAATTAAATCCGCAAAATCAATTCGAATTCGGACAAATGACGGTTTGATATTACAGGCGGAAGTTATCTGGAAAGACCACGACACAGATGTAGCGCTGCTGAAAATTTCTGAAAAACTAGTACCAGCGGAATTTGTTGATGGTGGTGGTATTGGTGAAAAGGTTTGCTCCATCGGAAATGCGTTTGGACTTGGGATCAGTGTTTCTTGCGGCGTTATTTCTGCAAATCAGCGAACCAATGTCGGCTTTAATGCTTTGGAAGACTTTATTCAAACCGATGCCGGTATGAACCCTGGTAAATCTGGTGGAGCCCTGATTAACGCAGACGGTGAAGTTATTGGTATGTTATCGGCAATTTTCACCAAGAAGTCCGATGCGGATATAGGCATCAACTTTGCGGTCTCAACAAGATTAATCAATCGCCTTCTCAAGCAAAAACAAAAGGCGGGTAATTCAACCTGGCGAGAAAATCCGATAAATCTTGCATCCTATCCCAAAGCGCCCAATTCAGGGATGATGGGTGCAAAAATTATGGATATTAAAACACCATCGCAAGCCTATAAAGATGGCTTCAGAACCGGTGATATAATAATCAGAGCAGGGGACAGAAGGATTAAAGAACCTTCGGATTTCAAAACAGAGTTTGCGCTCTATGAGCATGAACACATGCCTGTTACGGTGGTTCGAGACAATAAACAATTAGTTTTGAATTGGCAGTTTAATTAATACAAGGAAAATAAAATGAACAATGATACTTTTAACATGTCCATGAGAAAATTTTTGAAACAGGTAGGTGTTACCTCGCAACAGAAGCTGGAATCTACAGCCACAGCGATGCCAGAAGGTTCATCAACCATGCAGGTGAAAATGGTGCTGACCGTCGATGGCACAGAATTGGAGCATGTGGTCGAGGGAACGATTGATCTGGGTGATTAATCCATCATGTCTGTAATTTTACCGCCTTTGCTCAATTCCATTGAAACTGAAAATCCTTTTGACAGTGCAGTTGAACGCATAAAGCAAGGCAAATCTGGGGCTGGAGATTTTTATTGGTCTACTGCATCTCCGACCACGGCACATATTTCTATCGTACTTGAACCTGATGTCAGCCCAAAACAGGCAGCAGAAATGATACCATTGGCCTTGGTTGCGCTGAGTGATTGTTTGGCTGTTTTGTTACCGCCTCAAGTTGCTGTTGAGTTTCGGGAAAGTAAGTTTGTTGTAGTGAACGGTGGTGTTGCCGGAAATGCCAGCGCGGCAATTTCAAGTGCAACTGATCAATCCGGTAATCCGCAATGGATGGTGTTGTCAATAATGGCTGTCTTGAGCAGGCCGAAAGATGCAGAAGATCCTGGCCATCAACCAGATATTACGACCCTGGATGAAGAGGGTTGGGAAAACCCAGACCCTGGTGATTTTATTGAAACATTTGCCCGCCATTTCCTATCGTGGATGATTTCATGGGAAGATGATGGTTTCCAGCCGGTAGCTAGAGCATGGAAATTTAAGGCTGAAGACAAGCAGGAACCTGATCTCGACTTTATATCTAAGTCAGTTCAAATCATTGAAAGTTGATATATAAATGAGCAAATTGCTTAAAACCATACAGTTTGATGATTCAGATGAAAATGTCTATGCCAGCACAGCTGATGAGCATGAATGGGCTATTTCATGTGCATTCCAATTTTGTGATCAGCAGTTTGACGAAATGGATGGCAAAACCAGACAGGCTTTCAATAATGGTTTTCTCGGACTTACCTCATTTGGCTATTCCACATTCGGTATTACCGCCAATATCATGTCTTCAACACTCGGCGATGTTGAATTGGAGCTGGCGAAATATATATTTGAAAATTTTGGTGCTCCGGATTTGAAGTCTGCTGTCGAGGCGGCAAGGCATGAGATTGAGTTTACCGCCGATTTATGCGCTGATGTCCCTGTTGGGACGATATTCTCGGTGGTTCGCGAGTTTACTCTTGAGGGGCGGATCAAAGAAAGCTTTCATAAAATCAAGCTCGACGATGACCATATTCAGCACGGTAACATTTGGGAAATTGTCGAGGACTAGACTACGTCATGTTTACATGGAAACGGCCAGGCTGCGATTGGAGCCTGACTTGCAAATTGATGAAATTAATTTGAGGGCGGAACCGGCCCGATGCGAATGCATCGCTCCCGCGAAGGCTGGTGCGTAGCATCAAGTGGCCGTGAGCGAAAGAAAATAGAGTGTGCCCGTCAAAGACGGACACGCTCTAATACCAGGTTTTGAACCCAAAAATCAGTGGCGAGTTGGTTCATCGTCTTCGTCAAAATGGCTATCGGCAGTCATAACCCTTGGCACTTGGCCCATTTTCATAGGATCGCCACCAGCCATCGCCATCGCTTCAATTCTGCAGTTTTCACACATCTTTAGCAATGCCATTTGTTCGCTGGTTTGAAACATCGGGTTCTTGCCCTGTAATATTCCAATTACCCTGTCGATAGCTGATTTCGACCCAAATGGCTTGCCGCATTCGCTGCAGTTCAACGGTTCCTCTTCGTTCAATACCACAGGAGAAAGTGCACTCTTGTCAAAATTATAACGCGTTTGCAGGCTTATTGCACTTTCCGGGCAGGTGGTTTTGCACAGTCCACATTGAACACATGCATGTTCTGTGAAGGAAACCTGCGGCCGGTCTTCATTATCGCCCAGGGCATTGGCCGGACACGCACCAACACAGGCAAGACAAAGTGTACATTTGTCGGTGTCGATCGATATTATTCCATAGGGCGCGCCAGGAGGCAGATCGAGCACGTCCAACTTTTTACCCGCCATATCATTCAAATTGCCAATTGCCAATCGAGCAGTTTCTCTTTTATTTTTACTGGCGGAGAAATTCTTACATGCAGGCATATCAATATCTGGAATGTTGTTCAGAATTTCAGACACCTGATCCGGGTCGTCCTCCACCAACAAACTCACACGGGCATTCTCATTAAACCCCATGCCTTGCAGGAAAGTATTTGCAAGCTCAACCTCAACAATCAACGTATCCATTTCGTCGCGTTTTTTCTGCGGAGACAGAAGCAGAATGCTTTGTGCACCAGCAGTAAAGAATGCGCATAGGGCATCATGGCTAATATGATTTATCGAGTGAACTGACAGGGGAAGTACATTGGTACCAAGCCCTTCGCCATGCCGGGCAATTGCAGAAATAATATTACTGCCGTGATTGCTCTCATGCAGCAAGATGACAGGGTGCCTCCCATTTGCAGCAAGGTAAGTGGATAGCAATATTTGGCCGCGACCAATCAGATCCTGTCGGTTTGGCATTGCGTATGCGATCGCTCCGGTCGGACAACTTGATGAGCAATGGCCACAACCATCACATATATCACTATCGACCTGTATGCCATCACCATCGCTGGTAATTGCAGATGTCGGGCAATTGTCGATGCAATTGCTGCATCCGGTTTGCCCACTTCGTGAATGCGCGCAAATTGATTTGTCATAGGAAACAAAAATTGGTTTTTCGAATTCGCCAACCAGGTCGATTATTTCAAACATGGCTTCAGCGACAACGGCCCGGTTTGCAGGATCAATATTGAAATATCCGTCCCGCCCGTGCGTGCGTCCGATCAAAGGTTGGCCACCCGACATATCGAATATTAAATCCGTTTCAATCGTCGCTTCGCTTGTCCCTGATGCAAAACTGATTTCCCCTTTTGACGACGGAGACGCCGCTGCATAATTATTCACGGCAATTTCGAAGTTCCCGATAGAACCGCTGGCACTGGAGATTGTACCGGCGTAAATTGGAAATTCGGTTAAATCAGTAGGGAGAACATCTGAACTGTTACTCAACAATACAGAGACGTTTAAGTGCCTGGACAGTTTTCCGGCTATTTCAAGTGTTTCCTGACCCGCACCATAAACGATACAATTACCGTTTGATGTTACAGGCATTAACCCGGTTGGTTCCACTTCATAGCTGGCTTCGGCAATTAAAGCGGCAATTTTTGCGCTTGATTGGTTTCCGTGTTTGCTCCAGCCCGCCTGTTCACGAATATTAACATAAGTAAGCTCGTTGCTTGCCTCTGCTTCACTGGCTAATTCTTGAAATAACGGTGCTTCCTGGGTGCAGGTTACAATCAGATCTTTGCCTTCACCACTGGTAATTTCTTTTTCAAATTCTGCCAATTGAGAACGGCATAAGTTGCTGTAAATATGGGGAGTTTCATCCAAGTTTAAATCGCGAGCCAATTGGTTTGCATCAATTGAAAAGCTGTTTTCACAATTGCAGGCGAGTAGTTTGCAATTTGATAAATTTTTGTTTTTTGATCTGTTTGTCAACTTGCAGCTCCATTGCGAATTTGAGAAATCTTACTATACTGAATTACTCAGAAATCACATCAGGAAAATTGTTTTATGCAGGGCTCTGACACATCAATTGACAATATTGCAGAGCTAACGGAGAGCGTTCCATTATGCGTTATTCTTGCCCGTAAGAAAATTCAGTCAAAATGGAGTGATTATGTATGGGAGCCGGTTGGTGTGGTTCTGAATGCGCCTAAAGGCGTAAATGGTAAGGTTCGCGAAGAAGGTGATGACTGGACCCATTTTTTTATGGAATGTGACCCGCTGGAACTGCACCGGAAAGATGCACCGGCATACGAAGAAAGTCTACGACAGGAAAATGGTGGCTCTTTGTGGGTTGTCTTGGGTGAAGAAGACGATATTGAGGAGCCTTTGCCATATTATGTACAACTGGTTACCGCGTCGGCCTATGAAGCTCAAGATTATTTGGATTCAGGAGAGCTGATTGTGGAAGTCGTTGAAATGCCTGAATTATTGCGGGAATTTGTTTCTGATTATGTATCACGCTGCCCGGAAGAAGAGAAATTTATCAAGCGGAAACAAAAGAAAAAATTTCATGAAGACCATACCTTTGGACAACAATCCTTGCATGAAATTCGCAACCTGAAAAAGCAAAGGCATTAGCGTATGAGTGATGAAGAAAACGGTTTTGCCACACGCTGGTCGAAACGAAAAGCAGCCAACAGAGAGGAAACTCTTGTTGAAGATACGCACGAGGAAGAAGTTGCCATTCTTGTTGGTGATGATGGAAATGCTTTGGAAGCAACTGCTTCTGAAGCGGAGATGCTTACCGAGGAAGATTTTGATGATGTTAACTTTGAAGACTTGGACAAATCTTCGGACTACACCCGTTTTATAAATGCAAATGTGCCTGCTGTAATTCAACAAAAAGCTCTACGAAAACTCTGGGCCTCGGATTCTGTTTTTGAAGTTCTTGATGGAATGAATGATTATGATGAGGATTTTACTGGTAATGGGCTCGCTGGAAAAGTTCTGAAAACTGCCTATAAGGTCGGCAAAGGGTTTTTGGACGACGATGAAACTGAGCAAAAAGATGATAAGGTTGATACCGAAGGTGAAACAATTACCGCTGCGGTTGATCCTGAAATTTCCCAGATGAACGAAAGTGAAACGGAAAAAGAGACAATTGCTGAATCTGAAAATGACACCGAATTGACAACAAAGACCTCTGATAAAAAGTTGAATGGCAAAGACAAAAAACAGGCATGAACAATGTAATTGTGTTGTTTCTTAAGGATAAGAGAACGTGTTGGCTACCCGGATGAAGAAGTTGATCTTGCCGGAGAAGTCGACATTATTGCGAGCTATTTGATTGGCTTCGCTGCTAAAGAAGATCAAAGGCCGGTTCAACATGTTGATCAACGATGTGCCGGAGGATTCAAACCAGTGCCGTAGCCTCAATTGTCAACACGACCTAGAGCCTCGGGGAAATTCTATGGCATAAATTTCCTAAGCAACTTGATCAAAGTCAAAGACATCGATGACAGCGGCATCTATTGACCAAGCTAATTGGCTTAGAATCTGGAATTATCGCATCTGATGCCGTTAAAACGGAACATACACTCTTATCAAAAACTCCGGGTATGGTCACTTGGTATGTTTCGTGGATTTGCTGTTCTCACTCCATTTCTTCTTTTTGCCAGTCAGCCTTTGCAGGCTGATGCAAGCAAGTCAGATGACCAAACAGCCCTGCAATTTATATTATGTGATGAAAATAACGCTCAATGTGCCTGGCCAGATGCAACGGGTAAAATGCATCTGGAAATATGTGGGCATTGTGCAGGCTTTCTGCTTCAAAACACCATTTCCATAAATTTAGAGGAAATGTAATGGCGGCAATTTCCTGTATTGATATTGAGCTCAGGTGGGCAGTCCATCGAATAATTGCATTATTGCTTGCCCTTGTTGTCTTAACCGGTGTTGCTGCCAGTGAATCCAGACCCATACTATATAAGTTTATAACCAGTACCCCTGCCAGCGAACTCGTCAACGGGGCCACATCTTATGGCCCGCTTCGTGCAGATATTCCTGTGATGCCAATACTGAGGGGTCGGCAAAAACTTGGCTATGCCTTTATCACTTCAGATTTTGTCGGCACCACGGGGTATTCCGGCAAACCCATCCATGTGATGGTGGCAATCGACCTTGACGGCAAGCTATTGCGCACGGAGTTGGTCAAGCATTCCGAGCCTATTGTGCTGATTGGTATTCCAGAGCGCAAGATCAAGGCGCTGACAGAAAGCTATTCCGGCCTTGATATTGTAGCGGAGGCTGCCGCAGGTGGTTCAGGTCATGATCTGGAGATCATTTCGGGCGCCACCGTAACAGTCATGATTATTGATGATTCAATTGTGCGCTCAAGCATTAAGGTTGCACGGGCACTTGGCCTTGGCGGGTTGAGTCAAAATGTGGTTGATGCCGGGCCGCGTTATACGGTTGACACAAAAAACACAACAATCACCGATTGGGTAACTCTTGCCGGTGATGGCTCCGTTCGCAAACTGGCACTTGATGTCGGTCAGATTAACGAGGCATTCAAAAAATCAGACGATCTGCGCGCAGTTGAGCGCCCCGAAAAGGGGGCGCCGGAAGATATTTATATAGACATGAATGCTGCCCTAGTATCTGTACCATCAATTGGGCGAAGCCTGCTGGGGGATGCTGAATTTGCGAATTTGCAAAACTGGCTGGAAGAAGGTGAACAAGCCATACTTTTAATGGCGCGCGGCAAGTATTCATTTAAAGGGTCCGGGTATGTACGTGGTGGAATATTTGGTCGTATCCAACTAATACAAGGCGATAATTCGTTCCGCTTTCGTGACCGCCAACACCGACGCCTTGGCAAAATCGCGGCGGATGGCGCGCCAACATTCACCGAAATTGACCTGTTTAAAATTCCCGCAAATACAGATTTTGATGCCAGCCAACCCTGGCGTATCCAATTGCTGGTACAGCGTGCCGTAGGGCCGATAGAAAAATCTTTTCTGACATTTGATCTTGGCTACAAACTACCGGAAAAATATCTTCGGGCGGTAAAGCCGCCGCCAGTAATAATTGCGTCACTCCCAAACGACGATTCACAAGCGCGGGCGCAATTGTGGAAACGTATCTGGAAAGGCAAGAAAGTTGAAATAGGCATGCTGCTCGCAATGCTGGGTATTTTAACTGGCGCATTCTTTTTCCAAAAACAGGTTACCCTGAACGAAAAAGCCTTTTTCTGGTTCCGTATGAGTTTTCTGACGGTAACGCTGGTGTTTCTTGGGTGGTATGCCAATGCCCAGTTGTCGGTGGTTAACCTGATGGCTCTTGGCGCTTCGCTGAAAGAAGGCTTTACCTGGGATGCTTTTTTGCTCGATCCGCTGGTGTTCATTCTGTGGATTTCAGTGGCAACTGCATTGTTGTTCTGGGGGCGCGGCGCTTATTGCGGCTGGTTGTGCCCGTTTGGTGCATTACAGGAGTTGACCAACCGTATCGCCCGGTTTTTCAAGGTGCCGCAATGGACCCTGCCCTGGGGGCTGCATGAGCGGCTGTGGCCGCTGAAATACATGATCTTTCTGGGCCTGTTCGGCCTGTCGCTGGCCTCCATTCCGCTGGCTGAACAATATGCCGAAATCGAGCCGTTTAAAACCGCCATTATTCTGAAATTCCAGCGTGGCTGGCCTTTCCTGCTGTTTGTCGCGGTTATTCTTGGTGCCGGGCTGTTCATCGAGCGGTTCTATTGCCGCTATTTGTGTCCGCTGGGCGCAGCGCTCGCCATCCCAGGCCGGATGCGCATGTTTGACTGGCTCAAACGCTACAAGGAGTGCGGCACCCCGTGCCAGATCTGCGCCCATGAATGTTTTGTCCAGGCCATTCATCCAACCGGCGAAATTAATCCCAATGAGTGTTTGTCCTGCCTGCATTGCCAGGTTGTTTATCAAGACGATCACAAATGCCCCGTGCGTATCAAAGTTCGAAAATCGCGGGAAAAAATAGCCAGAAGCAATGCCCAATCGGCAGAAGCGCTGGTCAAATTCAAGTTTCACCCCGAGACGTTAGCGAAAAAGGAGAACTGATATGTCTGACAACAACACCAAAACCGAGGGCCTGACAAGGCGCGAAATTCTCACAACACCGGGAAAAAGCGCAGTGGTTGCAGGTGCAATTGCAGCAACAGGACTTGGGGGTGCGGCATTGTTGGCGCGCTCGACTTCGACTGCCGCTGCTGCAGAAAAAAACGCAATGAAACCCGGCGAACTTGATGAATATTACGGATTTTGGTCTTCCGGCCAAACCGGTGAGATGCGAATTCTGGGCGTGCCGTCAATGCGCGAACTGATGCGGGTTCCGGTCTTTAACCGTTGCTCAGCCACCGGCTGGGGGCAGACCAATGAGTCGCTGAAAATCCTCACCGAAGGTCTGTTGCCCGAAACCAAGGCCATGCTGGCCGCGCAGGGCAAAAAAACCTACGACAATGGTGATCTCCATCACCCTCATATGTCGTTTACCGACGGCACCTATGACGGGCGTTATCTATTTATGAATGACAAGGCCAATACCCGTGTTGCACGGGTCAGGGTCGACATCATGAAATGCGACAAGATAATTGAAATCCCTAACGCTTTTTCCATTCACGGACTTCGTCCGCAAAAGTTCCCGCGTACCGGCTATATTTTTGCCAATGGGGAGCATGAGTCCCCGTTAGTCAATGACGGTAAAATCCTTGATGACCCTTCACAATATGTCTCCATATTCACCGCCATTGACGGTGACGACATGGAGGTCAGGTGGCAGGTGCAGGTAAGCGGCAACCTCGACAATGTGGATGCTGATTATCAGGGAAAATATGCTTTTGCATCAAGCTACAACTCGGAAATGGGTATGAACCTGGCCGAGATGACAGCCAGCGAAATGGACCATTGTGTTATTTTTGATATCAAGGCGATTGAAGCAGGCGTTGCTGCTGGCGATTTTCAGGAGCTTAACGGTGTGCCGGTTCTTGATGGGCGTAAAGGTTCAAAATATACCCGTTATGTGCCAATTCCAAATTCACCGCATGGGGTAAATGCCGCCCCGGACAAAAAGCACATCATGGTCAATGGCAAATTGTCGCCAACAGTATCGGTGATTGATGTTACCAAGGTGGATGCGCTGTTTTCCAGTGATGTTGACCCGCGCTCATGTATTGTTGCTGAACCGGAACTTGGGCTTGGGCCATTGCACACGGCCTTTGATGGTGATGGCAATGCTTTCACCACCCTGTTCCTCGACAGTCAGGTGGTAAAGTGGAATATCGACAAGGCAATTCGCGCCTATGCCGGTGAAAAAGTCGATCCGATTCTTGGCAAGGTCGATGTTGCCTATCAGCCAGGCCACAACTCAACTTCAATGGGTGAAACCTCTGAAGCTGATGGCAAATGGCTGATATCGATGAACAAGTTCTCCAAGGACCGGTTCATCAATGTCGGTCCATTGAAGCCGGAAAACGAGCAGCTCATCGACATCTCGGACAATAATATGGAAGTGGTACACGATAGTTCAACTTTCGCTGAACCTCATGACAGCATTATTGTACATCGTTCAAAGGTGAATCCAAGTACCGTATACAAACGCGATGATCCCCTTTTTGCGGAAGCAGTGAAACAAGCGGCGGCTGACGGCGTTGATCTGGAAGAGGCGGCAACTGTGATCCGGGATGGTAACAAGGTGCGCGTTTATATGTATTCTACTGCGCCAACTTTCTCGCTGGAGAAATTCACCGTCAAACAGGGTGATGAGGTCACGGTCTACGTTACCAATATAGATGATGTGGATGATCTTACCCACGGCTTTTGCATGGTAAATTTCGGTGTTGCAATGGAAGTGGGTCCGCAGGCAACGGCTTCTGTCACTTTCAAGGCTGACCGGCCCGGTGTGCACTGGTTCTATTGCCAGTGGTTCTGTCACGCACTTCATCTCGAAATGCGTGGTCGGATGCTGGTTGAACCGGCTTAAGTCAAGAAGGCTTCATGTAATGCGCAAATTTCTGGTTTTGCTGGTATTTTTAATGTCTCAGGCAACCCCCGCCTGGGCAGCAGAGATAATTATACCGGCAAAACCGGGGGCGCTTGCCGCAGCACTAAAAACTGCACAGGCGGGGGATATTCTCCGCCTGTCACCCGGTATCTATGACGGGCCTGTTGAGATCAATATTCCGATAACACTTGACGGGGGCAAGTTAGCCCGGATCAAGGGAGATGGAACCGGCTCGGTAATTTCGGTCCGTTCTGTTGATGTTACGGTGCGCGGGATGACTATCACCGGCTCAGGTTCTTCTAACAAGGATGCCGGAATTAATCTGACAAAAATTGCCAGACGTGCGATTGTTGAAAATAACCGGATCATCGCCAATCTTGTCGGCGTCAATGTTCAGGGCGCGCGCGATGCTGTTATCCGTAATAATATTATTGAGGGGCGTCGTGATGCCCGTATGAATTCGCGTGGCAACGGGGTTTATGTCTGGAATGCCCCCGGTACGAAAGTCATTGGCAATGATATTCGCTGGGGCCGCGACGGGATATTTGTCAATACTTCCAAAGACAATGAATTCAGCCGTAACCGGTTCCGCGATCTACGGTTTGCGATACATTATATGTATGCCCACAACAGCGTAATTTCACAAAACATATCACAGGATAACCATCTTGGTTATGCGATCATGTTCTCCAAAAATGTGACCATTACCAAAAACATGTCCAGCAGGGACCGTAAATACGGTATAATGCTGAACTATACCAATGACAGTAAAATCAGCGGCAACAGAATTGAAAATACTGATGGCAAATGTGTGTTCATCTACAATGCCCACAAAAATGTCCTGAGCGGCAACCAGTTTGAGCGTTGCAACATCGGCATTCATTTCACCGCCGGTTCGGAGCGCAACCAGATTACAGAAAATGCCTTCATCGCCAATCGTGTGCAGGTCAAATATGTCAGCAGCCGCTGGGTTGACTGGAGCACCAACGGGCGCGGTAATTACTGGACTGACCATGCAGCCTACGATCTTGATGGTAATGGTATTGCTGATACGGTTTATCGCCCGAATGATCTGATGGATCAGGTGCTGTGGACCCAACCGGCTGCCAGAGCCCTGCTTGGCTCCCCCGCCATTCAACTGATCCGGTGGTCACAATCGGCCTTTCCAGCCCTGCTGCCCGGAGGGGTTATCGACCGCTACCCGCTGATGCGGCCCGTATCGCCTGAAATACAGCCCTGGGAGAGATTGCAATGAGTTTGTTGAAACTGGAAAAGGTCACCAAGCAGTATGGCTCGCTGACAACAGTTAATGAGGTCAGTTTTTCCCTGGAGGCAGGCCAGCGCGTTGCATTGCTTGGGCATAACGGGGCTGGAAAAACAACGCTGATGCGAATGATGCTTGGGCTGACGACCATAACTTCCGGCCATATTGATATTCTTGATACGGTTCCCGGCGACAGCCAGGCGCGCCGGCAGACAGGCTATCTGCCTGAAAATGTGGCGTTTCACGGGGCATTGACCGGACGCGAGCAATTGCGCCATTTCGCCCGACTGAAATCAGTCCCCGTGACTATGGCAGATGATTTGCTGCACCGGGTTGGGCTGAATGATGCTGCGGATCGCCGTATCCGCACCTATTCAAAAGGCATGCGACAGCGCATCGGCCTTGCCCAGGCATTGATCGGGCAACCCAAACTGGTGTTGCTGGACGAGCCGACCAGCGGTCTTGATCCTGTTTCGCGCCATGAGTTTTACGAAATAGTGCACGAACTTGCCGGTGAGGGAACAGCGGTTCTGTTGTCATCCCATGCGTTGAGCGAACTTGAAACCAGTACCGATCGTATTATCATTCTTTCTCAGGGGCGGCTGGTGGCCAATAATGATCTGGCCAGCCTGCGCCGCAATGCACGCTTGCCAGTCCGGTTGAATGTTACAGCGACCGCCAATACCGCTGATCAGATCGCCGCCGAACTGGGCGGTCAGCGGGTTAATTGCAGTTCGGTTGAACTGACCTGTCAGCAGGATGAGAAAGTTGCTCTGCTCGGGCAGATCACAAGGCTGGGCGAGGCCGTCAAGGATGTGAATGTCATTCCCGTCAGTCTCGAGGAACTTTATCGCCATTACAGCAAATCAACACCGGAGGATCAGTGATGTCCATAATAAATGTAGCCCGGATTGAACTGCTGATTGCCCGGCGTAACATGTGGGTTGCCACATCGGTGTTGATGATGGCGGTTTTTTCACTGGTACTAACCCTAGCTGGTGGCGCGCCAACCGGTAGTGTTGGCGTCAGCCCACTGACGGTTGCCGCAACCTCAATTACCACGCTATCGGTCTATCTGGTGCCTCTGGTTGCCCTGCTTTTGTCATTTGATGCGATCTCTGGCGAGGCTGAAAGAGGCACGCTTGCCCTGAGCCTTTCGTACCCGCTTTCACGCGCTGAAATCCTGATTGGAAAGTTTCTGGCGCATTTTCTGGTGCTCGGCTTTGCTGTGGGCGTTGGTCTGATCCTGAGCGGGCTGCTGGTGGTCTGGCAAACCGGCAATGCAGACATGTCATTCTTTCCGCTGATCCGCCTTTTTGCCACCTCTTTGGCATTGGGTTCGGCATTCCTTGGTCTGGGCTACCTTGTCTCATCACTGGTACGCCAGCCGGGCGTTGCTTCAGGTGCCGCGATTGCCATATGGCTGGTGGCGGTGGTGCTTTATGATCTTGTCCTGCTGGGCGCGCTGGTGAGTGATGGTGGCGGCGTGTTCACCAAAACGTTCTTTCCCTGGTTGTTGGTGGCAAATCCGGCGGATGCTTTTCGTCTGTTGAATATGCCTGATGTGCTGGTGCCTGAATTAACCTCCGGCATCAGCAATGCCGGGCTGGTCTCCGGCTTTGCCGGGCAATTAACGTCGCTTTTGTTGTGGCCTGTTCTGGCACTGTTGCTGGCCTGGGCAGCATTTAGAAGGGTTGAACCATGAGAATATTTACCTTTGCGCTGTTGTTTTCATTGGCCCTGCTGGCCGGGTGTCAAGATGAGGCGGTGGAAAGCCGCACGGTTGAAGCGGTTACACTGAATGAAGATGCAATCGGGCATTTTTGCCAGATGCAGGTTTTGGCACATGAGGGGCCAAAAGCACAAATCAGCCTGTCCGGTTCAAATGAGCGACTTTGGTTTACCCAGGTTCGCGATGGTATCGCCTATTTCAAATCACCGGAACAATCTGCTGAAATCACCTCGTTTTATGTAAACGACATGGGCGTGGCACCAAGTTGGGCGAAGCCTGGAACTGATAATTGGATCACGGCGCAAGATGCTTTTTTTGTGGTTGGCTCTGATGCCCGTGGCGGCATGGGCGCGCCGGAACTTGTTCCCTTTGCGTCGAAATCAAAGGCTGAAAAATTTATCGCTGAAAGAGGAGGTAAAGTCATGCTCTTGTCTGAAATTCCGGCAGCAACAGTGTTGTCCCCTGTAGAGATGAAGGGGGCACCGATGGAGAAGATGGAGATGAAGGGGACGCCGATGAAGGATATGAAAATGGAATACAAAAAAAAGCCTGAAAAGGAATAATTATGATTACCCGCAGAAGAACGCTGTCTATCCTGGCTGGTAGCGCTATACTGCCATTATTAGGGCAAAGTGCCGGGGCAAACACTCGCCAATGGAGCGGTATTGCGATTGGTGCCAAAGCACGCATTATTCTTGATCATAAAAACGCACAATCCCTTATTGCCAGGGCAGTAAGTGAGATTGAACGGCTCGAACAGATATTCAGCCTTTACCGTTCTGACAGTCAGCTTTCGGTTCTCAACAGGGAAGGACAATTATTCAACCCGTCTTTTGATCTGATTCAATTGCTGACGGTCTGTAGCTCCTTGCATGCACGAACAAAAGGCGTGTTTGATCCAACGGTTCAAGCACTTTGGTCGCTTTATGCCCGGAAATATGCAGCCGGAAAAACACCTGATGCAAATGATATTGCAAGTGCCAGAAAGATGGTTGGATGGAATTATGTTGAATTCTCCCCGGAGAAAATTTTTTTTCATCACCCCGGCGTTGCGTTGACCTTAAACGGTATAGCACAGGGGTTTATCGCGGATAAAATAGCACAATTGTTGCGTGCAGAAGGAGTGCCCAATGTGCTGATTGATACAGGTGAGATTGCAGCTCTGGGAACCGCTCCCGATGGCGGGCGCTGGTCTGTCAGACTTAAGGAGCACAAAGACCAGACGGTCACTCTTAACAATTCAGCAATAGCAACATCTGCTCGATTGGGAACAGTTTTTGATGCTGATGGCATCGCCGGGCATATACTGGACCCGCGCTCAGGTGTTTCCAAAGGCAAATGGTCGACAGTAAGTGTTATATCAAAATCTGCCGCAGAAGCCGACGGCCTGTCTACCGCCTTTTGCCTGATGGAAGAAGATGAAATTTCTGCTTCAAAAGGCACAAACCGTGTTTGGTTGGATGGTGTGCCCTTTACCTCTACACATGCATTATAGTGCTGCGTAAAGGCGGCTTGTACTGCGGGTCGGCTTTGAGCTGCAAAATACGGTAGTCCTGCACTAGGCCGTGTTGACATCCGGGTTTTGGAACGCAGTATGAAGAAAAATTGTTTGGGATCAGAAGAGAAATCGCTGGCAGGGCAATCCCTTCAATGATTTTTGACCCAGTTAAGGGCAATTTTTCTCATATCTCATTGACGCGGGCTTTTTCAGCCCTGAATGTGTTGAAAATCGCTTGTGGTGGGATGCGCCACAGCTCGCTTTCCGCCTTTTCAGAACAAAAAAACCACTCGCGCTGCGACCGAAACCTGAATGGCAAAACGACCTAGGTTATATTGACCTGGAGCAAAGAACACTACAAACAATCAACAACCCCTTCGGCACAAAGGTGTTACCCATGTCTTAGGTACCTTGTGTCACCCATGTCTCCGGGTCGGACCCTGAAAATTATGGTAGCGGGAGAGGGATTTGAACCCCCGACACGCGGATTATGATTACATCCAGACGGGTTTGATTGAAATGGATGCGTCGTATAACATATTGATATTG
>JALSIJ010000044.1 GCA_026981655.1 Rhizobiaceae bacterium | reverse complement strand
TTTTGCCGCTTCGCCATGTTCAAAGCGCAGTTGGCCCACATCCACGCCCCTGGGCATTGCATCTTCAACCTGCCATTTGCCTGCAATCATCACCCGGTCGGCGCTGTGCGCACCGCAAAGAACCAGAGCGGCGATCGGGTCACCCGCACCTGAAAAGCGCAATTCGTCTAATTTGTACATGGCAATATCGGCCTGCATACCGACGGCGATTTTGCCGATGTCGGTGCGGTTAAGGCATTTGGCCGAGCCTTCGGTTGCCCAGCGCAGGGCATCGAGGTGGGTAACAGATGCCGCGTCATAGGTGAGGCGGTTGATCATCAATGCGTGGCGCACGCCTTCCATCAGATTTGAATTGTCGTTTGAGGCGGAGCCATCGACGCCAAGGCCGACGGGGGAGCCCGCAGCTTCGAGTTCTTTGGTGCGGCATTGGCCAGAGGCAAGGGTCATGTTTGAAGTCGGGCAATGGCAAACGCCAACGCCTGCCTTTCCGAGGCGTTGAACTTCCTCATCGTTAAAATGAATGCCGTGGGCGAGCCAAACACGGTCGTTCATCCAGCCAAGTTCTTCCATATAATCAATCGGCCGCATGCCAAAATGCTCCAGACAATAGGCATCCTCGTCATAGGTTTCGCCCAGATGCGTATGGCAGGTGCAATCATGCCGGTGGGCAAGATCCATAGTTTCGCGCATCAGCCGTTTGGAGACAGTGAAAGGCGCGCAAGGGGCAAGTGCAACCTGCAACATCGAACCTTCTGAGCGGTCGTGATATTTGCCTAAAATGCGCTCGCAATCAGCCAGAATTTCATCATCGGTCTGGACGATGGAATCCGGCGGCAGGCCACCATCTTTCTCACTCATCGACATCGAGCCACGGGTGACAGTCATGCGCATGCCGAGGCGTTCGGCCTCTTCGACCTGAATATCCATGGCGTTTTCAAGGCCCTTGGGAAACAGATATTGATGGTCGGAGACTGTAGTGCAGCCCGACATCATTAATTCGGTCAATGCCAGCCGTGTGGCCAGTCGAAACGCATCAGGTTTAACGCTTCTTGCCCATATCGGATAAAGCGCCTTCAGCCAGGGAAAAAGCTCCTTGTTGATGGCGGAAGGGTGGGCGCGGGTGAGGGTTTGAAAAAAGTGATGATGGGTGTTGATGAGACCCGGTATGACAACGTGCTGGCTTGCATCATAAGTTTGATCGACCACGGGTTCGTTTCCCGCCGCAATCAGCTCCACAATCTTTCCATTTTCCACAACAAAGCCGCTACCGGCCTCGCCGTCAGCCAAAATCGCCATTGGGTTCTTTATCCAAATACGCATATTTTCCTCGGTTATAATTTCACCAGATCAATGTTAAGAGCACAGTAGTGCATCTAATGCTGTAATTGGAATGAAATAATTCAAGAAACAGCTATAGTAAAACCGGGATAATCGTCAATTGGCAATGAAAATACTCGCGCCACTTTGAAATTTGCTGTTTGCATGCCAAAGTGGTGTTACTGGCAGTAACGGAACAATGAGGGGAAGTTCCAGTTGGTACTCAAAATTACACTTTCGACCATTGCTGAGGATCTGGGGATTTCTACGGCAACCGTTTCACTGGCACTGCGGGATAGCCCGCTGGTGGCTGAAATTACGCGCGAGAAAATCAAATCTCGGGCCAGCGAATTGGGCTATGTTTATAACAGGCGCGCGGCAGCGCTCAGAACCTCGCGATCCGATATTGTTGGTGTCATTGTGCGCGATATTATCAATCCGTTTTTTGCCGAGATTTTACGCTCAATCGAAGACGAGCTTGGTAATACACGACAGACCTTTTTGCTGTGCAATCACGAAGACAATCTGACCCTGCAAAACAACTTTATTTCGACCTTGATGCAGTTTGGTGCTGATGGGGTGATTATGTCACCTTCGATTGGCACCACGGCCGAAGATGTGGCGTTGATTGAAGCCAATGGACTGCCGGTAACCATGGTTGCGCGCTCGGTTGAAGGGGCGAATGTGCCGACATTTCTGGGCGATGATAAAACCGGCTTTAAGCTTGTAACCCGGCATTTGATTGAACTTGGCCACCGCAATATCGCGATTATCGGCGGCACTAGAAAAACCTCGACCGGGCGCGATCGACGGGCTGGCTATCAGGCCGCTTTTAAAGAGGCCGGGATTGATTTAAGTAATTTGATTGATATTGAAACGTCCTATGGCCGCAAGGCCGGTTATGATGTGGTGGATGAAATTTTGCAGGCTAAAAACAGACCAACAGCAATCGCCTGCTGCAGTGATACGGTGGCCATTGGGGTGATGAACGGGCTTCGTATGCACGGGCTGGAGCCGGGGGTTGATATTGCTGTTACCGGATATGACGATATTGAGGAGGCGGCGATTTCTGCACCACCTTTGACCACCGTTTCGGATGGGCATCTGGAAATTGGCCGACAGGCGGCGCGTGCGCTGTATGAGCGTATTGGTGGGGTTTTGGAGCCTGCGCCGCATGTAATGATCAAACCGAAACTTTTGGTGCGCCAATCGGCTAAATGAACCTATAGCCTAATTAATTGAGGAATATCCAAGTTGAAAGAGATAGAAATTCTGGTGCCGGGCAAGCTTCATGCGGCAACGCTTGAGCGTCTTCAGGCGATGTTTACCGTTCATATTTGTGATGCCGGCAATGCCCATGAAGTAGATGCCGGTACACGCGAAAGAATTCGTGGGGTGGCAACAATGAGCGGCATCAGCCGGGCCGGTATTGAGGCCTTGCCTGCATTGGAAGTGATTTCCAATTTCGGCGTTGGCTATGATGCAGTCGATGTGGGTTGTGCGGTTGAACGTGGCATTATGGTGTCGCACACGCCAAATGTTTTGAACGAAGAGGTTGCCGATACGGCTATCGGTTTGTTGATCAATACGGTGCGTGAATTGCCCGCGTCTGAGGTCTATTTGCGTGCCGGAAATTGGAAAAATAACGGTTCATACCCACTCACTCGCGCCACCTTGCAGGGGCGTAAACTGGGTATATACGGGCTTGGCCGGATTGGGAAATCCATTGCCAAACGGGCGGAAAGTTTTGGCCTGAAAATCGCCTATTTCGGCCGCACGAAACAAGATATTGCCTATGAGTATCATGATTCACTTGTCGGGCTGGCCAAGGCTGTCGATACATTGATGATTGTGGCACCGGGTACGCCTGAGACCGAAAAAAGCGTTGATATGACAGTAATGCAGGCGCTTGGCCCAAATGGGGTGATCATCAATATCGGGCGTGGTAGTGTGATTAATCAACCGCAACTGATAAAGGCGCTTGAGGATGGCACTATTCTGGCCGCCGGGCTGGATGTATTTGACGATGAACCCAATGTGCCGGATGCGCTTTTGGCCTTGCCCAATGCGGTTCTTTTGCCGCATGTCGGTTCAGCCTCAATTGCCACACGCAATGCAATGGGTGCACTGGTGGTGGATAATCTTGTGGGCTGGTTTGGTGATAAAATGCCGGTAACGCCGGTTCCTGAAATGAATAATTGATTGATCATGCCTGGAACAAGTGAATTTCAAAGCATATTGAATACGCTGGCCGAGCCGGTGATTGTGGTAAATTCTGCCCGGAAAATTGTGCTGGTCAATCGGGCAGCTTCAATCCTGTTTGGCGAAAATCTGGTCGATCAGGACTTTGTCCGGGTTATCCGCAACCCTGAATGTTTGCGATGTGTTGATGCGGCTCTTGGAGATGAGCAGCTGGCTGAGGGTAGTTTTTCCATGCCGGTTCCAGTTCGCACTACCTATAGGGTGCGGGCCCAAAGACTGAAGGATTCTGAGAATTTTCCTGATGGCGCGGTGGTGAGTTTTCGCGATGTTTCTCATGTTATTGAGGCTGAACAAATGCGCAGCGATTTCGTTGCCAATGTCAGCCATGAATTGCGCTCGCCGTTGACCGCCTTAAGCGGATTTATCGAAACGCTCAAAGGGCCTGCAAAAAATGATGCGGCAACGCGTGAGCGTTTCCTGGATATTATGGGCCGCGAAGCAAAGCGGATGAATCGTCTGATTGGTGATTTGCTTTCATTGTCTAAAGTTGAGGTCAACGCGCATGTGCGCCCGATGGATGAGGTGGATTTATCTGCGGTTGTCGAACGGGTGATTGCTCAATTGCAGCCGTTGGCCGACAGTGCAGAAGTGGCCATTGAACTTGAATTGCCCAAGCTATCGGCGATTATTCCCGGAGATGAGGACCAGCTTGTGCAGGTTTTTCAAAACCTGATAGAAAATGCGGTCAAATATGGCGGTGCTGGAGGCAGGGTGCAGATTGCAATTGAGCATTTTGAGCGTGCGACCGGGTTTAACCGGCCATGTGTCGGGGTTGCCGTTCAGGATTTTGGCGAAGGGATCGCCGCTGAGCATGTGGTGCGGCTGACCGAGCGATTTTACCGGGTTGACGAACATCGCTCGCGTGAAAAAGGCGGCACCGGGCTGGGACTTGCGATTGTGAAACACATTATCAATCGACACCGGGGTCGCTTGAATATTGCCAGTCAAGAAGGCGAGGGCAGCATATTTTCGGTGCTGTTGCCGCAAAGAGCCGGTTAGAGCGCAGCTTCATAAGCAGCGCACAAATATTTTTCCGCAGTCATCTAACTGTTACATCCGTGTCACATAAGCGAAATGTAGGCGGCCTATAAGGCTATCATCTTACCAATTCGGGTAAGCTACAGATAGGACAGCAAGAGGAAAACTTTGCTATGTCAATGAAGATATTTAACAGAACAATTTTAACCGCCGCTATTGTTGCAATGGCTGCTAATGTTGCGCAGGCGCGTGAAATCAAGATCGTGGGATCTTCCACAGTCTTTCCTTATACGCAGGCAGTTGCAGAAGAATTTGCCCGCTCCGGTGGCACGGCACCAACGGTTGAATCAACCGGCACTGGCGGCGGAATGAAAATTTTCTGCTCTGGTATTGGCGAACAATATCCCGATATTACCGGTGCATCACGAGCCATAAAGAAATCTGAAAAAGAACTTTGCGACAAAAATGGCGTTAATGACGTTACTGAAGTGTTGATTGGTTATGATGGATTGTCGATTGCAAATTCACGCAAGGGAGATATGCTTGATCTTACCAAAGTTCAAATTTACAAGGCGCTTGCATCGAAAGTACCGGTTGATGGAAAGCTGGTTGATAATCCTTATGAAAAGTGGAGCGATATTGATGCCGCACTGCCGGCAATTGCTATTATTGCCTATGGTCCGCCACCAACATCCGGCACCAGAGATGCTTTCATAGAGCTGGTTTTTCATAAAGTATGCAAAGGCGGCAAGCTGGACTTTTGGAAGAATGCCAAAGCCGGCATGGATAAAAAAGCTTTCAAGAAAATGTACAAGGCTGATTGTACAGCAATGCGTCAGGATGGCCCGTTTATTGAAGCTGGTGAAAATGACAATCTGATTGTTCAGCGGTTGAATGCGGACCCGAATGCAGTTGGTATTTTCGGCTATTCCTTCCTGTTCGAAAATATGGATACGCTGCAGGCCGTTAAAATTTCCGGTGTTGAGCCAACAATGGATACAATTGGCGATGGTTCCTATGGTATCTCGCGGCCACTATATTTCTACATCAAAAATGCCCACCGCAAGGTAATCAAAGGTATGCAGGAATTTATTGAAGCCTATGTGAGTGATGATGCAATGGGTGAAGATGGATACCTTTCCGAGCGTGGGTTGGTTGTTTTGCCAGAGGCCGAGCTTGCTGCAACCCAGGCAGCGGCTATCAATGCAAAGACCATGTAATTTGAAATAACTTCCAGCGGCTGGCCAGATGGGCAGCCGCTGTTTCACCTTGAATAGCCATTTGCGAATGTTGAGATCATGTTTGGATCACTGCTGATATTATTGCTGATCTTGTCGGTTGCCGGGTTTTATCTGGGCCGACGAAAAGCATTTGTGGTGGCCGGTGGCAAGCGAAGCCAATTGCATTCGCGGCCGCTTTATCACGGATTATATGTGGCGGCCCTAGTGGGCATTCCGACGCTATTGCTCTCGCTTATCTGGATTTTTTTGCAACGCCCGGTCATTGATGCGCTTTTATTGCAAAGCCTTGATCCCAAAGCCATTGCGGGCCTTTCTGTTTCAGAACTCAGCCTGCTTAAAAGTCAAATTAAGTCGGTGGCGCAGGGAGCGATCTTTGGTGATCCAAAGCCAATTGTTGTTGAGGCGGCAGAAAGGCTGACCCACTGGCGCGTAATTGCCAATTGGGCAATGGTGGCCACATGTATAGCAATCGGGCTGTTTGTCTTGATTGCTACACGGTCAAAAATTGCCCGGTTGTTTCGGGCTCGCGAGCGGGTGGAGCACGTGCTTGATCTGTTGATGATTGCCGCCTCTGTGCTGGCGATATTGACCACATTTGGCATTGTCGTATCGCTGACAATTGAATCGCTGCGGTTCTTTGATCGCGTACCTTTTTTGGAGTTTGTTTTTGGCTTGAACTGGGAGCCGCAAATTCCTATCCGGGAAGGGCAGGTGACCGGCGGCGGCGCGTTTGGTGCTATCCCTGTTTATGTGGGTACATTTTTGATTGCCCTGATTGCGATGCTGGTGGCTATTCCTATTGGTCTGATGGCGGCAATATATCTTTCTGAATATGCAAGTAAAAAAATGCGCGCGATTGTCAAACCGCTGCTGGAAATTCTGGCGGGCATACCAACCGTGGTTTATGGCTTCTTTGCCGTATTGATTGTAGCGCCTGCCATGCGCAGTTTTGGTGCCATGCTGGGGGTGGAAATTGCCCCCAATAGCGCGCTTGCTGCGGGAGCGGTAATGGGGATTATGTTGATCCCGTTCATTTCATCTTTCTCTGATGATGCGATTTCCGCCGTGCCGCGCTCACTGCGCGAAGGGGCCTATGGCCTGGGGGCGACAAAAAGCGAAACCATTATTGATGTGCTATTGCCTGCGGCTCTACCGGGCATCGCATCGGGCATCTTGCTGGCCGTCAGCCGGGCGATTGGCGAGACCATGATTGTGGTTATGGCAGCCGGTATTATCGCCACGTTGACCTTTAATCCGCTTTCCCCGGTGACCACGGTAACGGTGCAGATCGTCACCTTGCTGATCGGTGATAGTGAATTTGATAATCCGAAAACTCTGGCTGCATTTGCCCTTGGTTTGACCCTGTTTTTGTTGACGCTGGCGCTTAATGTTTTAGCGCTGCGGATCGTTAGAAAATATCGGGAGCAATATGACTGATATTCTTGACCACCAGATTGCTGAGCCTGATAGTCTCGCAAATCCGCGCCATGACTGGGCGTCTGACAATGCACGTCGGCGTATCAAAAAGCGCTATGGCCGCGACCGCCTGCTGCGGGCCTTTGGGTTAGGTGCTGTAATTACAGCCTTGATGTTGTTGGCGATTTTAATCGCATCGCTCACCTATACGGGATATGTGGCGTTTTACACTACCAAAGTTAAGGTGGATATTTTTCTCGATCCGCAAATAATTGATAAGGAAAACCCTGGTAAAACCAAATATCGCAAGATTACTAAACAGGCCTTTTATGCTTATTTTCCAGATGTAAAAAACCGCAAGGACAAACGGAATCTCTCAAAAATTCTAAGCTCAGGCGCGCAATATATAGTGCGGGACTATGTGGTCGCTCACCCGGAGAAAATTGGCGAGACGGTGACAATTAATCTGCCATTGTCTGATCCGTTTGATCAATTGCATAAGGGGGTTATTCCGCGCTGGATTGATGCGGCGGGCAAAAATGGCGGTAATGGCGAAAAAATGCTCAATCCGCGCTTTAAGTCAGAAAAAGTGTTGGTCTGGTTTGATAATTTGGTGGCCAGGGACATGCTTTCCTCGCCGTTTAGTTGGGAGCTGTTTGTTAATGCTGATAGTCGTTTTCCAGAGCTTGCCGGTCTTGCCGGGGCCTTTACCGGATCGCTACTGGCGCTGCTGGTTTGTTTTTTGATCAGTTTTCCCGTGGGCATTGCAGCGGCAATTTATCTGGAAGAATTTGCACCGAAAAACCGCTTTACCGATTTTATCGAGGTTAATATCAACAATCTGGCGGCTGTTCCTTCCGTGGTGTTTGGTCTGCTGGGCTTAGCGGTGTTCATCAACTTTTTCGGTCTGCCGCGTTCTGTCCCCTTGGTTGGTGGTATGGCGCTGGCGCTGATGACATTGCCAACTATTATAGTCTCCACCCGTGCGGCTCTTAAGGCCGTGCCGCCATCAATCCGCGAGGCAGCCCTGGGTGTTGGTGCATCCCGCCATGAGGTCGTGCTGCACCATGTGTTGCCGCTTGCTATGCCAGGAATTCTTACCGGCACAATTATCGGACTGGCGCAAGCCCTGGGCGAGACAGCACCGCTGCTTTTGATCGGTATGAATGCCTTTATTCCAAGCATAGAAAACCTTGGCCTGATGGAACCTGCAACTGCATTGCCTACCCAGATTTTTGCTTGGGGAGACAGCCCCGAACGCGGGTTTGTCTCGCGAACCTCGGCGGCCATTCTGGTGCTGATCGGGTTTCTGGTAATGATGAATTTAGTCGCCATTTACCTGCGTCAAAAATTTGAACGAAAATGGTAGGCGGCAACGTAAAGAGATGAGTGAAAAAGCCATGAATATGAATGTTGAAACCCCAAAAGAACCTGTTGACGCGATGACTTTTCAACTGCCGGAAGAGCTGCAGGTGAAGGTTAAAACCCGTGATGTGAATGTTCATTACGGGGAAAAACAGGCATTGTTTGACATCAATCTTGATGTTCCAGCTAACCATGTTGTGTCACTTATCGGACCATCGGGGTGTGGTAAGTCCACCTATCTGCGTTGCCTGAACCGAATGAACGACATCATTGATATTGCCCGGGTTTCCGGGAAAATCGAACTGGATGGGCTGGATATTTACGACAAGAATATTGATGTGGTTGAATTGCGCGCCCGGGTTGGCATGGTGTTTCAAAAGCCCAATCCTTTTCCAAAGTCGATCTTTGATAATGTTGCCTATGGGCCGCGCATTCATGGCCTTGCCGATAACAAAACCGAGCTTGAGGAAATTGTCGTTACCAGCTTGCAAAAAGCCGGACTGTTTGATGAAGTGAAGGACCGTTTGAAGGATTCCGGCACCGGGCTTTCCGGTGGTCAGCAGCAGCGCCTTTGCATTGCGCGAGCAATTGCCACCAGGCCGGAGGTTATTCTCATGGATGAGCCGGCATCTGCGCTCGATCCGATCGCAACGGCGGTGATTGAAGAGTTGATTGATGAGTTGCGTCAAAATTTTACAATCATTATTGTGACCCATTCGATGCAGCAGGCGGCGCGTATTTCTCAATATACGGCGTTTTTTCATCTGGGCTATCTGGTAGAGGTGGGCGACACTGAGCAAATATTTACCAATCCTGTAGATCGCCGCACACAAGATTACATTACCGGCCGGTTTGGCTAAATCTGTTAGAGGGTATTATGGACAGCGAGCATATTGTAAAATCTTTTGACAGCGACCTGCTGCAAATAGAAAGCCTGATTGCCGAAATGGGCGGGCTGGTGGAAACCCAGATTTCTGATGCCACCACAGTTTTAACCCGCCGCGATACTGTTTTGGGCAAAAAGGTGATAGAGCTTGATAAGCGGGTTGATGAGATCGAATTTGAGGTTGATGCCGCTGTGGTGCGCATTTTAGCCCTGCGCCAGCCGCGTGCGCAAGATCTTCGCGCTGTGCTGGTGGTTTTAAAACTTGCCGGTAATCTGGAACGTATTGGCGATTATGCCAAGAATATCTGTAAGCGAACAAGTGTTTTGGCCAACTCCAAGGCCATTGGCAATTCATCGGCAACAATCAAACGAATGGGCAATCTGGTTCAGGAAATGATCAAGGATGTGCTGGATGCCTATGTCTCGCGCGATATTGATACGGCCGATGATGTGCGATTGCGCGATCAGGAGGTCGACCAGATGCATAACGCGCTGTTTCGTGAGCTCCTCACCCATATGATGGAGGATCCGCGCAATATAACCCCTTGTATGCATCTGTTGTTTATCGCAAAAAATGTTGAACGGATGGGTGATCATGTGACCAGCATGGCCGAACAGGTACACTTTCTGGTATCCGGCAAAATGCCAGATGATGAACGGCCGAAGGGTGATAATACCAGCTATTCTTCTGTTGAATTGAATGCTGTCAACGGGGAGAATAATGATGGCTGATCTGGCACCGGGATCAGGGGTAAATGCTAGCGCTCCCTTAGTGCTGATTGTTGAGGATGAGCCAGCTCAGCGCGAGGTTCTGATCTATAATATTTCGGCTGAAGGGCTTCGAATAGCTATTGCTGATGATGGCGAAGAGGCACTTTTGCTGGTTGAGGAAGAGCAGCCTGATCTTATCGTGCTTGACTGGATGCTGCCGAATGTCTCGGGGCTGGAAGTTTGCCGCAGGTTAAAGGCTCGCAAGGCCACCAAGAGTATTCCAATTATCATGCTAACCGCACGCAATGAGGAAGATGACCGGGTGCGCGGCATTGAAACCGGGGCCGATGATTATGTGGTGAAGCCCTATTCGGTGAATGAATTAATGGCGCGTATTCGTGGCATATTACGCAGGGTGCGCCCCGCCAGCAGCGATGAAATTATCCAGTATGGCGATATTGTGCTGGATAGTGAAAAATACAAAGTCACCCGTAATGGCAAGTCCCTAAAGCTTGGACCAATTGAGTTTCGTCTACTTTCGACCTTCATGGAAAAGCCCGGCCGTGTGTGGAGCCGTGATCAATTGCTCACCCGTGTATGGGGACGTGATAGCGATGTGGATACCAGAACCGTTGATGTTCATATTGGCAGGCTTCGAAAAGCCATGAGCAGGCATGGCGGTGTAAACCCGATCAGAACCGTGCGTGGTGCGGGTTACTCCCTCGATGATGAGGGTTAGACTGCGTCATGTTTTCATCTAAATGTGAAACAGTCTAAACCGGCCACTTCTTATCCTGAAGTGACAGTGAGTCATCAAACTAATCATGATTGACTAAAATTAAACGTGCATCAATGTGGCGATTTCGGTGCGTAGTTCATCCAGCCCGGATTTCTTTTCTGATGATGTGGCCATGAGTTCCGGATGGGCTGCCGGGCGCTTTTTGATTTGCTCAAGGGTTTTGACCATCAGCTTTTCCAACGCTGGTGGTTTGACCTTGTCGGATTTTGTCAACACGATCTGATAGGGAACGGCCGCTTCATCAAGCAGATCGAATACTTTTTCATCATTGGGCTTCAGGCCGTGGCGGGCATCGACCAGCACAAATACCCGACGCAGGGTAGAGCGCCCGCGAAGATAGGCAAAGATCAGTTTTGTCCATTGCTCAACCTGCGATTTTGGCGCCTTGGCAAATCCATATCCAGGCATATCAACAATGGCGCCTGGTGGCAGGGTTTCAGACCAGTCACCATCGGGAATAAAATAGTTTAATTCCTGGGTGCGGCCGGGTGTGTTGGATGTGCGAGCCAGGCTCTTTTGGCCAACCAGCGCATTGATCAGGGACGATTTTCCGACATTGGAGCGGCCGGCAAAAGCCACCTCGTTTGGTCCTTCAGGGGGAAGGAACTTCATTGCAGGGACACCGCGAACGAATATCCAAAGGTGCGCAAAAAGCGATCTGCCAGCAGCAATCTGTGCGTCGTCTTTATCGGTCATTTGCAAAGTTCAATCTGTTAGGGAGCGGGCCGAAAAATAGCCTACTCCTCTTTTTGTTTTCGAACAAACAGGTCTTTCAAATTGTCAAACAATTCAATTTTTACGCCCTGACGTCTCATAATCGTTCCCTGCTGGAGAATGGTCAACAGGTTGTTCCACGCCCAATAGATCACCAGGCCAGCCGGGAAGCTTGCCAACATGAAGGTGAAGACAATTGGCATCCAGGTGAATATCATTGCCTGTGTCGGGTCTGGCGGTGTCGGGTTCATGCGCATTTGCAGGAACATCGTGATGCCCATTGCCAATGGCCAAACGCCGATCATCATGAATTGCGGAACATCAAACGGCAGCAAACCAAACAGGTTAAACATTGACGTTGGGTCGGGGGCTGCCAAATCCTGTATCCAGCCGAAAAATGGTGCGTGGCGCATTTCAAGTGTCACATAGAGCACTTTGTAAAGGGCAAAGAAAACCGGAATTTGGATTAGCATCGGCCAACAACCTGCAGCGGGGTTGATTTTCTCTTTTTTGTAGAGGGCCATCATTTCCTGCTGCTGCTTTGCCTTATCTTCCGCATAGCGTTCGCGGATCTCGGTCATCTGCGGCTGCATCTTTTTCATATTTGCCATCGAAACATAAGATTTATTGGCAAGCGGGAAGAACAACAGTTTCAGCAATACGGTGACGATGAGAATGGCAACGCCGAAGTTTCCAATCAGATTGAAAATATAATCAAGCAATTTAAACATCGGTTTGGTGATGAAATAGAACCAACCCCAGTCGATCAAATTGGAAAAGTTCTTGATTTGTAAATCTCGTTCATAATGATCGAGAATTGACACTTGCTTGGCACCGGCAAACAGGCGGTTTATTACTTCAGCAGACTTTCCAGCCTCAACGGAAACCGGATCACTGATATAGTCTGCCTGATATTGTTTGCGGTCCTTATTGAAGAAAGCAAACCGCGATGAAAATGTGCCACTTGGGATTAAAGCCGTTGCCCAGTATTTATCGGTTATGCCGAGCCAGCCTGTTGTTGCAGGTTTAAGACTGTTTACCAACTCTTCCTCAAGATCATCATAATCAATTTCTTGCAGGCCTTCTTCTCCAACGTCTCCGATTAATCCTTCATGCAGCACATAAATGCCTTCAGTTTTAGGTTTGCCAAACCGGGCAATGCGCCCATAGGATTGTAGAGACACATTTGTTGACGATGAATTATTAACCGCATCGGTAATCGTAAACAGGTAGTCTTTGTCGACTGCAATTGTTCGGGTAAAGGTCAGGCCCTTATTGTTATTCCATGTCAGTTTAACTGGACTGTTGGTGGTCAGTTTTGCACTGGATCGCGCTTCCCATTTGGTGTTGGACTGGGGAACCTCACCGCTATCCTTGTTGCCAACCCACCCAAATTCGGCAAAGTAAGCGCCCTTCGGGGCTGATTTTGGCGAAAACAGGATGATTGTCGGGCTCGTTTTATCGATGGTTTCGTGGTAATCTTTCAGCCGCAAATCATCAATTCGCCCACCGATCAGATTGATTGAACCGGACAATCTTTCGGCATCAATTTCCACACGAGGATCAACGGCAAGTGCGGCATTTCTGTCATTGGCCGTATTCGGCTCAGCTTGAGTCGCAACGCCTGGTATCGCCCCATTGGTGCTGGATTTGGCAGTTGACCCGGCCTGGGGAATGGCAGAGTTTCCTGTCGAGGGAGCGTTTGGTGCTGCTTTCTTAGCCAATTCTGCCTGGCGGGTTGTCTCAATTTCTGCCGCGCGACGCTCCTGCTCCATTCGTGGGCCAATTACAAAATATTGCCAACCGATCAGAACTGCCAGCGAAAGCGCCATTGCAAGAAAAAAATTCTTGTTATTATCCATGAAATTGTAATCCGGTAGAATGTGTGGATGCAGGTTGCCTGAAACCTGCCGTTATTTGTTACCCTGCGTGCGGTTTTGCCTTTTGATTTTCGACTTGGTATCGGGTGCTGTTTTACTCGATATGCGTTCGACACTTTTGCAAAAATCTTTTGCCAGTGATGGAAAGGATGAATGTAAAGCTGCATTGCGCGCAATTAGTACATAATCATTGCCGCCTTGAACACAAGATAGTGCATTAAGACGAACAACTTCCCTTAGCCGCCGTTTAATGCGGTTTCTAACAACTGAATTGCCGGTTTTTTTGGTAACCGTGAAGCCGATGCGGGCCAAATTCTTATTATCGGAGTTGTTTTCACCGGCAGCACGTTTTATTGCCTGCAAAGTGAAAGAGCGCGTATGATCGCGCGCGCCACCGCGCGCGGCGACAAAGTCCCTGCGCTTCCTTAACCGTTCCAGTTGAACCGTATTCCGGTTATCCATGATGTCGGCCCGGAGGGTTGGTTTCGTAAAAATGGCAGCACTCAGGCAGACAGCTTTTTACGGCCATGGGCGCGGCGGCGTACCAGAACCCGGCGTCCGGCGGCTGTTGCCATGCGGGAACGATAGCCATGGCGGCGTTTGCGAACCAGTTTACTCGGCTGATAAGTGCGCTTCATTTTATTAACTCCGCTCTATTGGCGGACCTCTTTTTAAATTGCAAAAGAAACAGGGGTTGAGCACCGTTAGCCTGATAAAACCGCTGCCATTCAAACACAGAAAACCAGCGTCGGATACAAGCACCCAAACGTTCGAGGCTTATAGGCAGTACTTGTTTTTAAGTCAATCCAGTTTTGGCAACAATTGCCAACAATCGGGCTACAGGCGCGCAACACGCCTGTGACAGTTGAAAAATCGCCTTTCTTTGGATTTTGGGCGGTTGTAAAAATGATCACTTTATGCGCGCGATAAGCCTATCTTCACCAAATTGTGAGAATTTGTGGGGGTGATCTCAAGCGCTCGTGCGGTAATGCGAGATAAATTCATTGGAAGTGGCGACGTAGAAACCTCATCTTTCGAAAATAGCCATACTGTTTTGGAGCACCGAAATGTCACTTAATAGTTCTATTGTCGGGCAAGCAGGAAACAATGACGGAAATTTATCGATGAGTAATGTTGAAACTCCCAATAACGGTGGGTCCTTTACGTTAAAACGCTGGGCGCCGGTCATTGTGATTGTTGCAATTTTAGCGGGTGGGTATCTTGCTGGCTTAAACCAGTATTTTTCGCTCGAATTTATTACAGAAAACCGGGACAAGCTGATGGCCAGGGTTGAGGGGAATTACGCCTTTTCACTTGCTGCATATTTTATCATATATACGCTTGCTGTGGCGGTATCATTTCCCGGTGCCAGTCTGATTACCATTATAAGCGGATTTTTATTTGGCTGGTTTGCCGGTGGCCTGACCACGGTATTTGCTGCCACCCTTGGAGCTTCAATAATATTCTTAGCCGCCCGCACATCTTTTGGTGATTTGTTGCAAAAAAAGGCCGGCAAACGCATGGCGAAACTTTCTGAAGGGTTTCAAAAGGATGCGTTCAATTATCTTCTAACCTTGAGGCTAGCGCCGATCTTTCCATTTTGGCTGATTAATCTGGCACCGGCTTTGTTCGGCATGAAGCTGGCACCCTATGTTATTGCCACATTTATCGGCATTGTTCCTGGTACATTTGCCTATGCCTATCTGGGGCAGGGGCTTGGTTCTACCATTGGCGGGAAGGGCTTTACCGTATCGCCTACTCTGATTGCGGCGCTTGGCGTATTGGCGCTTGTCTCGATATTGCCGATTGTGATCAAACGACTAAAGAAAAACAAATTGCAGGCATAACATTCTCTGAACAAATCTTTGGCTACAATTATTTATCCATTCCCCTAAAAATTGAGGAACATATGAGCGAAGTTCTTACCCCGGATATATGTGTAATTGGTGCTGGCTCGGGCGGATTGAGCGTTGCTGCGGCCGCTGCCGCGTTTGGGGTAACTGTCGTGCTGATTGAAAAAGGCAAGATGGGTGGCGACTGCCTGAATTATGGCTGCGTCCCTTCAAAAGCGCTGATAGCGGCTGCAAAACAGGCGCAGGCAATACGAGAGGCGGATAAATTCGGGATAATTGCTGATGAGCCGAAAGTGGATTTTCGCCGGGTGAATGAGCATGTTCATTCGGTCATCGCGGGCATCGCACCGAATGATTCCGTTGAGCGTTTTACCGCTCTTGGGGTGAAGGTTATTGAAGAGGCCGGTGCCTTTAAAGATGCAACAACGGTGATTGCCGGAGATTATGAAATCAAAGCCCGGCGCTTTGTTGTATCAACCGGGTCATCTGCCTTTGTTCCGCCAATTCCGGGGCTGGATGAGGTGCCTTACCTCACCAACGAGACCCTCTTTGATGAGAACCGCAAACCTGGACACTTGATTATCATTGGTGGTGGCCCGATTGGCATGGAAATGGCGCAGGCCCATTGTCGGCTGGGTGCCAAGGTGAGCGTTGTTGAGGGATTGAAGGCGCTGGGTAAGGATGACCCGGAGCTTACTGCGATTGCGCTGGATAATATTCGCGCTGATGGCGTGGTGATTCACGAGGCCACCAAGGTTGTCGGGGTGGAAAAATGTGGCAAATCCGGCATTCGGGTGTTGATAGAAAATGAGGCGGGCAAAGACCATATTGATGGCACACATCTACTGGTCGCCACCGGGCGGATGGCGAATGTGAATAATTTGGGGCTTGAAGAAGCCGGAATCGAATTTGACCGCCGCGGCATCAAGGTTTCAGCGAAAATGCGAACCTCAAATAAACGTGTCTATGCCATCGGTGATGTGACCGGTGGATTGCAGTTTACCCATGTGGCCGGCTATCAGGCCGGACTGATTATTCGGGCGCTGCTGTTTCGTTTGCCTGCTAAAATGAACAATCATATTATCCCGTGGAGCACATTTACCGATCCGGAAATTGCCCATGTGGGCATGAGTGTGGATGCGGCAAAAGAAAAATTTAAAGACATTCGGGTTCTGCGCTGGCCTTACCTTGAGAACGACCGGGCGCGGGCTGAACTTAAAACCAACGGCCTGATAAAGGTCATTACCCGAAAGAATGGCAAGATCGAAGGAGTTTCGATTGTTGGCCACAATGCCGGCGAAATGATCAATATGTGGGCATTGGCAATATCACAAAAAATGAAAGTTAGCGACATTGCGGGCTATGTTTCGCCTTACCCGACAATGACAGAGATAGGCAAACGGGCCGCAACGTCCTATTATGTACCTGTGACCCGAAAACCAATGATCCGAAAGTTGATCGGATTTTTGCAAAAATTAGGGTAGGAACAGCGAACTGTTTTTGAGGGAAAGTCGCGTTGAACAAGCCGGAAACCGAAATAACCCGCTCGCCGGGTGGTATTGAAGTTGATGCAAAAGGCCACAGCCTCGTGCCATCGACCGGCTGGTTGCCGAGCGGTCTTTCGGGAAAACTGCTTTTATTGACTATCCTTTTCGTGATGATCGCTGAAGTTTTGATTTTTGTGCCATCGATTGCCAATTTTCGGCTTATCTGGTTGCGGGAACATATTCATACGGCCGAAGCGGTTAGTCTGGTTTTTGAAGATGGTCAGTCGGTTAACCTGCCAAGAAATATTCAAGATGATCTGCTGAAAGCGACGCAGGCGGAAGCTATTGCTCTTCGCAGTTCCGGTATTGCCAAGCTGATAGCCAGTGACAAGATGCCGTCTGAGGTGGCACGACATATTTATCTTGACGATGATGCGATGACCGGGCCTTTCAGTTCTATTTTTGATGCTTTTGATACGCTGATTTCGGGCGGTGATCGGGCCATTCGGGTGGTGGCCAAATTAAAACATCGCGAGGGCAATATTGAAGTTATTATGAAGGACGGGCCTTTGAAGGCGGCGATGCTTATCTATGCCCGCAATGTGATGTTGCTGTCGCTGGCAATATCATTGATTACCGCATTCATGGTGTTTTTCTCAATTCGCTGGCTGCTTATTCGCCCGATCCAGAAAATGACCCAGAATATGATGGATTTTTCTGATGATCCAGAAAGCCTTGAGCGGATAATCATACCATCTTCTCGAAATGACGAAATCGGAATGGCGGAAAACCAGCTGGCCGGTATGCAAGGTGAATTGCAATCAACATTGCAAAGCCAGAAACATCTGGCCAATCTTGGGCTTGCGGTCTCAAAAATCAATCATGACTTGAGAAATATTCTGGCTTCAGCGCAATTGTTTTCTGATCGGCTGGTGGCGTTGCCTGACCCGACAGTTCAAAGATTGGCACCAAAACTCATTCGCACCATTGATCGCGCCATATCCTATACGCAGGCTGTTTTGTCCTATGGCAAGGCGGTTGAGGCAGCGCCTGAACGGCGCCTGATCTTGCTTAAAAGAGTTGTTGACGATGTCTCGGAAATGCTGGCACTCGACCGCATAACTAATGTTTCTTTCATCAATTCAGTACCTGAAGATCTGGAGATTGATGTGGACGGCGAACAATTGTTCCGCGTTTTGTTAAATCTCAGCCGGAACGGATTACAGGCGATGGAACATGATCGCGATGACACCCATATCAGTCGGTTGACAATTTCCGCCGAGCGAAATGCAAGCACAGTATTAATTTGCGTTTCTGACACAGGGCCCGGTGTTCCTGAAAGGGCAAAACAAAACCTGTTTGAAGCATTTTCAGGTTCAACCCGGGCTGGAGGAACCGGGTTGGGGCTGGCAATTGCGGCTGAAATCATTCACGCTCATGGGGGAGAAATCTCGCTTTCCCAATCTGGAGGACCGGGCGCGACGTTTGAAATCTGGCTGCCAGACCAACCGGTTGAACTTGACAAGGTGCGGTCGCTGAAAACAGCATCCTGATTTTTGCTCGCATACATGTTGCAGGATTTGAATTGACGCTAAAATTTGTACGCATTTTAATTTTTCTGCTGGAAAATTATTGCTGCATGGTAACCGTTGGCTAAGAAATTAAACTTCAATTCAATTGTCGCAATAATGACACTTGCAATTCCCGGCACTTGGCCTTAATTAGCATCCAACCGCCGGGCTGAATATCCAATCAGCCGCAATGGTGGCGGTTAAATGTGCACCCGTAGCTCAGCTGGATAGAGTACCTGACTACGAATCAGGGGGTCGGGCGTTCGAATCGCTCCGGGTGCACCATTTTCTGTCTCACGGCAAATTCGCTTTCGCTCATGCCTGCGACTGCGCGGTCTGCTCGACCGGCGGCACTTGTGCCGCTTGCCGTGTTCGAGGTTTTTATGCACCGCCGCATCATTTTCTATATATCTCGATAGTTCGCTTTGCTCACATCTCCGAAAAGGGCTGCCTGGCCGGCCGATCGCACTTGTGCGGTTTGGGTAAGTGTTGGAGGAATTGCCCGTCTGAGCATTTAGACATTTTTACATTTAATTGGAAACAGTCAGGCTTCGAAGAGAAGCCCGGCGCGCTGCGCAGCACCCGCGTAGGCTGGGGCTTCGCCCCAAATTGCCGTGAGCGAAAAAAACAAGAGCGATTCTATCCAATGATGAAAAGCTCTGACGGGAAAAATGGTGTTGATTTTTGCTGTTAAAGTCGACAAAATTTGCCTTTACGTAATGGCGGCAACTCAATCTGCGATTGTTGAAGTTGCAGTAGAAACCATTTCAATGAAAATTACTCACCTTGAATTTGTTATTTATTTCAATTGGTTAAAAAAATAATCCTACCTACTAAAATTTTAGTTTGACAAAAGATGTTTTCTCACCCGACTATTCAAGTTCCAGATTTACCTGGGAGAAGAAAGCATTGGGAGGAGATGAAATGCGAAAGTATTTATTATCCGCAGTTGCGGCTATTGCCATAATTGCCGGAACAGGATCGGCATTTGCAGATGAAGCTGCAGCCAAGAAGTGGATTGATCAGGAATTCCAGCCATCAGCGTTGAGCAAAGAACAGCAAACCGCTGAAATGGCCTGGTTCATTAAAGCCGCTGCACCTTTTAAAGGTATGGAGATCAATGTGTTGTCGGAAGGTATTCCAACGCATTCATACGAATCTGAAGTGCTGACCAAAGCCTTTTTTGAGATCACCGGTATTAAGGTGAATCACCAGATTTTGGGTGAAGGCGAAGTTGTTCAGGCTGTGCAGACACAAATGCAGACCGGCCGAAACCTGTATGATGCCTATGTGAATGATTCCGATTTGATCGGCACCCATTCGCGTTTGCAACTGGCATACAACCTTACAAAATGGATGGCTGGCGAAGGCAAGGACGTTACCAATCCTGATCTTGATTTGAAAGATTTCATCGGCACCCAGTTTACCACCGGGCCAGATGGCGATCTTTACCAATTGCCAGATCAGCAATTTGCCAATCTTTACTGGTTTCGTAAGGACTGGTTTGACCGGGAAGAATATAAAACCGCATTTAAGGCCAAATATGGTTACGAATTAGGTGTGCCGGTTAACTGGTCTGCCTATGAGGATATTGCCGAGTTTTTCTCCAAAGACGTGAAAAATATCGATGGCGTTAAGATTTATGGGCACATGGATTACGGCAAACGCGCACCGGATCTTGGCTGGCGTATGACCGATGCCTGGCTTTCAATGGCCGGGGCCGGATCAAAAGGTGAGCCAAATGGTGTGCCGATTGACGAGTGGGGCATTCGTATGGAAGCGGGCACCTGCAACCCGGTTGGGGCATCCGTTTCACGCGGTGGCGCTGCAAATGGGCCGGCTGCGGTTTATGCGATCAGAAAATGGGATGAATGGCTTCGTGCCTATGCGCCGCCAGGTGCTGCATCTTTTGACTTCTATCAGTCGTTGCCAGCTCTCTCGCAGGGCAATGTTGCGCAGCAGATATTCTGGTACACTGCCTTTACCGCCGATATGGTGAAACCAAAGTCTGAAGGCAATAATACTGTCGATGATAATGGTATTCCACTTTGGAGAATGGCACCTTCACCGCATGGTCCCTATTGGGAAGAAGGCCAGAAGGTTGGCTATCAGGATGTGGGCTCATGGACGATCCTCAAATCAACGCCTGTTGATCGTGCAAAAGCTGCTTGGCTTTATGCCCAGTTCGCTGTTTCCAAAACTGTCGACGTGAAGAAATCGCATGTGGGTCTTACCTTCATTCGCAGCTCTTCCATCAATCATGCATCATTTACCGAACGTGCACCAAAGCTTGGTGGTCTGGTCGAGTTTTATCGTTCTCCTGACCGTGTTGCCTGGTCGCCAACCGGTATTAATGTGCCTGATTATCCAAAACTGGCGCAAATCTGGTGGCAGCAAATCGGTGATGTGAACTCCGGTGCCTTCACCGCACAGCAAGCGATGGACCGTTTGGCAGAGGAAATGGATATCACCATGGCCCGTATGCAAAAGGTCGATGAGGCCGCCAAGGTTTATGGCGGTTGCGGCCCTCGGTTGAACCCGAAAAAAGATCCTTCTGAATGGATCGGTAAAGGCGGCGCGAAAGCAAAACTTGACAATGAGAAGCCTCAGGGCATGACCGTCAACTATGACGAGCTTGTCGCCCGCTGGGCTACCAAGTAACGCGCAATCTGCCGGGGCCCCAGTTTATTTCCCTCTGGGGCCTCGGTTTTTAACCAATAGATTTTGTAATTGTGATTTGCATTTTGCAGCCTTTCGGAGTGGCTCAGACCAACCCGGTTTGCAAAATGGTGATGAGGTGAGACGAAATACGAAATGACCATCGAGCTTCGAAACCTTACCAAAATGGTTGATGGCAATACCCATATCAAGGCGACAAATCTTGTATTGGAAGCCGGTCATTTCAATGTTTTGCTCGGCGCAACTGGGGCCGGAAAAACCTCACTTATCAAATTAATGGCGGGTCTTGACCGCCCCGCATCCGGGCAGATTTTCATGGATGGTGTGGACGTTACCAGGCTTTCCACCCAAAAGCGCAACATCTCTTTGGTGCATCAGTTTTTTGTAAATTATGCGCATATGAGCGTTTTTGATAATATCGCATCCCCGCTTAAAGTGGCCGGAATGGCCAAATCTGAAATTGAAGGACGGGTTGAGGAGGCTGCCGATATTTTGCAGCTTCGATCCATGTTGCATCGCAGGCCGGGCGAATTATCCGGTGGTCAGCAGCAAAGAACCGCGCTGGCACGCGCCATCGCCAAGGAAAGCAATGCGGTTTTTCTGGATGAGCCATTGGCCAATCTGGATTATAAATTACGCGAGGAATTGCGCGATCAATTGCCGGAATTGTTTGCCGGCCGTGGTGCGGTGGTGGTCTATGCTACGTCCGAACCCGAAGAGGCGTTGTTGCTCGGCGGTGTTACCGGTTTGATGGATGATGGCAGTGTGACCCAGTTCGGGCCAACATCTGAAATTTATCATCATCCGCAGGATATAGTTTCCGCCCAGGTGTTTTCCAATCCGCCGATTAATGTGGCGAAGATTGAAATCAAAGGCTCAAAAGCCAGTATGGATGAGACCATAAGCTGGCAGCTAAGCGGTGATGCGGCCAGTCTTTCTGATGGTCGCTATACGGTAGCTATCCGGCCTAACCATGTTTTGCCGTTCAAAAAACCGGGCAATCTGGTGGACCTTACCGGCCGGGTGCAGATAACCGAATTGAGCGGATCTGAAAGCAGTGCACATTTTTTAGTGGGGCAGAATTCATGGGTGTCGCTGGCTTCAGGCGTACACCCCTATCAGGTGGGCGAGGTGCATAGTTTTTATATGGACCCGGCGCATTGTTTCTATTTCAGCCCGGATGGCAAACGCGTGGCACAAGGGGCGATGGCTAATGGCTAAAATTACCTTATCCAAGCTGCGGCATTCTTATTATCCAAATCCAAAGGGGCCCGAGGATTTTGCCCTGAGGGATATTGATCTTGATTGGCGAGATGGTGGTGCCTATGCGCTGCTTGGGCCTTCCGGCTGCGGCAAATCTACCTTGCTCAACATCATTTCGGGCCTATTGATGCCAACCGAAGGGCGAATTCTTTTTGATGATAAGGATGTGACCGCGCATTCTCCGGTAGAGCGCAATATCGCCCAGGTGTTCCAGTTTCCGGTAATTTACGACACCATGACGGTGTATGATAATCTGGCATTTCCCCTGCGCAATCGGCAGATGGATGAAGTGATGGTCAAATCGCGGGTGCATGAGATTGCCGAAATGCTGGAAGTGGACGATATGCTTTCCAAGCGGGCAGCCGGCCTTTCGCCTGATAATAAACAAAAGATTTCAATGGGGCGCGGACTGGTGCGCAAGGACGTTAATGTGGTGATGTTCGATGAACCGCTCACAGTGATTGACCCGCATTTGAAATGGAAACTGCGTTCCAAGCTGAAAGAGCTGCACCAGAAAGTGCGGGCTACAATGATTTATGTGACCCATGATCAGACCGAGGCGTTGACGTTTGCTGATCAGGTTGTGGTGATGCAGGACGGCGATATTGTGCAGATTGGAACCCCGGTCGAATTGTTTGAGCGTCCGACCCACACATTTGTTGGCCATTTTATTGGTTCGCCGGGCATGAACCTTTTGCCTTGCGAAATCCGTGGTGGCGGGGCTTATTTTAATGACGCAAGAATTGCGCTGGAAGGCCCGCTGATAAGTGGTGGGCGTGGAAAAAACCAGGTGGGCATTCGTCCGGAATTTGTATCGTTTGGTAAAAAAGGGCTGGAGGCTCGAGTTAAAAAAGTTGCCGATGTGGGTCGCCATTATGTGGTTGAGGCGATTATTGGCGATACCAGCATTAACGCGATTGTTGAACAGGACGCACCAGAACAGGGCGAGAAGGTTCATCTGAACTTTGCACAATCTCACACCAGAGTTTACCGCGATGGCTGGATTGCAACCCAATTGCCGGAGGCCGGGCGATGAAACCGAGTTATCAAAAAGCATGGTTTTTTGTTTTGCCGGTTCTTGTCCTGGTGGCTTTTAATGCGCTGATACCGATGATGACAGTGGTCAATTATTCGGTACAGGAAACCTTTGGCAATAATCTGTTTTTCTGGCAGGGGGTCGATTGGTTTGAAAAGCTGTTAAATTCTGATCGCTTTCATGCGGCCCTTGGCCGGCAATTTCTGTTTACCGGTATTATTTTGGCGATTGAAATTCCACTTGGGGTGGCGATAGCGCTTGCCATGCCGCGCAAGGGGGTTTGGGTATCTGTTTGTCTGGTTTTGATGGCCTTGCCGATGCTCATTCCGTGGAATGTGGTTGGTGCGATGTGGAACATCTTTACATTGCCGGATATTGGCTTGCTTGGCTATTTTTTGAACCATGTGTTGGGTGTTGATTACAACATGACCCAATCTCCATTGGCTGCGTGGATGACTATTGTTGCAATGGATGTCTGGCATTGGACATCGCTGGTTGTCTTGTTGAGCTATGCGGGCCTGGTTTCCATTCCTGATGCTTACTATCAGGCGGCAAAAATTGATGGTGCATCCAATTGGGCGGTCTTTCGCTATATTCAACTGCCAAAAATGAAACGGGTTTTGACCATTGCGATATTGCTGCGGTTTATGGACAGTTTCAATATTTATACCGAGATTTTTGTGCTCACCGGTGGCGGTCCGGGCAATTCAACCACATTGCTTTCCATTGATCTGGTGAAAATTGCGCTTGGGCAGTTTGATTTAGGGCCGGCTGCTGCAATGTCGCTTATTTACTTCGCTATCACGCTGCTGGTTTCCTGGCTGTTTTATACGCTGATGATGCGGAACGAAACCTAGAGCCCTAATGAACAGGTATTAAAAGATATGCAAAAAAGAAGTTGGGTTCCGATAATCTACATCCTGTTTTTGATGCTGCCAATCTATTGGCTGGTGGCGATGAGCTTTAAAACGACAGGTGAAATCCTGTCCGGGTTTTCGCTGTTTCCGCAGACCTGGACCTTTGATAATTACCGGGTAATTTTTACCGACCCAACCTGGTATTGGGGGTATTTTAATTCGATCATCTATGTGTCATTGAATACGGTCATTTCGATTATTGTTGCCTTGCCTGCGGCCTATGCATTTTCTCGCTACCGCTTTCTTGGCGACAAGCAATTGTTCTTTTGGTTGTTGACCAACCGTATGGCACCGGCGGCGGTATTTGCCCTGCCATTTTTTCAATTATATTCAGCCGTTAATTTGTTCGATACCCATATTGCGGTGGCGCTGGCCCATTTATTGTTTAACATTCCATTGGCGGTGTGGATTTTGGAAGGTTTTATGAGCGGGGTTCCAAAAGAGCTGGATGAAACAGCTTTTGTCGATGGTTATTCGTTTCCGCGCTTTTTTACCAAAATATTTTTACCAACCATTGGTGCCGGTGTCGGGGTTGCTGCATTCTTTTGCTTCATGTTTTCGTGGGTTGAATTGTTGTTGGCAAAAACCCTCACGGCAGTTTATGCAAAGCCAATTGCAGCGGTTATGACCAAGACCGCTTCAAGCGCAGGGTATGAATTGGGTCTGCTCGCGGCAGCCGGAACATTGACGATTATTCCAGGCGCAATCGTTATCTATTTCGTGCGTCACAATATTGCCAAGGGTTTTGCCCTTGGCCGGGTTTAGGGGGAGGTTGATATGCTAAGCTGGATGGCATGGACCTGGCCTACTGCCTTGATATTTATCTGCATATTTTCTGCAATGGGTGTTTTGACCGTATTGGAGATCAGGCACCCTGGTGGTGATGAACGAAAAGGTGTGTTGGGTCTGGTTACCACAAGGGGGGATCGTTTGTTCATCTCGCTTTTGGGCTCTGTCTATATCCATCTTGCATGGCTTGGAATAATGGGCGCACCGCTTTGGATCCCGCTTGGAATTAGCATTCTTTGGGGCGCTTTTGCATTTTGGAAAGTGTGAGGAACAAGACAAGGTTTCATATGGTTTGCGCAAAATTGACAAATAACTTGCCAAAATTGGAAGAATTGGGGTGTAATTGCCGTAAAATGACCAAAGATATAAACTGGAATAATTGTTAATGAGACAAAAAAAGAAGATCGAATTCTTAACAGAAGTCGAATTGGAGTTCATGACCCGGTTGTGGGAACTGGGGGAGGGCAGTGTCCGCGATGTTTTAGCCAAACTCGCCCCGGAACGGAACCTTGCCTACACGTCCGCTGCGACGATTTTAAGAATTCTTGAACAGAAGAAATTCGTCGAGAGCACCAGGATCGGTAAGACTTTCATCTATCGGGCTTTACTCAGCAAAGATACCTATCAGACCCGGTCGCTGAAAGACCTTTCCGAAAAGCTGTTTGACAACACGCCTGCATCGCTGGTGGCGCGGTTGGTCGATGATTACGACCTTTCCAAAGATGCGTTGGGAGAGATCCGCGCCTTACTCGACAGGAGGTTGGAAGATGATCACGATTGATGCGATTTTGGATGCCTACATCAATGCCAATATTCTACTGATACTGGTTTTTGGTTTGTGGTGGTGCGCGCGATTATTGTTGCAGGCAAGTGGTCTGGCCCACACCTATACTATTCAACTTCGATTGTTGAACGGTGTATTTTTGGCCGTCGCGATAAGCCCGCTATTTGTACTGATTTACAAACTACTGGCCGATTATGGTGTGGTATCTCCCGGGTTCAATACGAATTTTTCTGACATTGTTGTGGCTCAATATCTACAGGGAAATTTTGAGATGAAGCCGGCTCAACTGGAAGAGCTTCTGGGTTTGAGGGGGCGCTTTACCAGCGAACTGCTAGGGCTTAGCAGTTCGTTTGGTATTGTGGTTTTGGGGGTAATTGCAACCGGTATAACAATTTACACGGCGCGTTTAATTCTAAGTATTGTAGTTTTGAGAAAGATCATCAGACAAAGCCACGTGTGGCGGCGGTTTGGCAATCTCAGGCTTTTGCTTTCCGATACTACAAGCGTGCCTTTTTCCACTCGCACCCTGACCAGGCGTTATGTGGTCATTCCGTCAAATATGCTGACGGACGAGCATGATTTAAGGATGGCAATTGGCCATGAATTTCAACATATGCGTCAGTTTGATCTTGAATGGGAAATTGTGCTGGAAATTCTTAAGCCAATATTTTTCTGGAACCCGGTTTACTATCTTTGGAAGCAGCAGGTCGAAGAATTGCGCGAACTTTCATGCGATCAACAGGTGCTGGCGCGCAAGGGTTATGATGCGAAAGCCTATTGTGCCTGTCTGTTGCATGTGTGCCAGAACAGTATGAATAAGGGAAAATTGTTTTCAATTCCGATGCCAAAGGTGGCGCTTATCTCGATGGACCATTCGTTCTTTAATCGCAGCTCAGCCGTGTTTTTGCGAAAACGGGTAAGTTCGCTTTTGGATGATCAAAAGGAAACCAACCGCCGCTCCGTATTTGTTGCGCTGATGGTGCCATTGATCGCCTTCGTGGCGTTTTCGACTGTTATTATTCAAAAGCCGGATGACTGGAGCCAGGACCGGATTATGCTTGCAACCATTGTTAATCTCGACCGGTTGGCCGAGCGTAATAGCGTGGTCGCGAGCCTTGCTTTTAACCGCTAGGTTGATTGAGGCCTTTGCCTCATTATTAATTGGGTTCAGTCCCTAATTGACTATTTTCCAAGCAAATTGTGTTGTCTGGGCCAGTCAATTTATTTGGCTATTTGGTGTAGGTTAATCCCGGCAAAAAACTCAGTATACAGATGAATTTTTAAACCTTCAATTTACATGAACAACAGCTGAACGGTGCTTTCAAGCTTGGTTCAGCCCGCTTTTTCTATTCTGTGATTGTTCTTACAACAGCCCAACACTCACAGGAGAAATATAATGTCACGTAAATTTTTTATCACAACTGCCCTTGCTGCACTCATTGGACTTGCCGGAACACCGGTAATGGCAAACGGTATTAATATTCAACAGTTTGGTTATGGAAACTCTACCGGTGGTGCGCAGGATGGATGGGACAATATTGTCGGCGTTTATCAAAGTGGCACCCGCAACCGTGCCGTAGCGCGCCAATATGGTGACCGCAATGTTTCGGCGATCGGCCAGCGTGGGCTTCGAAATACTGGTCGCACCAATCAGTATGGTCACTTTAACTCTGCAGGTATTGGCCAGTTTGGCTATAACCACCGCTCTATTTTGACCCAGGACGGCAATCACAATATCGCAGCCGGCGTGCAAATCGGCAATAATTGTGATGCGGATGTGAGCCAGAACGGCAGTGGCAATGTTGCCGCATTTGTTCAGGTGTGCCGCTAACAAGGCGCTAAAGCTTGTCTCCTAAAAGTGGGCACCGGTTTTAGGAATAAAGATATGCGAAAACAGATAGATAAAGCATATTGAGTGAGTACCAATGAACGCGATATGCGCTAATGGAATTGGCCGGGTGATCCAGTCTGACCCGGCCCTTTCGATCTGATCATTTTGACAAAGTAAAAGGAGTATCATCATGTTTAATATGCTTAGTTATGCTACCGCAGGCACAATTGCGATGATCATAGGATTAAACGGCGGTGTTGAGCCCTCAAAAATCGACACTGTAAAACAAAGCGACCCTATTCGCTGTGAAATTGAAACGTCATCCAACCGTGGCATGACGACGATGCAAGGCGTGATTTATTCCGACCAAAAAGTTCGGGGAACCTATCGATTTTCGCTGAAAAGCAAGGGACGCAGCGGTGGCACTAATATTCAACAGGGCGGAGAGTTTTCCGTTGGTCGTGATGGCCATGCCGAGCTTGGAATGATCAATATTGGCGGTCGTGTTTCAGACTATAAAGTGCGCTTAAAAGTGCGGGTGAAGGGCAAAACAATTACCTGCGGCACCGATGATGTGACCAATATCTAAAGTTACAGATTTCGCTCAATAATTCCTCCCATGCGGCGAAACTGTTTGCTGAAAGGGCTTCCGGGAAATCGGAGGCCTTTTTTTCTTGAGCGATTCATCTTTAGATGGAATTACTCAAGATTGTTTTCGCTCACGGCCATTCGGGGCTTTTCTAATGGCTCAAGTTTTGCGCTTCGCGTTTGCTCAACGTGCAACTTGGATCTTTTCAGTTGGCTCAAGTTTTGCGCTTCGCGTTGTTCAACGTGCAACTTGGATCTTTTCAGTTGGCTCAAGTTTTGCGCTTCGCATTGCTCAACGTGCAACTTGAGC